>CAZBDA010000096.1:0-10329 GCA_964490445.1 uncultured Rickettsiales bacterium | reverse complement strand
GGTACGTATTGCGGCGGCGGTCGACCAGGTCGCTGCCTGCGCCGTGGAGCTCGGCTTCTGCGAACTGGGCCGGGCAGCAAGCAGAATCGCCGGCGCCCGAGCCGGCAACACCGAAGTGTTTCTTCTGGTCGGGTGCAAAGACGGGTGCTAGCGTGCCGCAGACGCTGCCTGAAGCGTCGCCCAAACCCCGCTTCTGGAGAGCCTATGAGAGTCCTCGTGGCCCCGATCTGCCTCGTCTTCGCCACAGCCGTGCTCAGCGCCGGTTGCAACGACGTCACTCTGACCGGCACGGGCGGCGACGGCGAAGAGGCCTCCGAGCCCAGCTACCCAGAGTTCGACGGGGCCACCCTGGCGGTACACGCACCGATGGCAGCAGCCATCTACCTGCTGGACGAGGACTTTGAATTGGACGCCGAGGTGATCGACGCCGCAGGTGAGCCCATGGACTTCGACGCCATCACATGGACCACGGACCAGGACGAGGCCGTGCTGCACGAGGGCCGAGCGGGCGTGGTCGAACTCGAACCGGGCATCCACGCGATCACCGCCACAGCGGAGCTACCCAACGGCGATCGTCTGCAGACGACCCTGGGCGGTGTCCGCGTCCAGGGCGTACACACCGGGATCTACTCGGGCAACCTCACCATGGACCTGAGCGGCGAGTTTCAAGACACTCCGATTGCCACCTCGTGTGGCGGCGCCCTGGACTTCGTCGTCGACATGGAGGGCGAGGTGATCGATGGTTCGGGCTCCTGCAGCCTGAACCTGCTCGTCCTCGGCGCCATCGACGTCAGCTATGACGTCAACGGCGACATCGAGGACGATGAGGCGGCTGGAAATGTCTCGGTGGACGTCGGCTTCCTGCCCATGGAGCTCGACTGGGAGGGCGGCTTCGAGAACGAAGACGACCTGGTCGGCAACTTCGGGGGAGAGTTGATGATGTTCGCCATGGAAGGCCGAATCGAGGCCCACCGGGTAAGCCTCTACGTCGACCCCTGATCGCGGACCGCCTGAACCAACTCAGGCTAGAACGGGATGTCCTCGTCGTCCGAGTAGGGGATCGCGTCGCCGCCACCTGCTGCCGCCACCGCTGCCGCCGGCATACCGCCTCCTGAGTTGCCAGCGTAGGCATCGGCCGGATGCGGAGTCGAGTTTCCTCGGCTGGCACCGTCACGGTCCGTGGTGAGGAAGACCATCTCACGGGCGACTACTTCAGTGCTCCTGCGCTTGTTGCCATCACGATCGGTGTACTCGCGAGTCTGCAAGCGGCCCTCGACGTAGACCTTGTTGCCCTTGCGGACAAGCCGACCACACAACTCTGCCAACTTGTCCCAGGCGACGATGTTGTGCCACTCGGTGCGCTCATTGCCATCACGTCCAGCACGCTCGGAGGTCGCCAGCGAGAACGAGGTGACCGCCTTGCCAGTCTGGGTGTAGCGAATCTCGGGGTCCTTACCGAGGTTGCCGAGGAGGATGACTTTGTTGACAGCGTAGGCCATGAAGAACTTCTTTCGCGCAGGATTCGGAGGGGTGGCCTCCGAGAGGTTGGGCCGGGTGTTTTCGGCGGGGGTCGAGGAATGTAACAGGACCTTGTCGTAGGGGATAGCCTTAACTTTCGCAGTCTACATAAGTGCCTTGCAGTGCCTCATTTAGAAGCTTCCTTGGGAGGCTTCGGCGGGCACCCGCCGATCGCTGGTGGTGCTCCCGCCGGATGCGGGCTAGAGTCCGCCCGATGCGGTCTCATTTTTCAGCCCTGTTGGTGCTCGGAGCCGGGCTACTCGCGGCTCCTCCCGCGCCCGCAGCCCAGGAATCGGCAGCGGACGGCCAGGGCGAGCAGGACATTGAGATCATCATCGAGAGCGAGGAGCTGAGCCAACGCATCCTCGTCGCACCGTTTACAGCAACAACTCGCGACTCGACAGGCCTGGCTGCATCCCTATACGAGTTCCTGTTCGGCGAGCTCATGGCCGCGGGTCAGCACGACCTGCTGGAACTGGCCGACTGCCAGCCAGTCGAAGACGTAGATGCTCCTCTCTACTACAGCGGTTGCCCGCCGGGCGATGAGCTCGGCTGTCAGTTCGTAATTGGCGAACGAAGCCAGATAGAGCGGGTCGTCAGCGGCCGGGTCACGGCACTCGAAGACGGCGATTTCCGCGTCGCAGTCACCATCCTCGATGTCGACAAGGCCGAGTTGGCACTTACCTACGTGCTCGACCTGCGCGCAGACGAAGAGATTCTGCTCCCGCGGACGGTGCTTCTGACCCTCGACAACCTGAAGCAGCAGGAACTCGACGCCCCGTATGAAGATGCCCGCGAGCGGCAGCGGGCCCGCATGCGAATGCTCGAGGAGGCACGCAGCGAGGAAGAACAACGACTGGTCGCGCGCATGAAAATTGACCTGCGGGAAGGCGAGTTGGAGCGCCTCGAAACCGAGTTGCGGAAGAAGCCCGAGCAGTACCTGAGCCAGGCCGACATCGAGACTATGAAGACGACCGAGGGGGGCGAGGCCGTCTGGAAGGAACTGGGCATCACTTCGAAGCAGTACCGATCGCTGAAGAACTCCGGACTGGACTTCGAGAAGTGGCGCTGGCGCTGGGCCGGTCACCGCCTGCAGCTGCTGGGTACGATCCAGGTCGGATTCATTGGCGGGGCGACTGGTCTGCGCTACTCCGGCGGTTACTACCTGAGTCCCAACCTGGAGCGCGAGGTCGACAACTTCGCCTGGCAACAGGTCACCGAGGGTAGCTCCATGAGCCTGGGCTTCGGCATCGGCTTCGGCATCCTGCGCAACCTCGACATCGAGGTCGCCGGCATGTGGAGCCGTTCGAAGGTCTACATCCGACTGCTCTCGGGCTCGACGATCCCCGACGAAGACAACGCCAACGTACTGGTCCCCGACCCCACCAATCGTCCCAGCGGCACCTGGAGCGAGCAGAGCGTCAACCTGTTCGGTGGCGAGGTCATGCTGCGCTACTACTTCCTCACCGTGCCGAAACTGCGCCCGAGCCTGGGCGCGGGCTTCGCCTGGCTGAGCTATCCGAGCCTGTACAACGACCCCGAGGTGGCCGACGACGAAGAGAGCCCTCCGCCACCCATCCGCGGCCAATTCAAGACCTTCCGCCGGGTCGTCGACTTCGGACCACAGATCGAACCCGGAGTACAGCTCGACCTGAACCGCTGGGTAGGCATCTTTCTGCGCGTCCCAATCACCTTCGCCGCAAACCCCAAGCGCCTCGAGAGCCACCGCTTTGTCGAGGACGGAGAGGTCTTCAGCGACGCCGAGGCTCTGCCAGACAGCAAGGCGCCCTTCGGCATCGTCCGCGTGGTTGTCGGCGTGCAGGGGAGGCTGTTCGGGATGCCAGTACGACCGAAGCAGGACTACAGCGACGACATGCTCGACGAGGACGTCGACGTGCCCGCCAGACCGGACGATGGGTCGCCGGCCGGGCCTGGCGAGCAAGAGCAGGGAGCCGAGGACGAGCCTCCAGAGGCCGACGGCCAACAAAAGCCCAACGAAGAGGAGACCGGGTCTGCGGAGGACCCAAAGTCGACCGAACAACCAGGGGCCCGGGACGAACACGACGGTGAACATCAGAACTGAACGATTGCAGCCCTGGATCGGAGCATTGCTCGCCCTCGTTGTGGCGGCCGCTATGCCGGCAATGACCGGCTGCACCGAGGCCGAACGGGCGGCCTTCGCCGCACGGGGCAAGGCTCACAAGCGGCAACTCGAGACTACGCGCCTGCGCGACCGGGCCACGGAGTACTGGGAGGCCGTCCGCTGGAACAACTGGCAGGAGGCCGCGGGCTTCCTGCTGGAGTCCGAAGACCAGATTGAGTTCCTGCGAGCCCACACCGGCCAGGGAGAGAGCCACGCGAAGATGGACGAGATTGCCCTGCAATACGTGTTCATCGACGCCGAGACCGGCGACTCCGCCGAGATCCGAATCTCCTGGAACGTCGTAGTTCCATCGCAGGCAAAGGTGGAGCAGAAGACTACGACACAGCACTGGGTCAAGAAGCACGGCCGCTGGTGGGTCAGTTCAGCCGCCGCCGCCGCCGAAGCCGCCAAGCCCAAGGAGGAGGACGACTCCTGATGGACGCACCCGTGGCAGTGGTGCTGGCCGCCGGCAAGGGCACCCGAATGTGCTCTGCACAGCCCAAAGTGCTGTTTCCTCTGCTCGGGCGGAGCCTCGTGTCTCGCGTCCTCGATGCCGCAACCGTTGGCGGCTGCTAGGAACAGGTGGTGTTTGTCTGCTTCGGCGAGGACCAGGTTCGAAGCGAGTTGGGGGATCGCGTCCGCTACGCGGTACAAGAAGGTCTGCAGGGTACCGGCCAGGCCGTCGCAGCAGCGCGTGGAGCGCTACCGTTCGCAGGCCGAACTGTCGTCATCCTTCCCGGCGACGTCCCACTGATCACCGCCACTTCCCTCGAACGGCTGCTTACGGCCCACCACAACAGCAACGCCGTCGTCACCGTGCTGACCATGGAACCCGACGACCCCAGCGGCTACGGCCGGGTGATCCGCGGCTCCTCCGGCGAGAGCGTGCTCCGCATTGTCGAGCACCGCGACGCCAACGAAGCCGAGCGCGCCGTGCAAGAGGTCAACACGTCGATCTATGCCGTCGATGGCAGCTTCCTGTTCGGTGATGACGAGCAGGGTGGCGCGCTCGCCGAACTCACCACTGACAACCAACAGCAGGAGTACCTGCTTACCGACATCGTCGCCATTGCCACCGGCAACAGACTGACGGTACAAGCCTTCCCCCTCTCCGATCCTTTCGAAGTCGCGGGAATCAACGATCGGGCGCAACTTGCCGCCCTGGAGTCCGAATTGCGCAACCTGATCAACAGCCGCTGGATGCAAAGTGGCGTCTCGATGGACAATCCGGATGACACCCGCATCGAAGAGAACGTCACCCTTGCAGCCGATGTACACCTGGGCTCCGGAGTAGAGCTTCGTGGCAACACGACCGTAGCGACCGGCGCCCGGATCGGCCGAGGCAGCATTCTCACCGACGTCACGGTCGGCACGGACGCAGTCATCGACCCCTACGTCGTCGCCGAAGGGGTGGACATCGACCGCGGCGCCCGAATCCGCTCGTTCACCGTGCTCAATGGCCGCAACAAGAAGCGACCCGACCAACACCACGAGGCCGATCGGGTGAAGGTTGGCCCTTCGGCGCTGGTCGGGCCATTTACTCACCTGCGCGAGGCGACCCAGGTGGGCGAACAGGCGGTGGCAGGCTGCTTCGTCGAGATGAAGAAGACGACCCTGGGCAAGGCAGCCAAGGCCAACCACCTCGCCTACCTGGGCGATACCGACGTGGGCGAACGCTGCAATATCGGCGCGGGTGTAATCACCTGCAACTACGACGGATTCGCCAAGCACAAGACCACCATCGGCGACGATGTCTTCGTCGGCACGGATAGCCACCTGGTGGCTCCGGTGCGCCTGGGCAAGGGCGCCTACGTGGCAACCGGCACCACGGTCACCCGGGATGTACCGGCCGACGCGCTTGCCATCGGCCGTGCTCGCCAGGAAAACAAGGCTGGCTACGCCGGCCGGCTGCGGTCGCAACTGGAACGCCGCTCCGAGCGGGCCCTGGCGAAGAGCAAACAGGCGAGCGAGTCGGAAGGTAGCTAAGCAGCGAATGTCCGCCCTGACCGACGGCCTGAACGAGGCGCAGCGAAAAGCTGTCTGCCACGGAGCAGGGCCACTGCTGGTGCTGGCCGGAGCAGGCTCGGGCAAGACCCGTGTCCTGACCATGCGCATCGCCTGGCTGGTCCAGGAGCTGGGTGTAAAGCCCTGGGAGCTGCTTGCAGTCACCTTCACCAACAAGGCAGCGGGCGAGATGAAGGACCGCGTCGAAGACCTCCTGGGCGTAGCGGGGAGGGACTGCTGGGTGTCCACCTTTCACTCCAGTTGCCTGCGGATCCTGCGCAGAGAGATCGAGCACCTGCCCGGCTACAGCTCCGACTTCGTCATCTACGACGACCGCGACAGCAAGGAGCTGATGAAACGCATCGTCAAGGAATCGAACCTGCCCTCGTCGGTGAACCCGAGGGGCATCTCGGCGGCCATCGACCGGGCCAAGAACGATTGTCTCTCTCCCGACGACCTGGAGGCACAACGGCGCGGGGACCTGCCACCTCGAACTCCAGAGTTGTATCGCATCTACCAACAGCGCCTGCAGCAGAGTAACGCAGTGGATTTCGGCGACCTGATCCTGCTTACGATCCGGCTGCTCGAGAGCAACGCCGAGATCTGCGACCGGTATCGACGACGCTTCAGTACCCTGCTGGTCGACGAGTACCAGGACACGAATCACTGCCAGTACCGGCTACTCAGGCTCCTTGCCGACCACGGCCAGCGCAGCATCACGGTAGTTGGCGACGAAGATCAGAGTATCTACTCATTTCGCGGTGCCGACATCCGCAACATCCTCGACTTCGAGCGCGACTTTCCAGGCGCCGAGACCGTCAGGCTGGAGCGCAATTACCGCTCCACGGAGACCATTCTCAATGCCGCCACGGCAGTCGTCGAACGCAACACCGAGCGCAAGGGCAAGACCCTGTGGACCGACGTCGGTGGTGGGGACCTCATCCACCTGGAACTCAGCCACGATGACCGCCAGGAAGCACGCGCCTGCGTGAGCATTACGCGCCGGGAGATCAACTCGGGACGCAAGCCTGGCGAGATCGCGGTGTTTTTCCGTACCAACGCTCAGAGCCGCCTGCTGGAAGAGGAGTTCCTGGCCGCGCGGCTCCCCTTTGTCCTGTTGGGCGGGCAGCGATTCTACGAGCGCAAAGAGGTCAAGGACGCGATGGCCTACCTCAAGCTGCTGGTCAACCTTCGAGACGAGATCTCACTGATCCGGATCATCAACTATCCGACCCGGGGAATCGGCGGCAAGACGCTGGGGGACCTGGCTACGACGGCGGCCCGCAAAGGCAGCAGCCTGTGGGAGGCAGTGATCTCGTTGAGCGAGGACGAGAGCTATCCGTCTCGAGCCCGCAAGGCACTGTGCGGCTTCAAGGACCTTATCCTGGGCCTGCGCGACACCGCCTACGAGTTGCCTCTACCGCGCCTGGTCGAAGAGATCTACAAGCGCACCAAGATGACCGAGAAGCTCCAAGAGCAGGGCTCCTTCGAAGCACAGGGTCGTCTCGCAAACCTCGAGGAGTTGCTCGCGGCGACCGTCGACTATGCCCAGCTCGACTCGCCCGAGGGGCTGCTCGCATTCCTGGATCGCGTTGCGATGGTGTCCGATACCGACAAGCTGCCCGAGGACCCCGAGGAACAAGAATTGGGCAGAATCACGCTGATGACCGTGCATTCGGCTAAGGGCCTGGAGTTCGAGACGGTGCTGGTCGTCGGCATGGACGAGGGGCTGTTCCCCCATTCTCGCTCTTCTACTTTCCAGAAAGAGTTGGAAGAGGAGCGGCGTCTCGCGTACGTCGCAATCACCCGAGCGCGCCAGAAGCTCTACCTTCTGCGTGCCCGGCGTCGCCCCGCCTCGGGCGGCATGGGTTACGAGGCCACCCGTCCCTCGCGCTTCCTCAAAGACATCCCACGCGACCTGCTTACGGGCGCCAGTGTCGCTGCCCTGGGACCGCGAACGGTGCCAGCAGGACCGGTGGTGCCGGGCGACACGTGGGTCGAGTATGAGCAAGCACAACCAGCTTCCCGTGCGGGGACGACTGGCGGCCGGAGCGGCGGCTCGGGGGCTTGGAAGTCCCGTTTTGACCGACGACCCAGCACAGCCTCTGCACGAAGCGCCGGGCGCGCCACTGGACTGCCCTCTGACAGGCCTGCAGAGCCGCGAGTGGTGGCCGACAGCGAGGGCGATGTCGGAACCACCCTCGATGTCGGCACACGGGTCCTCCACCCCACCTTCGGTGAGGGTGAGATCCGCACGCTAGAAGGCCCACCAGACAACCTCCGGGCCACTGTATTCTTCAGAGACGGCGGAAATAAGCGCCTCTACCTGCGTTTCGCCAACCTCGAAATCGTGAACTGCTGACAAGCATCGACTCACTCAAATGCCGCCCATAAGGGCTGCCTCCCTGTGGTAGCATCGCTCCCTGGATCAACAGAACGCCGCCGAGCAGTGCGTTCCCAACAGCATGGATTCAGCTTCGTGGTAATCACCTGCCCCAGTTGTAGCGAGCGCTATCGGCTCAGTGCCGACAAGGTGAAGGGCCGCGGCGCGAAGATCACCTGCCCTGGCTGCAGCCACCTGTTCGTCGTGTTTGCCGACGAGCCCGGTGAAGAAAATGGACAGGCCCGTTCCGCGGCGACAGGAATGGCCGGCGCGGACATCACTACCGGCGCATTCCGCGCCGTGGGGCTCGACGAAGGGGACAGCCCGGCGACGACCACCGGTTCGATCCGTGTGGTAGCACCGGGCCCCAGAGGCAAAAAACGCAGCGAGGTCACCACGGTTGCAACCTCAGCTAATGGCCTGCCAACCCTCGCCACAGCCGAGGCCGAGGCGCTCGAAGAAGAACTGCCCGATGCATCCAGCCCGGCGGTGGCCGAGGAACAAGAACTCAAAGCCTCGGAACTCGACTTCCGCGAGGTCGGCATCGTCACCTGGAAGGTCAAGGTGTCCATCGGCCTGGTCTATGACTTCAGCGACATCATGACGCTGAAGAAGTACCTCGATGACCAGAAGGTGACCCCCGACGACCTCATCAGCCACAACGCCAAGAGTTGGACTCGAATTGGTGACATTGACAACCTCGATGACCATTTCGTCAGCACCTGGAAGGCCGCACGCGACGCGCTCAAGACGGGGCCTGGCGCGAAGAAGAAACCAAAGGCCAACGCAACCGAATCAGCAAAAGCCAGCGAGAGCGAGGCCGCCATCGCAGCGGCCAGCAGGGAAGTCGCTGGTGGACAGCCCAACCTCGGACCGGCGATGGAAGATCCTTTCGCAAAGGCCCGCGAGCAGCGCCGGGCCGGTGGTGGGCGACGCAAGCCGAAGGTCGAGGAGAAGAGTTCTGGCGGCGCAATCAAGGCGGCCGCGGCAGTCCTCGTCCTCGGGGGGCTGCTGGGCGGAGCCTGGCTGTTGAACGACGCCAAGGTTCCCGAGCCCACGCAAAGCACCGACGGGGGAGAGCTGGTCACTATCGACCCAGAGACTGGCGAGGACCTCAATGTGGTCAAAGACGATATCCGCCAGAAGATTCGCGACGAGATCCAACGCAGCCGCGAAGAGCTCCAGGCGGGCATGGAAAACGAACCACAAGCTGGCTTGGAGGACGGCGAACCTGACCCCCAGGCAGCGGCCCTGAAGAAGGCCCGCTTGGAGCCGGTACGGCCCAGCGAACAAAGCAAACGGGTGGCGAGAGTAGACAGCCAGGGGTTCCGCAAGCCGCTGGTAGCACCGGTCGCCAACCGAGGAGCAGCTGTTCCAGCGAACACCCCGGCGAAGAAAGGTCAGGGCTCGGTGCGGGTCACCGAGCAGCAGACTCGCGATCCCGGCAGGATCTACTATGACAACGGCCGCAAGGCGATGGAACGCAAGAACTACGGCTCCGCACTCAAGATGTTTCAGGCTTCCGTCGATAAGTCGCCTAAGTGTGGGGTCTGCTGGGAGGGCCTAGGGGCCGCATACCAGGCCCTGGAAGAGGCTCAGAAGGCTGCCAAGGCCTTCGAGAAGGCCGAAGAACTGGGAGTGCCGGTTAACGCTAAGCGGCCCTGACCGACTCGTTCGGGAAGGGTGCGCCGCAACGGCAGGGAGCGCCGCTGGTGCGAATCGTCTGTCCAAAGTGCGCAACTGAATATTTTCTGGAAGACGACCAACTGGCGTCCGACGGCACCGTAGTCCAGTGCTCGGCCTGTGACCACACCTTCACGGCCGACAAGGAAGGCAATGTCCGATCGGTAGAACAAGAGGAAGCCTCTGCTACCAACGACGCAACCATCGTCGAGCCCCCGGAAGTAGCCCCTGAGCCCGCTCCAGAGCCGCCTGCAGAAGCGCCTGCAGCAGAAGCGCCTGCAGCCACAGCGGAAGGGCAAGAGCACCTGTTCCTCGCTCAGCGAGGACGGGTTTACAAGGTCAAGGGTATGGCCGACCTACAGCGCTGGATCATCGAGAAGCGAGTTCTTCCGAGTGACAGGATCAGCGAGGATGGCAACGACTGGCAGCAGGTGTCATCGGTCCCGGAATTTCGTCCGTTCTTCGCTGTCCTGGAGCAACTGAAGGGTGCCCAGGAGGTGCCAGTACCTGCCGAGCCGGAACCCGAGCCGGAGCCGGAACCGGAACCCGAGCCGGAACCCGAGCCGGAACCCGAGCCGGAACCCGAGCCGGAACCCGA
>CAZBDA010000095.1:0-20328 GCA_964490445.1 uncultured Rickettsiales bacterium | reverse complement strand
CGAAGGTGAACGCCACCTTGCTGTATTTCACGAAGCTGTACGAGCCGACCGTGGTGGCGACCAGCGAGAAGGCAATCAGCCACCACGAGAAGCGCTGCCCACCGAAGAAAAAGTCCTTGGTGGACGTATTGTTGCGACCGAACCAGGTGCCGATCAGCAGCATTGCCAGGAAGTAGCCGACCATGATGGCGTAATCGAGGCCGGTGCCCAGCACCTGCTTGCGCTCGTAGCCACCCTGGTAGGGAACGGCAGCCGACTCGTCCATGGGTGCGTACTGCAGGGTGCCCTGCAGGATCATGAAGGCTGCCAGGCCCCCGCAGCAAATCAGCAGGTTGCGCAGCCCGCTACCACGCAGGCCGATGTAGCCCTGCTTTGCAGCGTAGACCAGGCCCGCCGCGAAGACGCTGCCGCCGACGGCGTACTGGTAGACAAATGGGTCCACTGCGAGCTCCTCCTCGGGTCGCGGCGCTGGCTGACGCTGGCCTCGACGTCGGCAGGGTAGCAAGTTCGCGTCGACGGCACCCGCTGGGGATCCGCGTTAGAGTCGGCGGCCATGGCCCTGGTTCTTGATTGCCTGCTGCTGCTGCTCGGCACAGTCCTGTTGGCCCGACTGGTCGCGTGGGTGAAGCTGCCGGCCCTGCTCGGCATGATCATCGCTGGCACCCTGGTGGGCACCTTGGACCTGCCGGCAGCCTTGCCCGGTCCGCGCCTGGAGCAGTGGTCTTCTCCTCTGCGGGTGGCCATTCCGACGGTGCTGCTGTTGCGTGCAGGTCTGGGGATCTCTTTTCCCGATCTGCGTCGGCTCGGCAGCCTCGGGCTGCGGCTCGGCATCATCCCGTTGCTGGCGGATGCGCTGGTCCTGTGGGCAGCAGCTCAGTGGCTGCTGGGTCTCGAGCCGCTGGTCGCCGCTGTGCTGGCCTTCCTGGTTGCGGCTTTGTCTCCGGCGATCGTCTTGCCCGGCCTGTTGTCCCTGCTGGAAGCTCGGCCGAAGGACTCGCCCTCGCGCAATGTCCTGGGAGCGCTGCTGGTCGGGGCTCCCCTGGACAACGTGCTGGCGCTGGTACTCATGGGAGTCGCTCTCGATGCGGCCCTGCTGGGAACAACAGGCCTCGGCACCCTGGGCACTGCGCTGGTCTGGAAGGTGGGGGTCGGGCTCGGCTCGGGGCTCGCCGCGGGTTGGTTGCTGGCGCGCGGGCTCGGCAGTGGCCTGCGCCAGCGCCGGCCCACCGTCGTGCTGGTGGCGGTTCTGTTGGTGGCCGGGGGGCTGCTGTGGGCCGGTCTTCGCTTCGAGTTCTCGTTCATCCTGGCGCACGTGGCGATGGGACTGGCCATGCGACATGCCGCCCCGGCGCTACGTGAAGCGCTCGATGGATCTCTGAAGCGGATCTGGGAAGTTGCCCAGTACGCGTTGTTCGGACTGATCGGCGCAGCCTTGGAGCTTGATGCCGTCCTTGCCGCTGGCCTGGCAGTCTCCGCGGTTGTGCTGCTGGGTCAGTGTGGCCGACTGATTGGCAGCTATGTCGCCACCATGGGTGCAGAGCTCAGCCCCCGGGAACGGCTTGCCTGCGCCCTGGCTTACGTCCCCAAAGCCACGATCCAGGCAGCTTTTGCCGCCTTGCCCCTGGATCGGGTGCTTGCGGCTGGTGATTCGGCACTGCTGAGCCGCTCGGACGCCGAGTTGATCCTATGCGCTGGTGTGCTTGCCGTGGTCGTGACCGCGCCAATCGGAGCGGTCACGCTGAACCGAGGGGTGAACCGGTTGTTGCCGTCGTAGTCGGCTTAGAGCCGGATCAGGAGCAGCCCGAGGCCCGAGATCCCCCGGTTCCAGGTCTCCGCCTCGACGTCCAGGGTCTGGTCGAAGTCGGCCTCGAAGCCGATGCCGATGATCTTCTTCGGGAAGAGGTGCAGACCGACGATCTCGTGCAGGCCGAAGAGCTTATTCTGGTCCGAGTCGGTGCCGCCACCGATGCCCCCACGGAGGACGATGCGAGCTTTGGGCAGCGGGATGTTCAGGCCCACGTGTCCATAGACGAGTGTCCGGTGCGGCAGCTTGGCCTTGATAAACGAGGGCAGGCCACGGAACCCGGCACCCAGGGCCAGTGGTCCGATACGTAGCTCGGCGCGGGCGCGCAGGTCGAGCGACGGCGACTCGAAGTCGATGGCACCGTTGATGCCGACCCCGACGGCTGCGTCGAAACCGACAGGCAGGGCGGCTTGTGCCTGCCCGGGGACCAGGGGCCCAGTGAGACACAGGATGGAGACCAGCATCAGGAGCGTTGGGATGGTACGCAAAGTATCTCTCTCTTTCCTAGCGGTGGGACCGTGATTTGCGGATCCCGCGGTCACTGTGAGTCGAGTTGGGAGTTGCCGAGGCCATGCTGGCGGTCGGTGTACGAAAGTAGTTCCTCAACTCCCAGTGGCGTGCACGACCGGAGTACCTGGCCGAGCTTAGCAGTCGGCTCGCCGCGGAAAGAACACATCTCTGCATCATGTGCACCATCTCTGTTTGAGATAACACCTGCATGGCCCCGTCGCCCGCAGTCCGGCTCCTGGCAACTCTCCTCTCGGTACTGGTCTGTGCTGCCTGTCTTCCGCCAGGAACATCGTCTCGAGTCGACGCTTCCGAGGGGGACTTCCGACCGGGCGCGGGCCTGAGTTACTCGGACCTGGCCGAACTGCCGCTGCAGGAACAGGCGCAGCTCGTGGCTGCCCAGTACGATGTCCCCTCGGACCTGCTGCTGGCCCTGGCCTGGATGTCGACCACGCTGAGCCCGCTGGTTCGAGAGCACGGCGAGTCGAGCCCAGTGAGCGACTGGCTGGGTTTGCGACCCGCCCAGATCGAGTCGGCTGCTGCCCTGACCGGCCTCTCGACCGAATCGATCGGAAATGATAGCGCCGCTGCGCTCCTGGCCGCGGCGGCCCTGTTGGATTCGAACCGCAACCAGGTCGCTCCCGAGGCTTCCGGCCTGGCCGCCGACGCCAGGTGGTGGCCTGTCATCGAGCGTTGGCCCGCGCTCGCTGAGCCGTGGCTCGACCAGGAATTTGCCTTCTCCGTGTTCGAGGTGCTGCAGCGTGGCCTGGCGGTGACAGCCGCCAACGGCGACCCCGTGGCCATCGCCCCCCGGGAGCTTCCGGGATTGGCAGAAATCGAGTTGTTGCCGACGCCTGCCGATGCTGCGGCCCGGGACTCGGCCAGCCACGGCTACCCCGGGGCCCATCGATTCGTTGCGGCCAGCCCGAGCAACTACTCCAATCGGCCTTCCGGCCTGTCCTCCATCGACATGGTGGTCATTCACACTACTGAGGGGAGCTACTCCGGGAGTATCTCGTGGTTTCGGAATCCCGCCTCTGGGGTGTCCGCGCACTACGTCATCCGCAAGTCCGATGGCGAGGTCACCCAGATGGTCTCCGACGAACGTCGTGCCTGGCACGCGGGCACTGCCAACGACCGCAGCATCGGCATTGAACACGAGGGGGCGGCTGCCAATGCTGCGACGTGGACGCCGCAGATCCTCGAGTCTTCCGCCCGCCTGGGTGCCTGGCTCAGCGAGCGCTACAACATCCCCATCGACAGAGATCACTTTATCGGCCACTCCGAGGTGCACAGTTCGTCCAGGTCGGATCCTGGTTCGCACTTTCCGTGGAGCGACTACATCGACCTGGTGAAGTGCTATCGCTACGGGGGCAGCCATTGCAGCGTCGCGGGCGGAGTGGGCAGCGATGCGTCCGACTCGGACTGCTCGGGCTCGGGTGCGCCGCCGGGTGGCCCGGGGGGACCTGCGGGTTCGCCTGGCAGCGACTCGGGGGGTGATTCGAGCGATTCGTCGGAGGGCTCTTCCGATGATGGGACATCGCCCGGCGAGGCCTGGGTGCGGATCGTGGAGCCGCGCAGCGGCGACCAGGTGAGCAATCCGGTCTGGTTGCGGGCAGTGCGCAGCGGCGGGCCCTGGGTCGAACTGTGGGCCGGCGCGTTCAAGCTGGGCGCCTCGACTACCGACAACCCCGCCGACGCCAGCGCCGAGTTCTTCTTCACGGGAAACCGCACCCTGACTGCGCGCCTGTACAGCAACTCCGGGGTGCTGCTCGACATCGACACCCTCTCGGTACAGGTGCTCTCCGCCCGCGGCGAGATGACCGTTTATCCCAGCGCTGTCGGTGATTCGACGTGGTCCTTTACAGCGGACGTCAGCGAAGTGACCCGTCCGGTGGAGTTTGTCACCTACAGTGTCGAGGGGGAGACCCTGGAAGATGATTCCACCGGCACGCAGCGGGCCACCGGCCCCAGCTTTGAGCTGCGACACAGCTTCGTCGACAACCCGAGCGGACGTCTCCTGGTCGCTCGTGCATTCGACTCCGACGCTCGTCTCCTCGCCAGCGCCTCCGCAATTCTCGACGCCGATGCCGAGCCCGCCGCCGCTCAGTGCACTCTGGTAGGCACCCTTGCCTGCGGAGATCGGATCGACGGGAACACGGAGCTTGCTCCCGATGCGGGCAACAGCCTCGACGCCTACCCGGACCTGCCCGGCAATTACTCCGGCCCCGAACTGGGCTACCAGCTCGAACTCAGTGGCGCATCGGAGGTGGAAGTCCGTCTCCTCGACCCGCATCCCTTCATCGTCAACCACGACCTGATCCTGCTGGATGGCACCACGGGTCTGTGCCTGGCGGACGATTACCTCGAGGTAGGCTTTAACTCTCTGCAGTTTGATGCCGATCCAGGGCACTCCTACATCGTGGTTGTGGACGGCTACGACGGCGCTGCCGGCGCCTTTGTGCTCGAAGTGGAGTGTTACTGAGCAGGCCCTTCGCACGGCTGATCGACAAACCCCGTGACGCTCCAGACCATCGCGACTAAAATCTCGTCTCCGTCTCCGGAGGCCTATGTCGCGATCGATCCGACAGTTCTCTCTGCCCTTGCTGCTGGTTCTGCTCGCAGGGTCTTCCTGCGACCAGTACAGCCGCGATCGGGATAGCAGTCAGAGTGATGAGTTCAGTTCGCAGTGGGTCGACTCAGATGGGGACGGACTCAGCGACGACGAGGAAAGCACTCTCGGCACTGACGATGAGTCCGTCGACAGCGACGGTGATGGCTGGGAAGACGGCGACGAGGCCGATGCGGGCACCGACCCGATGGATGATGATGAACATCCCTACTCCCTGGGGTGGGGCATCGATCCGTGCCGCAGCGATATCGATGCCACCGGCAACGGGGTCGGCCAGGTCACTGCTGATTTCGAACTCCTCAGCCAGACCGGCGAGATGGTTCGTTTGTACGATTTCTGTGGCCGAGCTGTCTTCATGGTCACCGCAGCGTTCTGGTGAGGCGCCTGCAGGGGGGAGGCCCCGGGGCTGGAAGCTCTGTACCAGGACAGAAAAGAAGACGGGCTGATGGTGATCAGCCTGATGGGTGAGAACAACTCGGGAGGTCCTCCGACCGAGTCAGACCTTGCCAGCTGGGCCACTCAGTACGGCAGTAGCCACCCGGTCCTTGCCGATCCGAACTTTGCTGTGACGGCCCGTTTCCTCAACAGCAACACGATCGCCTTGCCGACAGCCCACCTCCTGACGACGGGAGCCGAGGTCGTAATTCGCGATGGTTGGGCCAGCAATTCGGACCTCAGCGGCGCCTTGCCTTGAGGGCGCCGGTATAGTCCTGTTCGGTAGAGTCGAAGCTCTGCCATGCGCAGGAGTAGTCCATGGCCGCAGACGGCCTCCAGCGAGATTCGCGTCTCTGTCTTACCGATACGATGAGGTCGTTTCTGGCGCCCGGTGAGGTCGTGTACCTGCACGGTCTCGAGAGCAGTCCGGACGGAGCGAAGGGGCAGTGGATCCGTGACCGACTGGGCGGCATGGGAGTTGATCTCGACACCTCGGTGGCCCGGGAAGTGCTGGCCCCGGCGCGTACTACCGGCCTCGACCTGGACCTGGACTTCGAGGGGGAGCAGATGCAACAGGCCTTTGCGGTGCCCATGAAGCGCGCCCGTGCCCGCCTGGCCAGTGCCCCCGCCCCGCAGCTGCTGGTGGGCTCGTCCTTTGGCGGGGCCGTACTCCTGAAACTGATGGACGAGGGGAGTTGGCAGGGGCCGGCGTTGTTCCTTGCCTCTGCGGGGGTTGCTCTTACGTCGATCCGCGCGCTGCCCGAAGGCAGCCGCGCGCTGCTGGTCCACTGTCCCGAGGATGACACGGTGCCCGTGCAGGGCTCGCGGACCCTGGCCGCCACGGGCGGCAGGGATGTGCAACTCCTCGAGGTGCGTGAGGGGGACGATCCGCACCGCTTGCCGGGGATCCTGAGCAACGGCATCCTCGATGCTGCCGTGGCGTGGTTGCTCGAGCCCCTGGCGGCGGAGAGGGCAAGCTGGCAGTGCCTCCAGGGCAATACCAGTGAGCATCCTGTCGGCGGAGGTCAGCAATCGTGACTGAAGCGGCCCCCAGCCTGTGGTTCAGCGCTGCGCAGTTCCTCGCCCTCGCGCTGGCCGTCGTCGTGGTCAGCCGCTACCTGCTGATCCGGGGCCTCGAGGAGACGTCGAGGGCGTATGGCCTGCCCAGCAAGCTGCAGGGTCAGTTGCTGGGCTACGCGACTTCGGCACCCGAGCTGGTAGGAACTGTAGCT
This sequence comes from uncultured Rickettsiales bacterium, assembly GCA_964490445.1. Lineage (GTDB taxonomy): Bacteria > Myxococcota_A > UBA796 > UBA9615 > UBA9615 > UBA6601. The sequence goes on along the minus strand of CAZBDA010000095.1, from coordinate 13,718 downwards.
ACGGCTGCCCGCGGACTGCTCGGTGCGGGTCTGTGGAACGTCGCAGCATCCAACATCATTAACTGCGGCCTGTTCCTGGCGGCGGCGTTGTACTTCCGCCGTGGGCGGACACTGATGCAGCGCCAGTTCGCCGATGAAATTGGCTTTGCGCTCCTCGCAATCGGGGTGCCGCTGCTGCTGACTACCAGCCTCGGCTGGGCTCGGTCACCCTGGACTGTCCTGTTGCTGCTGGGCTTCGTTGTCCTGTACATCCTGGTGGATCGCAAGCTCAACCCCGAAGAGGTGAATGAAGGGGCAGCGGCTGCGCGGGCAGAGGGGAACGGACGCCTGGGGATCGCCTTGTTGCTCGCCGGGGTGCTGGGCATCGTGGTCATCGGCCACTACCTGGGGATGGTGGCGGAGGTCATTGTCGTCGCGCTGAAGATCCCGGAAGCGGCCGTCGGATGGGTCCTGGGAGTCGTCACGTCGCTCCCGGAGATGACGACGTTCTTCGTCGTGTTTCGCGCCGCACGTGGCTCGGCCGACGGGCTCAAGGCCTGTCAACTCGGCCTCGACAACCTGGCCGCCTCCAACATGTCGAACATCGGGCTCATCTACCCCATCGGCATCGTAGTGTTCCTTTGGGTTACCAGTGGCGGCTGAGCTGTTCGTTTTTTGCAGCCGGACCTTTCGTCCGTAGTCCGGTTGACCGGCGCGCGGCGGCTCGTATAATCCGGCCGCCTGTCGCCGGTTTTGCCGGCGTTCGCTGCGAGAGTGGCGGAATTGGTAGACGCGCTGGGTTCAGGGTCCAGTGGCCGTTAGGCTGTGGGGGTTCGAGTCCCCCCTCTCGCACCAATTCACGAGTTCAAGAGGCCGTCCGAGAGGGCGGCCTCTTTTGTGTCCGGACTTTGCCTGGGTTCGGCCGACCGGCCTGCCTGTTCAGGGGCCGCAGTGGTAGACGACAGCAACCGTCGCCTGGGACGAGGCGCCGACACAGTCGGTTCCCGTGACGACGACCTCGATCTCGTAGGTATTGATCTCGTCCGGGCAGGCTGATGGGCCATTGATCGTCAGTTCGTTCTCGGCGCCGGTGGTACTGGCGAGGCTTGCCCTCGAGAAGGCGCTCGCGCCGGCTGTGAATGAGAAGGCCAGTCCGTTGGGCGGGCCGCCGGGGATCTGCGATTGGCTGAACAGGACATTGCCCCCGGCGTCAATCAGATCGTAGCTGACCTCGGAGTCCCACGTGCCGCCAGTGAAATAGAGCTCGACCAGGGCACCGTCGGCTACGCAGAAGTTGCCGGTAGCGGCGCTGGACTGGGCGAGGCTGACGCTGAAGTTGCCGATGGAGGTGCCGTCTTCGCGGACCTGCACTGAGGCACCGTTCCAACCGTCGCCGAAGGAATCGCGCATCTCCAGGGAGTAGCAGGCGGGTGAACCCGCAGCGACATCGGCGACCACCACTTCCCAGTTGAAGCTGACAAGGTCGCCGTCGGGGTCGAGCGTGTCCAGCGCATTCAGGGGGACCACCACTTCGGGGCAGAATTGCTGGCTGCTGCCCGTTGGGCAACTGGGCCCCGAGTTGCTGACGTAGGCATCCGGCGACGGAATGACCAGCGGCGGTGAGTTCTGGGTGGTCATCTGGACCTGCACATCGGCAAACACCGGAATGCTGAAGGACTCGCCGTCGTCAACGACCAACTGCACCGTGTACTCGCCGGGCACGTCGGCGTAGAAGGCGGGTGTCCCCGAGTTCGCGTCGTCGAATGCGGAGGTCCCTGTGGCTACCGTGCTGCTCAAGGGCACTACGAGTACTTCCCAGGAGTAACTCAAGGAGTCGGCCTCGGGGTCGGTCGAGTTCTCGCCGGTCAGGCGGATGAAGTCGCACGAAGCTGCTGAGACGACCTCGACGACGGCTTGCGGTCCCTCGTTGGTGGATGCGGCAGCGACGAACGCGAAGTCGGGCTCGCTGTCTTCGAGGCCGTTGTTGACCACCAGAGCCACGGCGACGGTGCCCGGCACGTCGACTGTGATGCAGCACTCTTCGCCATTGATCTGCAGGTCGGCGTCGACCAACACTGAGCCCTCGGGCACCGACACCAACGACCACAGGTACTCCAGCGCCAGCCCGTTGGGGTCGAAGGACTCGCTGCCGTTGAGACACAGGGGCGTTCCCTCGAGGCCAGAGAGGCTGTTGCCGGCATCAGCGATGGGCAGGTCGAGGCTCGACTTGACCTGGTAGATCACACGGTCGGTGTTGGACCGCACCCTCGAGGGGTCCTCGACCTGTAGAGCGAACACGAAGGTCCCCTCGACGTCGGGGATCACGGTGGTGTGACCAGCATTTCGGTCGCCATTCACCGAGAAGGGAGAGTCGCTCAGTTGGCTGGCGGCAGGCTTCTCTTCTACGGTCCAGTAGTAGCTGATCTCGTCGCCATCGGGGTCGTAGGAACCCGTGCCGTCGAGCGACAACTCTGCGCCGACCGGAGACACGCTGTCGATACCTGCACGAGCTACGGGCCTGGTGTTGTTCTGCGCCTCGAGGAGGTCGGTGTTCGTGGTGAGCGCCTGGCAGTGCGTGAGCAGAGGAAACAGCAGGATTATGGGTAGGACGCGCAGCGAGGTTCGGGTCCAGTGGAGGCGATTGAACTGAGTTCCCATTGTCTGCCCCTCAGTTGCCGTGACAGTTGAACGTGATGTTGATTGTATCGTTGTCGGCGCCACGGCAGTCGTACACGGTCAGGTCGATCTCGAAGCTGTTCGATGAGAAACCGCCGACGCTGACCGGCAGTTCCGGGATGCTTACCTCGAGCACGTCGGAATCGACTCCCAGCAAGGTTGCGTTCCCCGCCTGCAGGTCCCAGTGGTAGTTGAGCGGGTCGCCGTCGGGGTCGCTGGAGGCTCCGGCCTCGAGGACTACTGTGCGCGGGCTGCATGGTGAACAACTGCCAGAGGAGCAGGCGGCATTTGCTTCGATGACCACGTGGCCGCCAGCGTCGGCGTTCGGGAGCTGGTTGGGCAGGGTGGGAACCGCCTGCACGGCGACGTAGTCGGGGGCAGAGGAGTTCTCGCCGTCATCGGCAGTGACGCGCAGGGTGTAGATGCCGGGGACGTCCCAGTTGAAGCGTGGATTTGCGGTGTATCGGCCTTCGAGTATGGCGTCGGAGACCGACGACGAGTTCGGTACCGAGGTGAATTCCCAGTGGAAGTTCAGGGGCTGGCCTTCCGGGTCAAAAGACGAAGAACCATCGAGAGTCACTTCGGTGGGCGCGCAGGGCGTCATGACCAGCGACTCTCCCGCATTGGCTACTGGCGGAAGATTGCCACTGCCCACATTGATGGTCAGGTAGTCGGGATCCGAGGTGCAACCGCCGTCGTCCACCCGCAACTGCATGATGTAGGTGCCCGCGATGTCGGGGATCAGGATCGGATTGACCGTGCCCTGGTAGAAGATGCGGCTGTCATCGAGTTCAGAGTCGGTGGGGACGAGGGTGAGGTGCCAGCTGTACTCGAGGCCGCTGTCTTCTGAGGCAGAGTCATCGTCGTCGCCGACCACAGCGTCGGGGTCGTTGCTGGCACTGCCGTCGAGGGTCACGGGCAGGCCCACCTGCGCCGTGATGTCGGGGCCTGCGTCTGCGATGGGACAGGCATTGCCGCCACCCACCTCGAGTACTGCGTGGGCGAGGTCGGACTCGTCGTTGCCATCGTGCACCTGTAGGGTCACGGCGTAGGTCCCCGACTCGTCCGGTGCGAACTCGACTCGGCTGGGGTCCTCGCCGACGGGTAGCAGGTCGCCGTCTCCGAGGCCCGAGGCGATCGGCAGCGAAGCGAGTGACCAGTGGTAGGTCAACGTGAGTCCCTCGGCACCTGCGCCCAGGTGGCTGCCGCTGCCGTCCAGGACGATCGTGGTGCCAGCGTCGGCGGAAGCGTTTTCGCCGAGGTCGGCGATGATGGCCACCGGCCGTTCGACGGTGATGGGTTGGTAGCTGCCGGCATCACACTGCGGAAGCAGCAGCGCCACCACAGCGCAGAAACTCAGTGGTTTCAGGTGGCTGGCCGCTTGCGCGCGACAGGCATTCAGCATGGACAGGGGCATGGACGTACCTTCGAGTGATGTCCGTAAGCCTTTGCGATTTCGCAGAAGCCCTGTTATCAAAGCGCCATCCTACACGGATTGGTGGCCTGCCAGTAGCAGGTCGCCATGGGGTGCAGGCGCTAGGGTGCGGTCCCTTCCGCAGCCGCGCTAAGAATACCCACCCCAGCTTCACAGTCCAGGGCACCGGGAGACCCGTGGGAGTAAAGGACCTGTTCAGCTTTCTTGACGCCGACGCACGCCGGCAGAAGAACTTCGATCGGATGGTCGGTAGGCTGGTGTCGAGGAATCAGCAGCACGAAGAGCGCTTGGCCGTGATCGAGGAGCTCGGTCGCATGGCGTCGCCGGAAGCTGATGCCGCCTTGTTCCGCCGCTGGGACATGATGGCTGACAAGAAGCGTGAGGATGTCGCCGAGAAGGAGTACCTGGCCGAGGTGCTGGTTTCCAAGGGCGAGTCGATCATCGACCAGATCAGGGCACACAACGACCGTTCCTCTAACGTTACCTGGCCGCTCGAGGTCTTGAAGAGGATCGCCGGTGGCCCGGCCGTGGTCGATGAAATACTTCGCGTGCTTGGCAACGAGCAGCAGAGGCTGGCTTCTTTCAAGCCGGAGAAGAAGGTTCGGTTGCTGCAGTTGCTGACTGACTACGAGGACGAGCGCATCGAGCCAGTTGCCATGCTCTCTCTCGGTGACTTCGACGAGACAGTGCGCTGGGAGGCCGCCCAACAACTCGGGAGGATCGCCGGCGAGGCCGGTTGCAGCGCCCTGGTGGAACGCCTCAATCATGCCGACGAGGACAGTATTCGCGTTCGCCGCGGCATCCTCGATGCCCTGTTTGTCCGCCAGTGGAAGGTCCTGTCCCGGCGCGACGAGGTCGCCGAGCACCTGGGCGATAGCTATCGCATCGGTCCCAAGGGCACGCTGATCCGCGCCGACTGAGTCACAGCATCAGGCTGCTGAAGTCTGTCCCGTGCGGCGGCCGGTGAGACACCACCTGGCGACCTCCAGTCCCAGCCGTGCCCGAGGCGCGAGGACTCCACCTCTGCCGGCTCGCAGTGCCTGGCGTGCGAGGTAGCCCGGTCGCAGGTAGAAGCCTCCGTACAGGCGCCGCAGTGTGCGATCCAACTCAGCTTCCGTCCATCCGGGTGGCAACAGCGTCGCGCGTTGTTGTTCGGCGTCTACCGGATTTCGGACCGAGGTTTCGCGATACCAGCCTTCACGCTGAGCGAGGTCATACAACTCGGTGCCGTCAAAGGGCGAGAGGGTCGAGAATTGGATGAAGTCCAGGCCCGCATCCCGGACAAAGCGTAGTGTCTCGAGGCTGCTGTCGGGAGTTTCGCCGGGGATCCCCACCAGCGCGTAGCCGACAGTCTCGATGTCCGCGTCGCGGCATGCCTTGATGGCGCGCCGGGCTGTGTCGAGGTCCTGGTCCTTCTGCAGGAAGTCGAGACTGGCCTGGTTGCCCGATTCGAGTCCGAACGCCACGGTGCGACAGCCTGCCCGAGCCATCAGCTTCGCCAACTCTGTAGTGATGCCATCGACGCGTGCTTCGCACTTCCAGTCGATGTCCAGGCCGCGTCGTAGGATCTCCTCGCAGATGGCCTCGACGCGGCTGCGGCGTAGGGTGAAGTTGTCATCGAAGATGCACAGGGAGCCGATGTCATAGCGGTAGCGGATTTCCTCGAGTTCTGAGACCACGTCGAGGGCCGAGCGCGCTCGCCAGGCGCTTCCAGAGACCGTCTTGTCGCAAAAAGTGCAACGAAAGGGGCAGCCGCGTGACGAGACCATCGTGGTGAAGCGTGGCCGGGTCTGGAAGATGTAGCGATACCGGTCGTGTGGGACCAGGTGCCTTGCGGGCCAGGGTAGGGCGTCCAGGTCTTCGGGCACAGCGGCCTGCTCGAAGGGCGCGTCGCGCACCAATACGCCCGGCGGTGGCGCGGACTGGGAGCTGGAGCCCCACCAGTCCATCAGTGCTGTCGCCGGTCCTTCTCCCTCGCCGATGACCAGGGCGTCGAGTGCCGGAAATTCTTCGAGGACCTGCTCCTGGAAGCGGGTCGCGTGGACACCGCCCAGCACGACCTTCTCGCACAGCGGACGGACTCGCTGCAGGTCTTTTGCGATGACGTGCTTCATCGGGGTCATGCCGGACAGTCCGATGACTGCGGGACGCAGGGTGCGCAAGCGCTGAAGGAAGCCTCCGTCGTCAAGCCCCTCGCCGGCCGCGTCGACTACGGCGACCCGCCAGCCGGCCTGTTCCAGCGAGGCCGCTACCTGCAGCATCCCCAGTGGCGGTAGGGGTAGGGAGGCGGTGGCACCCGTGTCTTCGGGACCGCGGACCAGGGCGATGTCGACGCTGCGTCTCACCAGGTCAACTCGAGCAGGCGGGTCTTGAGAGTGGAGACGTCGGGGTGCAGGGGGTCCATGGTCTCGAGTGCCGAGCTGTAATGGTCGGCTGCTTTCTGTCGCTCCTTCATCTCTTCATAGTAGATGTCCCCGAGGCCGATGTGGGCACGGAAGTTGGCAGTCTCGCAGAGAATGCTGCGGTGGTAGATCTCGATGGCCCTGCCCACGTCGCCGCGCTTGCGCTGCACGAGGGCGAGGTTGTTGAGAGCCGGCGTGTAGCAACTGGCGAGTTCGATTGCCCGGGCAAACAGTTCCTCGCCCTTGTCCAGGTCACCGCTTCGGGCATGGATCATGCCCAGCTTGCTGAGCGACTCGACGTTGCCGGGACGGCTTCGCACGGCCTCGCCGAGGGCGTACTTGCTGTCATCGAGCCTACCCTGGCCCAGGTACAGGTCGCCGAGATAGCGCCAGGCATCCGAGGCTTCGGGGTTGATTCTCACTGCGTGGGCCCAGAGTTGTTCCTCGCTACGCCACTGGCGGTCGTACATCACGTGGAGTGCCGAGTTGAACAGCACCAGGGCCGCCAGCAGCAAGGTTGCCGGGCGGCTACCGAGGCGCGCTGCGATGGGACCGCTGAAAAACCAGGCGGCGGCGAAGGCATAGCCGAGGCTGGGCAGGTAGGTGCGGTGTTCGGCCATGGTTTCTTTGAGGGCGAACACCGAGGAGGTGGGCAACAGGGTCACCGCAGCAGTGAGCAGTCCGAAGCTGAGTGCGGGTGCTGTCTTTCTGTAGCGCACGGCGAGCCACAGGAGGCCTGCGAGCCCCGCCGCTGCGGCCCAGGTAAACGCTGTGCCGGGCGGAATGACCACCGGGTACTCGTGGTAGATGCTGAGCGGGAAGGGCACGATCCAGAGCCTGGCGTAGTGGCAGAGAACTTCGAACTGGGTGAGCAGGTTGACCTGCCAGGGTCGGATGAACGATGGCGACGCAACGTAGCCATACGCGGCGATGCGCAGCACGATCAGCAGCAGGGGTACCGCGAAGAACGGCAGCAGCCGATCGCCCAGACGCGCCAGGGCAGCCCGCCACGAACCCTGCCACACGCACAGCTCCGCAAGCAGCAGGACAGCGGGCGCGGTGGCCGCGATCTCCTTGCACAGACAGCCGAGCAGGAAGGCCGCCATTGCCATCGCGTACAGGAGCCTCGCCTGCTTTCGTGCGGCAAGGAAGGGCTGGCTGGGTGTCTCGCTGCTGCCGCGCTGCTGACGAGACAGCACTGCCGCGAGCACAAGCACGCAGCCGATCACCGTGACCAGGGTAGGGGCCGCGCCTCGCACGGTCCATTGGCCAGTGCGGACCCCATACGCCACGGGCAGTGCGGCGGCCACCCCCGAGGCCACTACCAGGGCGACCCAACGGGCGCTGCGTCGCGATGCCTGGCGCAGTTGTTCGCCGAGTCGCCCCTCCTGTCCGAGCAGATCGGCATACCGGCTGTAGCAGAGCAGAGAGGCGAACACGAAAAAGGAGGCGAGGCTGGACGAGCGACCCGAAATGTAGGTTACCGACTCGATCGCCAGCGGATGTCCGGCGAACAGCAGGCCACCGGCGCCGGCGAACAGGGCGGGCCGGTCGAGCTTCCAGTGGGCGCCAAGGCGGCGCAGCAGAGCCAGGACCAACAGGCTGTTGGCGAGGTGAATGGCGATGTTGACCGCCCGGTAGCCTTCGGGACGGCCGCCCCAGGCCCACAGGTCGATGGCAAAGGTCCACAGCAGCAGTAGGCGGAAGGGGTTGTAGCGCAGCAACTCGGTGATATTGCCGGGCTCGCGGAGGACGCGGTTCAAGAGGATCTCGACCTTGTCGTCGTACTCGAAGGGCACGCCGAGGAAGGGCAGGTAGAGGGCGCAGACCAGCGCGGAAATGCCTGCTCCGAGCGCCCAGGCTGGCAACTCTCGCGGCAAGGTCAGACCGTCTCCGGCGGCTCGGCTGGGTCCAGGTCATCTACCTGCTTGTGCAGGCGGCTGAGATCCTGGGCCAGGGTTTTCTGCTGGTTGGCGAGTCGCGACACCTTGCTGGACAGGTCGAGGCAGATGCCGGCGAGAAACAGCAAGCCGACGCTGATCACTGCTGTGTGAGTGTCGTGTTCGGTGCCCAGCAAGGTGCCGAGCAGCGCTCGCGCCTGTGCCGACGCGCTCAGGATCAGGGCTCCGCCGGCGGCCAGTACCCACATCCAGGAGAATTCTTCGCGCAGTCTGCGACGCCGTACCATCTCCGCTACCACGCACAGCAGCAGCAGGGCCGCTACCAGCGGGCCGGCGCGCATCGCCTACTCCGGTCCCAGCTCGCGGGAGAGCGAGCCGCTCAGCCAGGTCAGAGCCAGGCTCAGAAGCAGCTTGTAGACGTAGTACAGGGGCCGCATCCCAGCGTGCATGGACTTGCCCGGCGGTCCGGCGCGCATCTCGACGGCGACTTCGCGGAAGCTGAGCCCCGCGTAGTGCACGCGCAGCAGCATGTCCGCGTCGGGATAGTCGTAGGGATAAAAATCCTGTTGGTAAAAGCGCATCATCCGTCGGTTCATGGCCTGGAAACCGGAGGTGGGGTCGGTGATCTTGCGCCGTGCCAGCCCGCTGACCAGTCGGCTGAACAGCTTGATTCCGAGCAGTCGTGCCCTCGGGATCGCATAGGACGTCTTGCCGAGAAAGCGCGAGCCCACGACCAGGTCGGTATCCTCGTGCTCGAGCGCAAGTAGCAGCGTCCCGACCTCGTGGGCGGGGTGCTGTCCGTCTCCGTCCATCTGCACGACGATGTCGTAGCGTCGGTCCAGCGCGTAGCGATAGCCGGTCTGCAGCGCGGCACCGTAGCCGAGGTGATAGGGCAGCTTGAGCACCTGGCCGCCGGCCTCGCGGGCGCGCGGCACGGTGTCGTCTGACGAACCGTCATCAACGACCACGATCTCAAAGTGGGGGTGAAGTCTCTGCAGTTCGCCGATCAGTTCGCCGATGCGCGGGCCCTCGTCCAGGCAGGGGATCAGCACGAGGACCTTGGGTGCGCTGGTTGGCAGCAGCCGTAGATGGGCGCCGGCCGACGCTGTGTTCGGATTGGCAGGAAGATTTCCCGAGGGCTGAGCTGGGGTCATTTGGCGGCGTTCCAGGGGCTCTCGGCAATCTTGCCGGACACAGGACCGCTGTCAAATGGTGGCCGCGGGTGCCGGTGGGCTATCCTCGGGCCCCGTGAGCCTCCGCATCCTGATGGTCGCCCCCTACTTTCAGCCCGCCTGGGCTTATGGTGGAATTCCTCGCCTGGTGTATGGCTTGTCGCGTGCACTGTTGGAGCGCGGCCATCGGGTCTCGGTGGTAACCACCGATGCGCTGGACAGCGACGAGCGGCTTCCTGCTGGCAGCTTCGATGTCGACGGGGTCGCTGTTCATCGACTGGCCAACGTCTCGAACCGGCTCGCCTACGACCACCAACTGTTCCTACCTCGCGGTGCAGGCGCGGCCCTGGCAGCAAGAATGGGCGAAGTCGACGTGGTGCACCTGCATGGCTATTGGCATCTGCTCAACAACTACGCGGTCCGCTCTGCAGCGCGCCACGGCGTGCCGGTCGTGATGACGCCCAACGGAACTCTTCTGCCACTGGAGCGAAAGCTGGCGCTCAAGGGCCTGTGGCACCGCGTTCTGGGCCAGCCCGTCATGGACGGAGTGGGGCGTTGGATCGCGGTCTCTCGTGCCGAGGTCAACCAGTTTGCCCGCGCCGGGGTCTCGGCGGAGCGGATCCACCTGGTTCATAACGGCCTGGACCTCGGCGAGTTCGAGCAGCTACCTGAGCGAGGTAGCTTCCGCCGTGCCGAGGGCCTCGGCGACGGGCCCCTGTTGCTCTATCTCGGCAAACTGACGCCCCGCAAAGGAGTCGATCACCTGTTGGCGGCCATGGCGCAGCTCCAGTTGCGCACCGCGCAGTTGGTGGTTGCCGGTAACGACATGGGCGTCCAGGGTGACCTGGAGGCGCAGGCAGAAGCGTTGCAACTAGGCGATCGGGTGAGGTTCCTGGGGCTGGTCACCGGCGAACGGAGGGTTGCTGCACTGGCGGATGCCGATGTGCTGGTCTACCCGTCCAGCGACGAGATCTTCGGCCTGGTGCCCTTCGAGGGCCTGCTGGCGGGTACACCCGCGGTGGTCTCGGATGACTGTGGTTGTGGCGAACTTGTCGCCCAGGCGCGAGCGGGGGAGTTGGTGCGCTACGGCTCGCCCGCGGCTCTGGCGCGATCACTGGACCGGTTGCTCAGCGATGACGCTCGTCGTCGACGAATGGTTTCCCGGGGTCGTGCCTTCATTGAAAAACACTTCGCATGGCCCCACATTGCCATTCAGACGGAGTCGGTCTACAAGGCTGCCCAGCACTGCTAGAATCCCGCGCTGCGTCCAAGCTTCGGAGAGCACCCTATGTCTGATCCCCTGCGTCTCTTTGCCTGTCTTTGTTGCATGCTCGCCCTGGCGGTCGTGACGGTGGCCTGTGATCGCGAGACCTGCGAGGGAGCCTGCTCCCAGTACTACGGAGACGGCGAAGGGCAGTGCAACCAGCGCTCCATCAATTACGCCATCGGCACCCTCCAGGCCGAGGCGCAGGCAGACTGTGTCAAGGACTGTCAGGACGCCCTCTACACCACCTCTACCAGCGATGAGAGCGGCAGCAACGCCGGTGTCACCCTGATGACCAATGAGACCGATGCGCTCGATTTTATTCACTGCGTCGTCGACAACGACTTTACCGGTGCTCCCAACCAGAATCCCGGCGCGACCACCTGCGAGAACCTCCAGTTCGAGTGCGATCGGATCCGGTGGTAAACCAGCAACTCTTCGGGGCTTCCGGCGTGCGTCTCGCCGTCCTGGTGGGGGCAGCCATCCTGCTGGGTGGGCTGCTGTCTGCCTGCTCGCCTGACTGTCGTGGGGCCTGTCGTCACATGCTCGAGGACTGTGGGGTCGAGCGACCCGACTACACCGTGGAAGACTGTACCGCGCAGTGTGAGCAATACCTCGCCCACTACGACGACGACTGGCAGCGCTCGGAGTCTCGCAGCGCGGTGGGCTGTGTGAAGCAGGCTGACTGTGCCGAACTGCGGTCGGGAACCCCTTGCTACGACGAAGCGGTCTACGTCTGGTAGTGCCCGGGCCAGGCGGTCGGTTGCTTGCTGCCGCTGCTTTGCTGCTCGGCCTTGGTGCCTGTGCTTCGCCTGTGCAGCGTGTGAACAGTGACGTCGAGCCCGTATCTGCTGAGCAGATCGATGCCGTACGCGTCCTGCTGGACGCCGGTGACGTGGCCGAGGCAGAGACGACCCTGACTCACCTCGTTGCTCGGTTTCCCAAGTCGGTGGTCGCGCAGCGGACGCTCCAGGACCTGCACCGCGAGTCGGTGGCTGGGGACGAGTTCGTCGCGCGGTATCGCCGCCGCGCCGAGCAGAAGCCGAATGAGGCGCTCGGTTGGTACCTGTTGGGCCGCGCCGTGATCGATGATGAGTCGGCGGCTCGCGAGCACTTCGAGCGGGCGCTGGCGTTGGACCCGCTGAACCCATGGCCGAGCATCGGCATCGCCTACCTGTACCGTTCCCGCGGTGACCTGTTCAAGACGGTGGAGACCTATCGTGCTGCCCTTGCCGCGGCGCCCCGTTCGGCGCGTCTTCGTTGGTTCTTCGGCTCCCTCTACATGGACTTGCAGCTGTACGTGGATGCGCTGCGCGAACTGGAGATCGCGCAGCGGCTGGACCCCGAAAATCCCCAGGTGTGGACTGCGATGGGGCGCAGTTACCTGGGATTGAAGAACTATGGAGAAGCACGCAGGTACCTGCTGCTGGCCCGAAACGCCGAGCCGAACCAGGTGGACCTGTATCCGGCGTTGACGCAGCTTTACCTGCACTGGCGCTGCCCTGCGCAGGCGGTCGGCTACTACCGCGACGGGCTGGACTACGGCGTGCTTCCTGCTCCTGAACTGGAAGGCCGCGTACGGGCGCTGCAGTTGGTGGCAGAGGAAGACGACTCGATTTGTCGGGAGCCCGCGGCCCGTTGATTCCTGCCCGGCAGGCTTAAGGAACTCGCGCTACGAACAGGGCGCAGACGCCGAGGCCAAGGCGCTGAACGCTGATCTCTTCGAGCCCTGCGGTTGCCATCAGCGCCGAGAACTCGGCATCTGAGGGGAATGCGTGCATCGAGTCGCGCAGGTGTTGGTAGGCCTCCGGGCCCGACAGCAGTCCGCCGCCCCCCGGTACGACGTACTAGACCTGGATGCGTGAAGCCCAGGCCTGCACGCCCCGCTGCGGCGTGCTCAGCTCGAGGATTACGATCCGTCCCCCCGGGCGTACCACGCGGGCCATCTCCCGAAGAGCAGCGAGCCGGTCGGGCACGTTACGAATGCCAAAGGCAATGGAGCATGCGTCGAAGCTGTCGTCGCCGAGGTCGAGTTGTTGCGCGTCCCCGACCTGCAGGGTGACCCGGCTTGACAGTCCAGCGGCCTCTACCTTGTCCCTGCCGACCTGGAGCATTCCTGCTGAGGGGTCGACGCCGTGTACCGAGGCGCTGGGATAGTGCCGAGCTACCGACAGGGCGATGTCGGCCGTGCCACTGGCGAGGTCGAGGATCCGCGCCTTGTCTCCCACCTCCAGGGAGCGGACGGCCTTCTTGCGCCAACCCCGGTCCAGGCCGAGGGATAGCAAACGGTTGAGCAGGTCGTAGCGCGGCGCGATGCTGTCGAACATCTCGCCCGAACCCATGACGGCCGGTGCGGAGGGGGCACTGCCGGACGGGGACGGGTCTGGGGCCTGTGGCTGGCTGCTTGTCATCGTCTCGGGAGCAATACTTCATGCACCGGCTCGGTGCAAGGATTTGGCTGCCCCGTAGCGCCCCTCAGCCTTCGAGGACTCTCTGGATGGTCCAGACCAGGCCTATGGCTGCGATCACTGCGGCGATCGGCATGGTCACTCGCTTGCGGTACCACGGCTTGTCTCTGAACCAGCCCACGGTGGCGAAGGCGACGGCAAGCACCGCGAACTGGCCCAATTCCACTCCGAGGTTGAAGCCGAGCTGCCGCTGAGCGATTGGAGACCGTCGAGCGCTGCTGCGAAGCCCAGGCCGTGCAGCAGCCCGAAGGCGAACACGACGGCCGGTCGCCACGGCCACAGCCGCTCCGTGGCCAGGTCCTCCACCGCCACGTAGACAATGGACAGGGCGATGAGCGGCTCGACGATGCCCGCAGGGAGTGACACCGTCCCCAGGGTCGACATCGCCAGGGTGATGCAGTGTGCGGCGGTAAAGGCGCTG
>CAZBDA010000094.1:0-20469 GCA_964490445.1 uncultured Rickettsiales bacterium | reverse complement strand
GGAGCAAGCCGAGCCGAGGTCATCGGCTGGCGGCACGCTTCCTGCGCACCCGCCGGGCACAAGGCAAGGCGACGACAAGCAGCAGGCCCAATAGGAAGCCTGCGGGCTGTGCGTCCGGGGGGCGATTCAAACCTTGTGTCTACTTCGCTCCATCGAGCAGTTCGGCAGCCTTGAGTCGGACGAAGGAAACCGCGGCTGCCTGGGAGAGATGCTCCAGGCCCGCGCGGCCCTCTACCCGACCTCGAGCGTGGAGCGCAGCCGCAACACGCAGAGAGAGTTCGTCGTCGGTTTCACGACTGAGCTGAACCAGGAGCAGAGCAGTTGATCGTTCGCTGGCCTCGTCCACCAATCGGTCGATCGCACGCTGCCGAGCCAGCAGGTCGTCGGAGCTCAGTCCCTCCTCGAGGTCTTCGGATTCTGTGGAGGCCTCTGTGGCACCCCCGATGCCTGACCGTTCCGGTCGAACCTGGTCAGGCCGCTCGGGGCGGGGCTCTGGCGCGTGCTCGTGCTGGTGCTCGTGTTCCGAGTGCCCCCCCGGCGCATTGAGGGCAGTGGGAAGTGCCCTGAAGCTCAGCAACAGCAGCAGCGCCCCAACCCCGAACACCAAGGCCCGGCTGACTGGCCGCGGAGCATCGAGTATCGAGCGAAGCATCAGAGCGACCGCGAGCACGACGCCGAAGCAGGCCACGATCACCGGTCCGGGGGGATGCTCGTAGCCGAACAGCAAGCCCACCACCGACACGGCCAGACCCAGTCCCCAGGTGACGAGAATGCGCGCTTTCTGCCCGTCAAAGAACAGCACGGCAACTGCGGCCGGAATGATCAGGTAGCTGAACACGAGGAGCACGCCGATCATGGGAACAATGACCGTGATGGCGACACCGAGGCTGGCGTAGAACAGGAGGTCCCAGAGCACCAGGCTCGCCCCCACGGCCCGCAGCCCATCCGTGTCGAAACTCGCCTGTGCCAGACGCTTTCTGAACACGACGTGGAAGAGTCCGACGGCTCCACAAACCCCGGCGGCAACTCCAATTTCCTGCCAGGTCGCCCAGACGATGGAACCTACCAGCAAGAAGCGGATCCGCTCCCCTCCGTGGGGATCGTGTGCCAGGTCCACCAGTAGGACCGCCCCCGCCGCGGCAACGACGTAGCAGATCCCAATGATCGCTTCCTGAGGAAGACGGTGCTCCTGGGCGCGGGTTCCGGCGAACAGGGCCGCTCCGCCCAGGCAGAACAGCAAGGCAAAGGCCGAAGCCATGCGACTTTCGGGATCGAAGCCCAGGTAAAAGGCGAAGGTCGCTCCGAGGGCCGCAATCTGTGCGAGTGCCAGGTCGACGAAGATCACCTGCCGGCCCAGGACATGAAGCCCCAGGTAGCCAAGGATAAGGACAGACACGGCACAGCCGGCCAGGGGTGCTGCCAACCAACTGAGGTCAGTCATGGGCTCTTTCTATAGGCAGCAGCGTGAGTCGTCACCAGGTGGTCCATCAGATCGAACCAGGTCGCGGCCTCGGGGCTTCCACCGGTCATCAACGGCACTGTCGAGAGTTCGGCTCCCGCCTCCCGGGCGATGGCGCCTGGGATCTTGGGATCGTAGTAGTTCGTCACGACGATAAGGGGAACCTTCCCGGCACGCATCCGCTCCACCACGTGCCTGCGGTGCGCAACACTGGGTTGGACCCCGGGTTTTTCCTCGACATAGTCCGAAATCTCCAGGCCAAATCGGGTCGCGAAGTAAATCCAGCTCTGGTGTGTCGTCACGATCGCCTTCCCCCGCAAGGGGGCTGCAGCTTCGAGCCAGCCCCCGAGGCGTGAGCGAAGCGAGGTACCACCGAGTTCGCGATCCAGGTAGGTATCCAGCTGCCCCCCTCGAGCCAGGCGGTCCAACAGAGCCGAACCCAGCAGGTCCACGAGAGCGTCTCCGTAGAGCTTGCGGTCGATACGGTCTCCCAGCGCAACGCTTCGGCCGCGATACTCCGCGCCGTGGTCGGGATCGACACGGGCCAGACCCTCAGCGATGTTGCTGGCGATCTTCTTCATTTTCAGCGGGTCGAGCCAGACATGAGGATTGCCCTCGGGGTGAAGGTCGCCCTGGCTGCGGCTCAAGGTGGTCGGACGCTCGAGCGTAGCGAGCCCCTGGGAAGCCAACACATAGCCCGGAGCCCCGGGACGGATGCCCGGGTTGCCGGCCCCATCCAGCAAGCGTTCACTCCAGATCTCGAGGCTCAGTCCGATCTCGACGAACAGGTCCGCGTCACCCACCGCCGCGACAAGCGAGGGAGTCGGCGACACGAAGTGGGGGTCTTCGTTGCTGGAGCAAAGGGCACGAACACGGACGTGGCTGCCACCCACCTCGCGAGCGGCCCAGGCAAGATCGGTGATCGTCGTGACCACCTTGATCTCGGCCGGAGCCGGGGCGGCCGTGCCCAGGCTCGCCAGAGCGAAGACCAGGAAAGCAGCAAGCCGATTCATCGGTTCACCCAGTAGGGTTCGACCGGGTGCGAGCCGAACACCGCCGTCAGCTGCAGACCCAGCCGATGGCTGAGTTCCTCTTCGGCTGTCAGGTCGTAGGCCAATCGCATCCTCAAGAACTCCGAGGTGTAGAGCGAGGCGGAAAAGCCCGCCCCCCAGACGATCGGTTCGACGTCGAGGTGGTCGGAACGTGCCTCCCCCCGGAAGGCGAAGAACAAGTTCCTTCGCGGTTGAAAGCCGACGTCGACGAATCCTCCCAGGGAGGTCCGCCCTCCATCCTGGAGCCGGTGAGCGAGCTGCAACTCACCGTTCACAAAGAAAGACCGATCCTGGCCACGTCCCGGGGCTCGAACCTTGGCCAGGAAGTCCACAGCGGCCAGGTGGAAGCCGCGTTCCTCTTCCGTGGCGTCCTTCCAGAAAGCGTAGGAGAGCCCCCCGGAGAGCAGGCTTCCAGGCGCCGGATCTCCCGAAGCTTGAAAGCGTCCGAGGAGGATGGGAGTGGGAGTCTCGCGACCCTCCATCAAGGGCTGCGGCCCGCGCGACATGATCCCGACCTTGAAGTCGATGGGGAGTGAGCGGGGATTGTGCAGTCGGTAGCGCAGGAAGGCCCCTGCGTCGGCCCAACCGTGCTCACCCAGAAGGCTCGAGTTGGTGCCCGGAAGATCCGGATGGGGAAGATCATGGAGATGGAGACGATTCAGCCCGCCGAAGTCCACCCGAACGAGCCCTAGCTCCAGGTACAGGTGTGCCGGCAAGGAGACAAAGCTGATGTTCGCCTCCTCGACGACCGAAAGCCAGGCCTCCACCACCGCCGCAGCTTCGTCGTTCTCGCCATCCTCGCCTTCGTCCTCGTGATCGTGTCCATGTTCAGCGTGCTCAATGCCATGGGCGAGGGGGTTCTCGAAGCCGAGCACGACCACCGCCTTGGCGAACGGATCGATGTCGGCCCGCAGGTCGAGTTCGAAAGCGCGGACATCGAAGGCGGGGCTGACTCCGTGGTCAGTGATTCCCACCGAACCCATCAGGTCGATGAACCCGGTGATCCGGGGATTGAACACATTGGGCGCTACCGCCGGGGCAGGTACGGGCTCGACGACCGTCTGGGACAAGACATCAAACTTGAGCTTGAGGATCTCAAGTTCCTGACGCAGGTCTTGGATCTCTCCGGCGGTGGTATCAGGGGATACGCCGCTTTCGTCTTCGGGTTTCGAGTCCTCCCCATCCGACTCAGACTCATCCGATTCGCTGGAGTCTGAAGAGTCGGCCTCGTCGGATGAGTAGGCTGGCTTCAAGGGAAGCAGGAGGAAGGCTCCTCCCACGATCAAGGCAAAGAGCTTTTGAGACACGAAAATTCTCCAATAAAGGACTGAAAACGTCGAGCCGAGGCACACCTGTGCCATCAGCCAAAGAAGAGACGTTCAGGCCTTTGGAGGAGAAGTCTTCGGGGCGAAGTCCAGGGGCGGAGCCCGAGCGGTTCGAGACAGAAGCGGCGGCGGCGGTTGGTAGTCCACCGTCGGAGCAGCCTGCAGTTGTCCCGTGCTCTGCTGGGTGGGCGAGACCTGAGATGCAAGGAAGGAGCATCCGTGGTCGTGGTGGTCCGAGGGCGCATCGCCCGTGGTCAACGCGGGTCCAGTCCCGTCGTGCATGTGGCCAGCATGCTCCTCCGTCGGCCCCATCCCTTCCACCAACTCACCGTGTTCGTCACAGGCGGAGTGCTGGACCAGCAGGAAGTGCAACTGGGACAAGACCGGCACCAGCAACCACCAGGTCGCTGCGAGGATGGCGCAAAAGGAACTAAGCCAACGCATGATGTCCCTATTTCTCATCCCGGCACCGGCGATGTCGTCATCGCATTCGCTCGAGCACGCAGGCAGGCAGGCAGAGCAAGCGACAGGGCCAGAGTTGGCAAAAGCAACACGAATCGATTCATGACGAGATCCAACATTGGCCAGAAGCGAAGAGTAGCAAGGCAACGGCCCGAACACCCGGAGTGGGCCGAATCACCCGGAACTGGCGCCCAGCGATGACCGGGAAGCTCTGGTGGGTACAGCCACCGCTGCCGGGCTCCGCACTGGCTCTTCCGAGTCGCTGGCTCAGCAGAATCAACAGAAAGCCTCTCATCGGAGCTATTCGCTACGCCGGCCTTTTCCCTTGCCGGACCGTTGCTTGTGGCCTGTCCTTGCGTGCCGGTGCTTGGGTTTCTTCCACGGCGGCGCACTCTCGTTGCGTTGGCGTGCCAGTGACAGCGCGATGGACTTACCGCGAATCAACAGGGTCGGGAACTCCGCCAGCACACGGTCAGCGACCGAGCGCGGCAAGCCGACGAAGGCTTTCCTGCCGAACAGATCGATGCGACCGATGTCGCTTCCGGGAATGCCTACCTCGTTCGCCAGCGCGCCGACGATGTCGGCCGGACGCACACCTGCTTCTCGTCCGATGCTGAGAAACAGCGCCACCTCGTTCTCGCGCTGTCCGCGGGGGACGCTGTTTCGGGGAACGCTGTTTCGGGGGCCGCTGTTTCGGGGGACGCGTGGTGTCTTTTCGGGGCCTCGGTCGTCCTGCTGGTCCTTGCTGGCTGTGACTCGGGTCAGGCCAAGGGGAGTCTTGGACTCATCCTGGGCCAACTGCTCGTCACTGCTGCTCGTGATTTCACCCCTGGTGGAGAGGTCAATGCCACGGTGCTGGGTCAACAGGTGGAGCGCGGCGGTCGCGATGTCCACCGGGAGCATGCCAGATTCCTCCTGGACCCCTTCGAGCCAGCTGCGGATCTGAGAAAGATCTGCCCCGCCCCGCGCAGTTTCGAGTTCTTGCCAGAGCGCATTGCGCTGAATCATGGCGAGCTCATCGAGGGTCGGGGGCCTCATCTCTTCGATGTCGAAGCGGATGGCCTTCTGCAGGGTCCGAAGCTTCCTCTTTTCGGCCGGAGTTACCAGCGTAATTGCTACTCCTTTGGCGCCAGCCCGGCCCGTTCGGCCGATTCGGTGAACGTAGGTCTCAGGACCACTTGGGTAGTCGTAGTTGATGACCCGGCTCAAGTGAGAAACATCCAGGCCGCGGGCAGCGACATCCGTTGCGACGAGTACCGAGAGTTTCTTGGCCCGAAGCCGGCCGAGGACCCGCTCGCGGGCGGGCTGGTTGAGTTCGCCGTGAATCGCATCGGCGGTCACCCCACGGCGGACCAGGCCATCAGCGACCTCGGCGCAGCCTTTGCGTGTTCGGGTGAAAATGAGGGTCGCGCCTGAGGGGTCGCTCTGAAGGATCCGCAGCAGGGCCTCCAGCTTTCGACGCTGCGGTACGTGGATCCAGTACTGCTCAATGTGTTCGACGCTGAGGGGCCCGCTCTCGACCCGGACGATTACAGGTTCCTTGAGAAAACGTTCAGAGACTCGCCGGATCGGGGCGGGCATGGTGGCCGAGAACAGGGCGATCTGCCGCGTCTCGGGCAGAGACTCTAGGACTTTTTCGATGGAATCGAGAAAACCCATCTGCAGCATCTCGTCCGCTTCATCGAGGACCAGCAGCTCGACTTCGCTGAGGTTGAGGCTTCCCCGCTCGAGGTGGTCAATGACCCGGCCTGGGGTTCCCACGACGATATTGGCACCGTTCTTCAGCGCCTTGAACTGGGGGGGGTAGGGCGCACCTCCGTAGATGGTCGCCATACGAACCGGCAGGCCGCCTGCAAAGCTGCGAACCGCTTCAGACACCTGGATGGCGAGCTCTCGAGTCGGCGCAAGCACCAGCGCGCGCACAGCCTTGCCTCCGTCCTTGAGCAGCTCGAGCATCGGCAGACCAAATGCGGCGGTCTTCCCGGACCCTGTGCGAGCCTGCGAGATCACGTCACGGCCCTCGAGCAGCGGGGGCATCGTCTGGGCCTGGACCGGCGTCGCAGTCTCGAAGCCAAGCTTCTCAACGGCCGTGACGATCGCGGGGTCGAACCCGAATGCGTGGAATGAGGACATGTGTTTCCAGGTGCTTGAAACCTGAGCGTTTATCTGATGCGAACTCAATAAGCCAGCTTGGATGCTCGGCCGAGAAAGGAGTGCAGGGGGCTACGGGGCGGCACATCGGGCCGACAAGAGGCCTCAGGTTCACTCTGCTGAGCCGGGCTGCGCTCGCTACCTGGCCTACTGCTCCCGGCGGCTGGCAGCCAGCCCAGGGGCCACCGAAACCGTGCGCAAGAGGCCAACCGGGTTGCTGCTGATGGGTTGGCCTTCTCACGGCACACCGAGCAAGTATCCTGTGAGGCAATTCAGTCACGGGGAGAACCACACGATGACTATTCCACTGCCGAGACTCTGGCTCTCGCTCTGCCTACTATCCCTGACCCTTTCGATGTCGGGTTGTGCGCAATCCGACCCCTGCCCGGACGGCCAGGGACGTACGGCAGATGGTTTTTGCGCGGAACTGCTCGTCCCCTGCCTCGAGGGCCAGGTCCGCTTGCTCAATGGAGAGTGCGTCGACGTCAGCGGTGATGACGACGACAGCAGCGGTGATGACGACGACACCAGCGGTGATGATGACGACACCAGCGGTGATGACGACGACACCAGCGGTGATGACGACGACACCAGCGGTGATGACGACACGGTCGGCGGCCCCGATGCTGATGGCGACGGCTTCGTCGCGCTGAGCGCAGGCGGTAGCGACTGCGACGATGACGACTCGACCGTGCACCCCGGCGCGGTGGAGCTGTGCGACGGGATCGACAACAACTGCAACGGCGTCGTCGATGGCGACAATCCCGGCGGGGCACTGCCCTGGTACCCGGATGCCGATGCCGACGGCTACGGCAATCCCCAGTTCGAGGTGAGCGCATGCGAGGCTCCAGAGGGCTACGTCGGCAACGCAGATGACTGCGATGACCAGGCCGGCCACTCCTACCCCGGCGCCGAAGAGATCTGTGACGACGCCGACAACGACTGCGACCACAACATCGACGAGGGGGTGCAGCTCACCTGGTACCAGGACTCCGATTCGGATGGCTACGGCAACGGCAGCAGCACAGTGGCCGACTGTGACGCAGTCCCCGGCTACGTCGACAACGACAGCGACTGCGACGATGCGGACGCCACCATCAACCCCTCGGCCTACGAGCTTTGCGACAGCATCGACAACGACTGCGACAGCAGCGTCGACGAAGACCCGATCAACGGCACGACCTGGTACCTGGACGCAGACTCAGACGGCGCCGGCGGCTCCATCCTCACCGTCCAGGGCTGCTCTGCACCCATCGGCTACGTCGACAACCAGGATGACTGCGATGACCTCGACCCGGCTGTGGGTCCGACAGTAGGCGAGGTGTGCAACGGCAGTGACGACGACTGCGACGGCAGCATCGACGAGGAGGCCACGGATGGGATCACCTGGTACCTCGACAACGACGGCGATGGAGTCGGCGGTGGCTGGCTGACTCAACAGGCCTGCACGGTGCCCCCGGGCTATGCCGCCGACAGCTCGGACTGTGATGACACCGACGCGACCACCTACCCAACGGCAACCGAGCTGTGTGACGGCCAGGACAACGACTGCGATGGCGCCCTGGGCAGCGCCGAGCTGGACGATGACGGCGACGGAGTAACCGACTGCGACGGCGAC
This sequence comes from uncultured Rickettsiales bacterium, assembly GCA_964490445.1. Classification (GTDB taxonomy): domain Bacteria; phylum Myxococcota_A; class UBA796; order UBA9615; family UBA9615; genus UBA6601. The sequence goes on along the minus strand of CAZBDA010000094.1, from coordinate 12,402 downwards.
TGCGACGACGCGGACCCGCTGCGCTTTGCGGGCAGCATCGAGCTCTGCGACGGCATCGACAACGACTGCAACCCGGTGACCATCGCCGGCGACGGCGAGACCGACGATGACGGCGACGGCGCCCTGAATTGCGACGACTGCGATGACGCCGATGCTGCGGTGAGTCCCTCGGCCGTCGAGGTCTGCAACTCGCTCGACGATGACTGCGACGGCACGGTGGACGTGGGGGCTACGGACACATCGACCTGGTACCTCGATGCCGATGGTGACGGCTATGGTGGCGGCTGGCTGACCCAGGTGGCCTGCACCGGGCCGACCGGCTACGTGGCGAACTCGGATGACTGCAATGACCTGGACTCGAGCAGTTATCCCGGCGGAACCGAGGTCTGCGACGGCCAGGACAACGACTGTGACGGCACGGCTGACAATGGCGCGAGCGCGACCTGGTATGCCGATGCCGATGGCGACGGCTACGGCGATCCCGGCACTGTGCAGTCTTCCTGCTCAGCGCCTATTGGCTATGTCTCCAACGACCTGGACTGCGACGACGGAGAGGCGGCCAGCAATCCTGCTTCGTTCGAGATCTGCGACGGGATCGACAACAACTGCGTCGACGGCATCGATGAGGGTTCGGCGCTCGACACCACCGACTGGTACATCGATGCGGACGGCGACGGCTACGGCGTACCCGGCACCTCGTTGGCTGCCTGCAGCCAGCCCACCGGTTATGCAGCCAACGACGACGACTGCAATGACGACCCGTCGGGCGGTGCGGCAATCAATCCTGCCCAGACGGAGAACTGGTATGACGGCATCGATCAGGACTGCAACGGCGGCAGCGACTACGACCAGGACGGCGACGGTCACGACAGCGAAGACTACGGTGGCGATGACTGTGACGACACGGACGGGACCCTATTTAGCGGCTGTCCGCTCTATGGGTTCACAAGCCACACCTTCAACAGCTGCGGCGTTAGCGGTCGCGAAGGACCGAGCCTGTCCGCCTGTCTGAACGAGTACAGCACCAGCCCCTGGACCACCGACATCAACAGCTTCAACATCCTCATTCAGGGGATTCAGCGCTGGACGGTGCCAGCCTCGGGCGTTTATCGCATCGAGGCGGTGGGGGCGGCCGGCCAGAGCAACGTGAATTCATTTACAGGCGGTCTCGGCGCCAGCATGCGCGGCGACTTCACTCTGACTCAGGGAGAAGTCCTGCAGATCCTGGTGGGACAGATGGGGACCAGCAACACGACCCACGGCAACGAGAACGGCGGCGGCGGCGGCAGCTTCGTAATCACCGATAGCAACAACCCGCTGGTGATTGCAGGGGGTGGTGGTGGCGCACCGTCGACGAGCTATGGCACCGGATGCACTCGAAATCCCAGTCGTAGCCACGCTGTCACGAGTACCTCGGGAGTTAACTTCAGTTGTCAATGCAGCTCCTCTGGCGGCACCGGTGGCGGGGGGGGTGGATCGTGCAATGGCTCTTATGCAGGCGCCGGTGGCGGCGGCTTCCTAAGTGCTGGGATAGACAACTCAGGCAGCACCCACTGCGGCACCGACTTCGGGGGCAGCTCCTTTGGTGGCGGGGGTGTGGGTGGGCAAAGCAACAGTTGCTACAGCCCCAATGCTCATGGCGGCTTTGGCGGTGGCGGCGCAGCGAGCCTGAGCGGTCCTGGCGGTGGTGGCGGCTACTCAGGCGGTGCCAGTGGTGGAGACTGGTCCAGCTACTCAGACTTCGCCGGCGGTGGCGGCTCCTTCAACGATGGAAACAACCAGACCAATGCTGTTCAAGTAGGGACCACAGATGGCCGGGTCGAGATCACCCCGCTGTTCTGATCGGGCGATGCTGAGTGGTAACGGGGGCCTTAAGTCCCGTCCAAAGTAATGACGACGATCGTTGAACGGCTGGAGCAAGCTCGCCCAGTAGCACTCCCCCGCATCTTGAATGTGGAAGGGCTATGGGAATTGGGAGGAACTCCCCTGCCCTGCCGGCAGTGACGCAGAGGTTGGGCACCCCGTCCCGCGCGGTCCACGTTGCTGGGCTACAGTGGGGACCTCGGTGGCACCCTACTCCCCATCACGTCGAGTTCGCCGGGGGGCCATTCTCGGTGCCCTTCTCGTCCTGTCCCTGGCGATCGGCACGCAGCCTCAGCTAGCTCAGCGGATGACGGGTGCTGCGAGCAACTGCAACGGTTCATCGCAGTGGGACGACGGCGCGATCGTCTGTGATCCTGAGACCCATATCGATCCCGAGGGGAATTTCGAGAACGTCCAGTTCGAGATCTTTGACCGGGTCTGCGTGAGCTGCCACTCCGAGACCAATCCCTCCGGCGACCTCGACCTCTCTACCTCCGCCAAGAGCTACGCATCCCTGGTCAACGTGCCGGTCGACAACACAGTGGCTGGCGAGAATGGTTGGCTGCGGGTTGTCCCGGGCGACCCCGACAAGAGCTTCCTCGTTCGCAAGGTCCTCACCCCGGGTGTGGGAGAGGGGGCTCCCATGCCGCCCGGCGAACAGGCGCTTGTCCCGCCCTATGTCGGCCTGTTGGTGGACTGGATTGAGGCCGGTGCACCGGAGCCGGGCAGCATTCCCCCCGAGCCGGTACGCTGCGAGCCTCTCGAGCCGCGCAGTGATTCGGAGATGGTCTTCGGACACCCGCAAGACGAGTGCGCGTCCTGCCACAGCCAGTACGTCCTGGAGTGGTCACAGTCTCCCCACGCCTATGCGTGGATCGATCCGGTCTTTCACGCCATGGTCGATCTCGGCCAGGCCCAGTCCCAGGGCAAGCTTGGCCAGTTTTGCGTGCAGTGCCACACCCCGGTCGGTATGGCGACCGGCCAGACCGAGGTGTCCTTCTTTGAAAAGGACCAGCGCTACCGGCAGAACATTGCCGACGTCGACGAGATCGCCCAACAGGGTGTGTCTTGCGACGTCTGCCACAGCATCACCGAGGTCCTTGCACCCGCGAATGCCCGGATGGTCTTCAGTCCCAATGGAGAGCGTCGCGCGACAATCCGGGACCCCGTCGAGACGCCGGCCCATGCATCTGTGTACAGCGAGCTTCACGCGTCCTCCGATCTCTGCGGCAGCTGTCACGCTGTGACCACAGGGCGCGGGGCGCGAGTAGAAGAGACCTACTCGGAGTGGGCGAGTAGTTCGAGCGCCGAAGCAGGCACGCAGTGTCAGGACTGTCACATGCCGACCTACCGCGGCAGGGCGGCGCCTGGAGCACCGGAGCGCACCCTCCACGAGCACCGCTTCGTGGGAGTCGATGTCTCGCTGCTACCGGAAGACGAATTCCCCGGCTACCACGAGATGAGGGAGCACTCGGCTGCACTGCTTCGCGGTGCGGCTGAACTCGAGGTTGACTGGGACGCCAAGGGAGGAACGCTCGAGGTCTCGATCACGAACCTGGCCGGCCATGCCTTTCCCTCGGGCGCAACAGCCGAACGGCAGCTGTGGCTGGAAGTGCTTGTCACGCATTCCAACGGCAAGACCATCTTCGAGTCGGGCACCCTCGACGACAACGGCGATCTTCGCGACGAGATCGACTCACACTCGTTGCTACCCGGCTCTGATCCACAGTTGGCCTACCACGGGCAGTACCTCATCGCGGACCCGGTACTCAAAGGGCTCGAAGACAGCCAAGCCATCGAGGAGCGGCGCGCCGAGCTGAGCCAAAGATGCGAAGAGATCCCATACGGCGGGCTTCCGAATGTGAGGGTTGTCACCTTCCCCTGGCAGGCGGACTGGCAGTGCAACTTCATGATCGAAGCCGACGAGACGGCGGTGCACAACTACGAGCTCCCCCCGGACCTGGCAGGCGAGACCAACCTGAGAGTGCGGCTGCTCTTCCGGGCGTTCGCACCCTACTTCCTTCGGTCATTGGAAGACCAGGCGGGGCTCGACCCCGAAGTCAACAGGCGCGTGCCCCTGGTTGTCGTGGGCGAGTGGGATTCGGACAGCGTGGTTCGCTGACAAGGGCGACCATCACGCGGGGACAGCGGGAATCGAAGACCAACATGCGTGATCCGTACACCCCAGTGATCGCAGCGCCTTGCGACGGAGTGCTTGGCGATGCTCGGAAAGCCTGGCGCAGAGCGACCTCGGATTCGTCCGAGGGGCGCCGAATTAAGCGAGCGTCACGTCGGGGGCGCCCGCTCTGATTCCAGGGGCAGCCCAGGGGTCGACCACGAGCTGGTGCCACAGCACGCGAACCCAGCGGAGATTGGTGAAATTGTGGGTAACGACACCCTCGACGACAGCGGTGTGGGGCCCCGTCGTGTGGAGGTTGAACACGGCTTCCGCTGGATGCTGCACAAGAGTGAGGACCTCGGCCTCTACCACGATGCCGCGATCATCCAGACAGTGCAGTGTGTCTCCCTCTCGAAGCGTCCCTGCGCGCTTCCAACCTTCGGCGGTCCGGAGGCTGTGATGTGCTGTGGTTCGTAGCGTTCTCCCCTCCATTTCGACGGAGAGGATCGGCGAGTTGCCATAGCTGACCTTTCGCGAGACGAGCTCTCGCACGACCTCCCCCGTGGAACGGATAGAGAGCACCTCGTCGCCGCGCTCGAGCGTGCCGATCTCTCGATAGCCGCTCGGGGTGAGGAAACGTGTGTCCGCCGGAAAGCACAGGCCCATTTTCTTGAGGCCGGTGTTGGCTTCCTTTTTCTTGGCGTACATGGCTTGGAGCGCCGCGAGACGGGGATCGCCGGGTGCTTTGATGGCGAGCATGTCCAGACAATTCTCCATCCGGCCGAGCATGGCCGCGTTCACCGCCGGGGCAATCGCATCACCGAAATTGGCCTTCGTGATCAGCATTGCGGACTGCTCGGCTGCAGCGACCAGGCCCTCGGCAGTCGAGGGCATGTAAGCCGTGGACCAGAACTTCCGGGTCTTGATAGCGATGGCCTGCGGACTCCCGGCACCCACCGAGTGGGCGAGCCCCTTGGTCGTGGCGTCCTGTTCGCCCAGTTTTGCCCACACCTGGGAGAGCTCAATGACGGCTTTGACCTCGTCGGCTGGGTCAGAGATCGTCTTCTGTGCAGTTCCGCAGAACTCGCATAGCAGGGTTCCGGATCCCATTGGGGCGCCACAGGTAATGCAATTCACTGAGTCCTCCATTGAAGTGGTGACTCGTTGAGCCTGTGAGCCACTGGAAACCCAACGATAGAAAAGATCGAAGACTCGATCCAGTTCGTGGGCCAAGTGCGCACGAAGGGCCGCGGGTGATCTGGCAGAGCGGAATTGAGGGGGAGGTCAGGGCGGACCCCGTGTGATTGGGCGCGATGCTGTCTTCAAGCCACAAAACGGACCAGCGCGTGGCGGTGACCAGCAAGCCTCGCTCAGAAGAGTGCACAGAACACCTCGACTCGAGGCCTATGCGGTTCTCCGAACTAGAAGGGGATGTCCATGTCCATGCAGTCCATAAACGATGTCATGCTGCCGTCGTAGCACTCTTCTCGAGGCAGGCACACGTCGCGGCCACCGTCCTCCTGGCCACACGCAGCCAAGCGGAACGTGAACCCGCCCATGCTCACCACACAGTCGTCATCGCTGTTGCATAGCGGAGCACAGCCGCGCTCACCCATGTACTGGGCACAGATCAAACCATTGTCGCACTCTGCATCGCTGGAACAGGGAAGTGACGGGGGCTCTTCGGGGGGATCCTCTTCGGCGGGCGGCTGTCCGCTGGTGCCACCGAAACGACAGAAGTCGACGCCGGCCAGCCCGAAGGTCTCGCTGTCGCAATACATTCCGTCGGGACAACTGCTGCCACAGGACTGCGTGCAGTACACGGGCGGATTGGGCGCATCGATGAGCGCGACACAGATGCCGCCAACACAGTCGCTGCCGTCCTCACAGGGCCCATCGCCGGTCGCAATTCCACCCGCCGCATCATCATCATCACCGGAGCCACCGCCGGTGTCATCGTCATCGGAACCTCCGCCACGCCGGTCCGTGCTGCAGGCGGGTAACAAAAGCATGAGCCCCAGCAGGGCAATCCAGAATGTAGGACGACTGGTGTGACTCATTACTAACTCCTCGGTTCGCAGTCTCGCTCGACTCGGCGAGCACGACAATCAGTCTATACGAAGTGACCAGGGGAACCCTGCCCAAGTCCAGCAGCAAGTTCTGGACACGACGAGGTGAGAGCGTCGCGAGGACTCATCGAGTGCTGCCGTGCGGCGAGACTTGGATTGTCATCTCGTAGCTGCTGCCCACGTAAGACCCATCAAATTCGTGGACCTGGATGTAGTAGGTCTCCTCCCGGTCGAGGGTGAGCGGGCCAATCACCTCGAAGTTGTCTTGTGTCAGAGAGTTGTCCAACTCAGAGTTCACGTCTCGGAACAAGCGAAGTTCAAGATCCGCCAGCTTGTTGTCGAAATTCAGGCCGATAGTGACCTGCCCCTCATCAGGGCTGAACGAATACCAGTCCTCGTCGCAGGCCTTGAGATTCGGCATGGTAACGCTCGACACCGGGCTGCTGATTCCACTGGCGTAGAGAAGCGAGTCATTGGGTTCGTGATCGTCGTCTTCACAGGGCGAGGTGCCGCCGGTGCCGCCACCGCCCGAGCCATCATCATCATCGTCACCGGTAGAACCACCGCCACCATTCAAGACACCGGGGACCGTCTCGTCGCCAGAGGAAGACGACGCTACGCAACGTCCGGCCTGGACGTCGCAGGTATAGCCGGAGAAAGCCGTGCAGCGAGCCACGCTGGACCCGGAACAGTGCACTTGAGTCGGGTCGATCCATTGGCAGCCCCACAAGAGCAGGGAGCCGCACAGCAGCAGCGAGAGAGCTGAGGAACCTGGGGTCACCATGTCACCTCCCAGGCAAGCCCGACAGCAGAGGGTCCAGCGAACAGCACCGGCGGGCGAACAGTAGCCATCTGTCCGCGCGGCGGCAGAGTGGCAGCGAGCACAAAAGAGAGCACCGAGCCTACTCCGCTCGCGATCGAGGCGATCGCGAGGGCCGTGCTCAATTGCGCGTTCTGGGTACCCGCGTCGATGGCATCCTGCAACCCATCGCCTTGCAGGTCGTCGGGATAGATGAGCTGCGCCTTCTGCTGGCTCTGGACCCAGCTCAGGGCCGCGCCCACTCCCAGTGCACCCGCACCGACTCCCAGAGCCACCCCGACTGCTATGCCAGGCTTCGGGGCTCGGGTTTGGGGAGCCTTGCCGCTGAGACGGCGTACCCGCTTCCTGGCATCGGCAACGAGCCCAGCCCAGAGGTCACTCCCCTGCCTGGCGCGGACGAAGGTCTGCAGATCATCGAGCGCTCTGTCTTCCTGGCTCAGGCACTGCCCGAGTACACCGCGCCAGTAGAGCAGATAGACTTTCTTGCTCTGTTCCAGGCGGGCACTGACTCTGGCCCAGACCGCACTCACAGCCGCCACGGACTCAGCCGCCTTCGTTGTCTCGCCTCCAGCAGCATCTGCGCAGTGCAGGCTCAAGACCTGCTCCGCCTCGAGAGCAAGAGCTTCTGACTCGGAATCAGAGCGCACTGCGCTGTCCTGTGAGTAGGCGGACCCGGCACTCAAGCAGGAGGTGAGGCCCACCAGGGCACAGATTGTCAGGGGCAGACTGCGCATCGCACCAGCCTACCTGAGGTAGGGCTTCAAATTCGGAAGCGACCTGGCTAGAGATTCGACATGTCCATCTCAGCTGGTGCGCGAGCCGTTCTTCCGAACCACTGAGCTAGCACTGCAGAGGTACGGGGTGTTCCTTCTCTCTGCCCGTTCGCGCCAGGGTAGCTTCCGGCATGTAGGTCCGATAAGAGGCGCTATGTTCACTCTGCTGAGCTAAGAGGTGGACGCGAGCGCGGGACCGGCGCCACCCACTCCAGCCCGATGGCGAACACCGGGCCTATTTGAATGGGGCCGGGGTCCCAGTACTGGGACCCGGGCTCGTCGCCCCAGTCGTAGGCCCTTGTAGGTGGGACGTCCCAGAGCCAGCCGGACCCGGGGTCCTGATTGCGCAGCGTGTCACACCCCAGATCACACACTTTGGATGCGCTGAGTGGAAGGTGGGTGAAAATTTCTTGGAGGACCCTGACCTGGGCAGGTTCCTGCCGTCTAGCTGGTAGTCTTGTCCTTCGGGAGCAGGACTGGAATGGCCTCGATCGGCGAACAACTGAAGGAACTCTTTGACCTCGTCGAGAGGGGGGCAATCTCTCGGGAGGAGTACGAGGTTCAGAAGGCCGGCATCCTGGCAGGTGCCCAGGGGGCGAGGTCCGCGAGCTCGCCCGGGATCCCCAACCAGGTAGGCGCCTATCGCATCACAGGCCGGATCGGCGATGGCGGCATGGGCACGGTGTTCCGGGGGCAGCACCGCTCCGAGGAGATGGCCGCCCGGCAAGGGGGCGAGGTCGCCATCAAGGTGATGCACCCGCATATCGCCCGCAACGCGGAGTTCGCGGAGCGCTTCGAGCGCGAGGCGGGGCTGGGGCTCAAGCTCGACCACCCCGGCATCTGCGGGGTCTACGACCTGGTGGTGGACGGCGAAGTGCTGGCGCTGGTGATGGAGTTGCTGGTCGGTCGGCCGCTGTCGGATGTCATCGGCACGCAGACGGGCCCGATCCCCTGGTCGCGGGCGCGGCCCATGTTCGAGCTGCTGCTGGAGTCGGTGTCGTACATGCACGGTCAGCAGGTCCTGCACCGGGACATCAAGCCCGAGAACGTGCTGGTCACCAACGACGGCAAGCTCAAGCTACTGGACCTGGGCATCGCCAAGGACATCGGCTCGGGCAAGACGAAGACCGGCGTCGGCATGGGCACGGCCGATTACATGGCGCCAGAGCAACACACGGACGCCAGCAAGGTCGACCATCGGGCCGACATCTACGCCCTCGGCATAACCTTGTACGAGATGCTGACCGGACGGCTGCCCTGGGCCGACGACCTGGATGCATTGGGAGTTCTGCAGAGGAAGCTGGGCGGTGAGATCCCACCGCCGACCGACTTCTACCCGGACATCGCGCCCCACGTCGTCGCCGCAATCGCCCGGGCAACTGCCGTGGACCCGGCGGATCGCTTTGACTCGGCGCAGGACTTCGGCACCGCCCTGGCCACGGAACTAGACGTTGAGTCCGGGGCCTTGCAGCGTGGCGACGCTGGTACTACGGCCGGCAACGAACTCAAGCAACTCATCGAACTCAAGAATGCGGGCGTGCTCTCGGCGGAGCAATTCGACAAGGCGAAGGCTCTTCTCCTGGCTCCGGCGAGCAAAGGCCCGGCGCCCAAGGCTGCGCAAGCCCAGGTGCGGGCCGCGCAGCAGACTCCTGTCCAGGACCAGTTCCCCTGCCCGGCCTGTAGTGAACCAATCGACGTGAGCGCCCAATTCTGCGGACATTGCGGGGCGAATGTAGCCAGGGAACAGGCCTGGGAGACACGAGATTGTCCGATGTGCTCCGAGACCATCAGGAGGACAGCGAAGCGCTGCTGTCACTGTCATGCCGAGCTTGGAGATGCGGACAACGAGGCCGCCGTAATGGACCTGGACCGCAAGCTCGCTGGCGAGTGGGGCTGCGAACCGTGGGAAGCGACCGAGCAGATCGCTTCGCGGGTGGACAATGCCGGTGATGACATCCCCAGGCTGGAGCAGTTGCTCGGCTGGTTCGAGAGGACAGCAGACAGTCGGCCCTACTTCGCACAGGTCAACGAGCGCCTCTGCGATGCTCGCAGCACCTTCTGGGCCACGACTCGACAGCAGGCCAAAGCGGCCGGCCTCGACGTCGACAATTGCCCTTCGGTCACCGCCCCCTGGGCCGAGTTCGAGGCATGGACGGCGCAGATATCAGCCCAAGAGGCGCTGAACAAAGCGCAAGAGGCGCTGGACAAAGCGCAGGAGGCGCTGGACAAAGCGGCTCAAGATCTCGACGAGCAGGCGAAACAACTCGGCCTGGAAGCTTCGAGTTGGGGCCATCCCGTCGGCGAAGATGAGTTGACGGAAAGGACTCTCTTCGTTCGCGGATACGTGGAGAGATCTGAGCAGGTGACCGGGGCACACGAACAAGCCCACTCGACCATGGGTTGGGCGCCGGAGCTTCCACAGGGCCCATACGAGCTCGACGTGGTCACGACCTACCTCGAGCAGTGCGACCAGCAGTTGAGCGTGCACAGATCTCTAAAGGACATCGAGAGCGAATGCAGCGGCAAGGGCTCGTTCCCGCAGCCGTTCCACCTTGGCCCTCCCGCCGTTCCGTCGGGTCCGTGGCAGGACGGAGTTGCAAAGACCTACCGCCAGCAGTGCGAGGAGTGGCACCAAGGGGCCGTCACAGCCCGCCAGGTGGCTCACCGCCGCCGGAACAAGATCCTGGTGATCATCGCTGGCTGCGTGTTGACGGTGGTTGCTGGCTCGCTCCTGTGGCCTGTCATTGAAGATGCCCTCGTGGAATACCAGGCCGAGAGGGCGAGACAGGCCGAGGAGGATGCCGAGCAGCAACGGGTTGCCGAGGAGAACGCGAAGAAAGCTGCCGAGGCGGCGGCAGCGACCCAGGCAGCAGCGGCGGCGGCAGCTGAGGAGAAAGAGAGACTGGCTGCCGAGGCGGCGGCAGCGGCCGAGGCAACCGAGGCGGAGGCGGCAGCGGCGAAGGCCGAGGCGAAGGCGGAGGCGGCAGCGGCGGCGGCGGCGGCACTAGCGGCAGAGGAGGATGCGGCAGCGGCAGCGGCAGTGGCGCGCGCCGCCCAGGAGAAGCTGGTTGAACAGTTTTACCGCGACCTCGAGGGCTCTTCGCCAGCAGCCTCCAGCCGGGTCTGGATCAAGTCCGATTCGTCTGTGAGCAAGGAGCGGGTAAAGGCCCTGACTGGCACGCACCACGCGGAGAACTTGATTAAGTTGCGGAAGATCCGCTCGCTAAAGGTCCAGGGCACGCAGCTGATTGCCACCGTCGATGTCAACTACACCATCGAAGGAGTGGGTACCTTCACGAACCGCGAGGAAGTCCGGTTGAGCTACGGCAGCAACGTGAAGAAGCTGGTGGGTTGGTATGACATCCGAGCACTCAGCGCGAACGTAGAAGGCGGGGCAAAGCCCGAGGACCTGTACCTGATGTTGGGGAAGAACCGGAGGTGACCTCAGCAGTCCTACTTCGCCCAGATATCAATGTCGACAGTATGGGATGAACCGCAGTACCAGGGATGAGTGACGCCGACGATGAGCTGATGCGAAGTCACCATGTTGGTTGCGCAGAGAAGCCCCCCCGCACCGGAAATCCCCCAACTCGTAGAGTAGGAATTGCCCGCCTGGTTGTACCCGGAAGTACAGGATGCAGCAGTGCTCGTGCTGGCCCACGTGTAGTTGCTCACTCCCGTCCAGTACCGCGTCGACCACGCGACGTCTGACTCGCAACCGGCCCGAAATTCGGCCTCAGTCGATATCGCGTTGATCTGGCTTGTGGAGAGATGGAAGTGGTCTGTACCTGTACCCGCATCACCCAGGTTCAGGGCAGAGCCACTGTTCCACGCGTTCAAGTCCGCTTGACTCGCCGATTGCAGCCCGAGGCCCACGAGCGTCCAACCCCCACCATCAGCAGTCATGTCGCAGACGGCCTGAAACGCGCCACTGCCATCGGGGTCAATCCAGTACGTGCCATCGGCGGTCACTCCCACGCCTAAGAGATCGAGACACGACAGGCCAGGACAGGTTGTCGTTCCCCCCGCACCGAACACTGACGGGTCCGTATCGTCACAATCATCAGGAGTAACCACCCCGTCGCAGTCCGCATCGTCCGCCACTATGGTCGAGTTGCTGTCTGCATCATCACAGTCGACACAGGCGATGGCTCCATCGCCGTCGGCATCGCCTTCACCGCCGGCAGCGCTGGTCGCGGCGTTGCAATCATCATCCACGCCATTGCAAAGCTCGGTGGCGCCCGGGTAGACGCTGGGGTTGTTGTCGTCACAGTCACCGCTGCAGGTATCAAAGGCATCACCGTCGAGGTTGGTGCCGAGGTCGGTCGTGCCGCTGCAATTGTCGTCAATCCCGTTGCTGCAGTTCTCGAGTTGCCCGTTGAAGATCGTGGCGTTCGAATCGTTGCAGTCGCTCGTGTCGGGGTCACCGTCGTCGTCGTCGTCGAGGTCGGCGCAGTCGGGCACGGCATCCCCGAACAAGGAGCAGGACACCTGGACCACCGAGCCGTCGCAGTCGCTGTCGATGCTGTCGCAGCTCTCGGGCGCGCCGGGATAGACCGATGCGTTGCGCGGCTCGCAGTCGCTCGTGTCGGGTTCTCCGTCGTCGTCGTCGTCGAGATCGATGCAGTCGGGCTCGAGATCGCCATCGAAGTTGGCGTCCTCGTCGACCAGCGAGCCGTCACAGTCGCTATCGATATCGTCGCACGGCTCGGGCGCGACCACGTAGAAGCACTCGTTGGGGTCGTGGCAGTCCGACGC
>CAZBDA010000093.1:0-20496 GCA_964490445.1 uncultured Rickettsiales bacterium | reverse complement strand
GACGTGGCCGACGACGACGCGGCCGACGACGACAGCGCGACCGACGACGACGACACCACCGCGGGTGACGACGACGACGCCACCGGGCGGGCCGAGGAGCAGTTCGTCGAGGCCTACATCGCCGGGTACTGCGAGCGGGCTCTGGAGTGCTTCGACGCAGTCACCCTCGAGGCCCTGGGCTGGGCCACGGTCGACGACTGCATCGAGTCCTTCGAGGACCCGGGCGACGACGACGACTCGGCCGGCGACGACGACGACTCGGCCGGTGACGACGACGACTCGGCCGGTCCTCCGTGATCGGAGCTTCTCAACGTCTGCGAGACCTCGGCCCCTGGTTGGCCGTTGCGCTCGTGGCCTGCTGGTTCCTGGCCCAGGCACACGTGCGGGTTCACGACGAGTTGAGCCGTATGGTGGAGGAGTCCTGGGCGGGCGGCCAGGTCAGCACAACCCTGGTCGATCCCGTCGCCGAGGAGCTCACCTTTGCTGCTGCGCGTCGTTTCCATTCAGGTGGCATGGCCGAGACCTCGTTCCTGCCCTGCTACGAGGGGTTCGCCAGTGAGAGTCCCATTTCTGACCGGCTGACCGGCGATTGCGTCTATACCCACTTCCTGCCCGGGCCCGAGTACGTGCTCGCTGCGTTGTTCGCCGTGTTCGGGGACAGCGACGAGGCCTTGATGCGTATGCGCCTGTTGCCCCTGTTGCTGGTACTCGCAGCAGCTCTGGGCCTTGTGCTCGCTGCCGTCCGCTATGCACTGGGAGGCTGGCGATGGGGGGCAGGCCTGCTGCTGGTCGGCTTGTTGGTGCCCCCGGCTGTCAGCCTCTGGAGTCTCAGCCTGTACGGTCATGGCTACTCGAACGCCTGCATCCTGGCCGCGTTGGCGCTGGGCCTGGTCGCCTCGGACCCACCTGCTCGGGGAGCCCGGCGGACGCTGCTCGTGGTCGCTGCGTTCTTCCTGGGGGCTCTCTCCAACCTGTTCCTCCTCGAGGCAGCCTTTGTCGTCTGTGCGGCGCCGCTGGTGGGCTACCTGCTCGGGCGCGGTCCGGCGCCGAGGCGCTTGGCACTGCAACTGACAGGCTGGGTTCTTGCGGGCCTGTGTGTCGCCTGGCTGGTCCACCTCGGCCAGGTGGCGCACCACCTGGGCAGCCTGTCACTGGCGCTGGAGGACCAGTTCGGCACGGCCATGCTGCGGGCGGAGAACCGTGGTGCGCCCAGCCGCTTCGGGATGTTCTCGGCGGTCAGCGAAGCGACAGCAGGGATGTTCGGAATCGGCGCGCTGCCGATGCTGGTCACCGGTGTGCTGGCCGCGTGGTTGCACCGCTCCGCAGGCGGTCAGCGTCGCCGGTGTGCACAGGCATTGCTGCTTGCCGCGCTTGCGTGCTACCTGTTTCCCCTGCTGCTCAAACACCACGGTGTCCTGCACATGTATCGCCTGCCGCGCATCTTTCTATTGCTGTTTGCCTGCTGGCTGGTGGTCTGGACGAGCCTCGTGCAGGAGCGATTGTCGGCCCTGTCTGCTGCTGCGAAGGGGCCAGCCCTGGGTGCGGCCCTGCTGGGCTTCGTGCTCAGCGCCAGTCTGAGCCTGGGCTGGCTGGGCCTGGCCAGTTGCGACGGCCACCTGTGTACCGAGGGCGAGGCGCTGCAGCTGTACCAGCAGCGAATAGAGCCTCTGCTGACGAGCGACCGGCCCGCCACCTGCAACCAGTGCCACCTCAGCGGTGTCGACCTGTCCAACTTCCTACAGGAGACTCCCTGCCAGACCATGGCCTGCATGGTCAGCAGCGGCGTGGTGGATCTCGAGTCCCCCGAGGACAGCCTGGTGCTGGGCTGGATCCGGAAGGCCTCTCCCGACAGCGCGCTTATCACCGATGCGGTCATCGAGCAGGAGTACCAGGGCTTCCTCGCGTGGATTGACTACCACGCATCCTGCGGGGCTCGGGTCTGCGAGGAAGTCGAGAGCCCGTGCGGTGTTCCGCCGCGCCACACGGACTGTGAAATCCCGGTTGCGAATGTCTTCATCCCCATGCCGAGCGATGCGCCCGATGACTGCCGTGAGGTCTCCCTGGAGCAGCTCTTTGCCGACAAGGTCTACTCGCTGCGTGGGCGTTGCTATCCCTGCCACTTCGACAGCAACTTCGATGTCGAGAACCCCGCCCCTCGCTGGATCAGTACCGGGGATTGTGCGATCGGGTCACTCAAGACCCTCCGCAACGTGCTCGACAACGGCTACGTCGATGTCGATGCTTTGTACGATAGTCTTCTGCTTACCAAGCCCCTTGCCGAGTTTTCGGGTGGGGTAGACCACGGTGGCCATGACAAGTTCATGGACAGCAACGATGCCGGCTACCAGGATTTCCTGCTGTGGCTGGCGAGGTACCAGAGATGCACCAGCCCTCCCTCCGATCTGCTCAAAGGCTCCCCCTCGCCCTGATCGGCTGCGCCTTGTTGCTGGTCGCCCTGGCGCCTGCCTGTGGTGGTAGCCACGAGGACGACGGCCACAGTCACGGTGGTGAGGACAGCGGCGACCCGCTGCTGGACTACTGCAGCTGCATGCTGAATCGTTGCCACGATGTCTATCACTCCACCTGGGGCGAGGACCACCTGGAGTCCGAGGCCGCCTGCATCGAAGCTGCTGGGGCCGTGCCGTTGGCTGGCGAAGAGGTCACCTCGGGGAACTACCTGGAGTGTCGTCAATACTTCTGCAGCGCTGCCGAGGTGAGCGACGACGGCGGCGATGACCCGGACAACTGCCCCCAGGCCATGGGTGATCACACCTGTCTCTAGCCGGTGTGTCGGGTTGGGTTTCGGCGACCTCGGGGTCTGTGTGAGCGCGCTTCGGGGCCGCGGTTGCCTGCTACCATGAGGGCAAGCCCAATGGACCTGCCTTTCCAACGCCCCTTGTTTGCCTTGTCGTGCTGCACAGCCGTGCTGCTTGCCCTGGTGGGCTGTACGCCGGACGATGGCCTGTCCCTGGAAGGGATCTGGCAGGCTGCATCGATCAACGACACGCCTGTTGAGCAATACGGTGTCGGAGGCTCGTCGTCACTGTCACCGGCGGATCTCGATGGGGCTCAATGCGTAGAGCTGGTCGACTTCGATGGCGATGGGCGGCTGGACGTGGTGCTGGGTGGGCACGAGGACGGTGCCCAGGGGATCATCGAGTTCTGGCGCCAGGCGGAACGACCGGGGGTCGACCACGAACTCTGCTTTCGGCTGCAGACAGTCGACTCCAGTGCGCTCCCCTCGCCACTGGGAGAGCCCGCGCCGCCGGTCGGATTGTCTGACCTGGCCTTTGCCGACTACGACGGCGACGGCGACCCCGACCTGCTGGTGGCGATCAATGGCCTGGACGACCAACTCTGGCAAAACCACTTCGACGCGACTGGCTGTGATGAGACGAGCGAGCCGCACTTCACCCACATGCCCACTGTATTGCCGCCCCTGCCAGCCGCGACCACCTCGGTGGCCTGGGGAGACTGGAACGGGGATGGTCGTTCCGATCTTGCGGTGGGTGTCTGGGGCGATACGTCCTACATCCTGACAAACCGTGGCCATCCGCCTCCGGGACTGGCTCGTTTCGAGGTCAGCCATGAGATTCTGCTGGGCCCGAGTGATCCGGAGGCACGCAAGGAGGTACGCAAACTGCTCTGGGGCATTACCGAGCGCAATGGCGATCCGTACCTGGAGCTCGCCATTGCGCACGAGGCGGGACTCGCGATCTTCTCGCCCAACGATGATGGCGACGAGCCCATTTGGTGGGCCACGCGAAACGGGTCGGTACGGGCGCTTGCCTCGGCCGACCTGGACGGGGACGGGAAGCGAGAGCTCGCTGCTGCCTGGCTGGGCGCCGACAGTCTGAGCCTGTACTACGGTGATGATGCGTTGAGCGTTGCCGGTCCGTTCCAGGGTTCGCCGGACCAATCCGTGGATTGGCCCAGCGACGGGCCCAGCGGCAAGGACGTGCTTGCGACAGGCCTGGCATTCGCTGACGAAAATCTCGATGGCACGCTCGACCTGGCTGCGATCTTCGGGAACCTCGACACGGCGCTTTATCGCGGCCAGTCGCACGACGACCCGATTCCATTCTCCTTGATTCCGGGTTGGGGTGTTGCTACCCAGCCGAGCTCTGACCTGGCCTTTGGAGACGGCAACCACGACGGCCCGCCCGAGCTGCTGATCACAGCGAGCTGGGGCCCCGACCCCGTCCCCCTTACCGTGCTGGGCAACGAGCTCCTCGGGCCGCAGCGGGAGACGTTCTTCACCGCCAACTGCGGCTTCTGCCCGGACCCTCTAGATTGCAACTGTACGCCGCCAACCCCTCCGCACTACTCGGTCGCTGTCGCCGACTACGATCAGGATGGTGACCTGGACCTGGCGGTGGGCGAGACCTGGTCGAGTTGCTCGGAGTGCAACTTCATCTGGGTGAACACCCTCGGCAATTTCTCTGCGCCGGGGGCCTTCGTGCGAGGACAAGCCCTGGGGCCTGGTGACTTCAAGGCTCTTGCCTGGGGGGATGTCGATGGCGACGGCGATCTCGACCTCGCGGTCGGTTTCGATGGGGGCGGCAACAGGATCTACCTCAACAGTGGAAGCCCGAGCTTCGAGTTGACGAGCAACAACCCGTGGACCGACGTCCTGGGCGTACTGCAGGACAACACCCGCGGCCTTGCCTGGGGTGACATCGATGCCGACGGAGACCTCGATCTTGCGGTGGCAAACCACAGCATAACGTTTGATTGGGGCGACAACAGCACCTGGCCTGACTGTCAAAACAGGGTCTGGCGGAACACCGGCACGACTTTTGAGCCTTTGTGGGAGGAAGCCGTCGGCTTGCCACTCAACCGGCCTGAATATAGTAACGACGTTGCTTGGGGTGATTGGGACAACGACGGCGACCTGGACCTCGCGTTCGCCAATGGCCCCTGGGATGGCGAGGAAGATTTCCAAGACAACCCCCTCGGCGCCGAGCACTCCCAGGTCTACAGGAACGATCTGGGTGACCCGAATGAGGGGACCGAACTGCTTGCAGCCCCACAGCAGTTTGTGCAAGAGCACCGTGCTTACTCTGTGGCCTGGGGAGATGCCAACGAGGACGGCTTGCTGGACCTGGCCCTGGGCTACTGGGGTGAGGAAAACGAGCTTCTCTTTAACTTGGGCAATCCAACTGGCAGCAATGGATTTGAGTCTCACGCGGTGCCGGAGCGCATCGGCGAGGGGCAAAGCCGCCAGACGACCGAGTTGGTCTGGGCTGACTTCGATCTCGACGGGGATCTCGACCTCGCCGAATCCAACTGGGCTGGGCCCAACCTGGTTCACTTGAACAAAAAGGCAGACCATCCGGTGGAAAACACCTTTTGGGGGTCGATTGACTTCCAGGAAATCTACGTGGGGGATGAGACCGCCCAGCGCGACACCAAGAAGATCGCCTGGCTGGACTATGACAACGATGGTGACCAGGACCTGATCAGCATCGAATATGAGGGCGACCTGTCCCTGTACAAGAACAACATCCGCTCCCGCGCTACTCTCAGCAATGGCACCAGCTACGGACTGGTGGGCAGGCCCACGCTCCTGCTGGCCGGGGATGGCCTGTCCCCTGGGCTGCACTGTGTCGGCCCAGAAGGCGATCCCGAGCCCGCGTTCCCCGGACCTGGAACAACCCTCATCGCAGAGAGTTGTCGCATTCTGCGTTCCCATTCACAGGTTGTCGCTGTGCCTGTGATCCTGTTCGACCCCGAGGACGACCCGGTGTCCGTGAGGTTGGAGTTCTCGCGGCAGGGCGGCGGGCTATGGCTGCCGGCCACTACCGAGGGCTACCTGGGCAAGATGAAGGCTTTGCGTGACGGCCAACGGCACGAGATCAAGTGGCTGATCGGCGTCGATCCGGTGTTCGGCGACAGGGTGCGACTGAGGCTGGTCGTCGATCGACAGACTCCGGTCACGATCCCTGGTTCGGCACTGGTTGGACGCCAGTATTCGGTCTCAGAGCCCTTCCGCGTGGTCACGCCCTGTGCACCCAAGGTCGACGGCGACCAGGACGGATGGCCTTGTCTTGAAGATTGTGATGACACGCGCCCCGACATCAATCCAGACCAGGCAGAAGACTTCGGCGACGAGGTAGACCAGGACTGCGACGGCTTTCTGCGCGAGTGCGTCCTGGACCGCGACGGCGACACCTGGGGTGATGACTCGGGTGTGCGCATCGGCTCGCTCGACGGTGACTGTGAAGACCCCCACGAGAGCTACTGTGGTGCCAATACCAGCGGGCTGTTTGGTGAAGACGACCCGGACTGTGAGGGGTTTGACTGCGATGACTATGACCCCGAGGTCATGCCGGGAATCAGCGACACGCCGGGTGACGGAATCGACTCGGACTGTGATGGCAGCGACGGTGGGCCGGGCGATGACGATGACACCGGCGATGATGATGACGATGACACCGGCGACGACGACACCGGCGACGATGACGCAGGCGACGACGACGACGACAGTTGCCTTGCCGAGGATTGCTACGTGCAACCACCGGGCTGCGAGTTCGAGTGTGGCATGAGTGCTCGGCGAGCTTCCAGCGGTTCGCCCCTGCTGTTGCTGCTGTTGCTGGCTGCCTGGAGCCATCTGCGTCGTCGCCGTAGCTTGTCCGGGCCCGGCGGGCGGGCCAGCGGCTCGGCCCTGTGGCTCGGGGGCCTTGCCCTGGGCTGTGTGCTGCTGGTGACTGCGGGTGAAGTGGCGGCGCAGGAGCCCGACGTCGCGGCGCCCGGGGAGCCGCCGCCTGCCGAGAGCACGGAGGCCGCCGAGCAGGATCTCGAGGATGCCTCCAAGGTGGCGATCGAGGCGCTTGCAGTTCACGACGAGCACTGCGCCAGCATGGCGGGCATTCGGATCGAGAAGGCCGATGCCATGGTTGCTGTCGCGCCTGTCTGGAAGAAGGTGACCGAGTCCTACCAGCGCACAGGTGCCAGCTACCTGCTGTACTGGAGGGGGATGCTCGAGCTCTGTCTGAACATGAAAGGTGATGCGATTGATGACCTTGAAGCCTTCCTGAAAGAGGAAGGAGAGAACCCCGAGTTCACAGGTCTCGCTCGCGATGCAAGGCGTCGTTTGCGCCGACTGACGCGGGGGAACTCCAGCGGCCTGGCCCGTGGCAGGAGTTCGGTCAAGGGCACCGGCAAGGCGGCGGCGCGTCGCGCAAAGTGGGGGCCTCCAGTGATGATTGGCGTGGGCGCTGGTGGCCAGGGCCTGCTCACTGCGGGCGGAGAAGAGCACGAGCAGTTCGCCTACGCCGCCCTTGCGGTCGACGTTTCGGTCCGCATCGCCGGGCCACTGCGATTCGAGCTGACTGTGAATCCGACGGTCAGCGGCCCTGCTCGCAACTCCGAGCTCGAGGACAACGGGTTCCACTCGCTACTGTTGCTGTTCGGCTTCGGGCCGGTCCTGCAGTTCGAAAGCAAAGTGAGGCCTCGCGTCGGCATCGTGTTGCAGGTTGCCCCCAACCCGGATGGCGATCAGGGTAGCGACTCGGCCGTCGGCGGCCTTGCCCTGGTCGCGGGCCTCGACATCCCCTTCGGTGCCAGTCCTTTGTCGCTGCGCATGGGCGGAGCCTGGGGGGGGCTCAGTGGCGATCTCGCGCTGGCTCGTGGTCTGTTCCAGCTGGTCTTCAGCCCATGAGCGCTCTGTCCACCCCAGAGCTGCGCCAGCGGGTTCGCACAGCCCTTCTGGCTACCCTTGCGGCCGTGCTGCTGCTGCCGGCGGGCTGCGTTACCGATGTGTCAATCACCGGCGTGGCGCGCTGTGATGGGCTGCTGCAGTCGGGCGAAGAGACGGTCGATTCGCCCTTTGACAGCGATGGTGATGGCTTTTTCGATGCTGCCAATCCCGACTGTCCCGAGGTGTACGCCCCAGAAGACCTCGACTGCGATGACGGAGATCCCGAAGTGAATCCGGGCGCCGCAGAGCTGGAATGCAACGGCATCGACGACGACTGCGACGAGGAGTCCGAAGACGGCTACGACGCTGATGGTGACGGCGTGCTGGTCTGTGACGACTGCGACGACCAGGACCCGGAAAACTTCCCGGGCAACCTCGAGATCTGCGACGGCCTCGACAACGACTGTGATGGCGAGATCGAGGTCGACGGAGCCGACCAGGACGGGGACGGCTGGCGTGTGTGCGGAGGCGACTGCGACGACTCGCGCAGCGAGGCCTACGAGGGCGCCCCCGAGCTGTGCAACGGACTGGACGAAGACTGCAACGGTCTGAGCGACTTCGACGCTGCCGGCGAGGTCGATGTGGACCTGGATGGCTCGATCTCCTGCGAGGACTGCGACGACCAGGATTCCGCGAACTTTCCCGCCAACGAGGAGATCTGTGACGGCGCGGACAACGACTGCAACGGGCAGGCAGATGCGAGCTCCGTCGGCGAGGAGGATGGCGACCTGGATGGCGCGCTGGCGTGTGCGGACTGTGATGACCTGGATCCCGGCAACTTCCCCGGCAACGCCGAGCTCTGTGACGGCGCGGACAACGACTGCAACCATCTCGCCGATGCCGATGCTGCAGGCGAGGTGGACCTGGATCTCGACGGGTCGCTCTCTTGTTCCGATTGTGATGACACTCCCGGCACCGGAGCGCTGCGCTTTCCCGGCAATGCCAAAGGGTGCGACGGCATCGACAATGACTGCAACGGACTGGCCGACGCCGACGCTGCCGGCGAAGTCGACGGGGACCTCGATGGGTCGCTGTCGTGCGCCGACTGCGACGACACTCCCGGCACCGGCGCGCTGCGCTTCCCCGGCAACACCGAGGTCTGCGACGGCATCGACAACGACTGCGACGGCGTAGTTCCCGGCACCGAGACCGACGACGACGGCGACCTGTACGTGGAGTGCGCCTGGGCTGGAACGGGGTCTTCCGTGCTCGGTGGCAATGACTGCGACGACTCGCCTGCCACTGGCTCCAACAACTTCCCGGGCAACGTCGAGGACTGCAGTGATGGGCTCGACAATGACTGCGACGGGGTAGCCGACAACGGCTGTGGAGGACCGCCGGCTTCGTACAGCGGCACCTGGATCCTCAGCCCGGCTGTGAACTACGCCTGTGCCTTCAACAGCGTGACCCTGAGCATCACGGCATTGAGTATCACCGACGTCAGTCCGGTCATCCTCGTGCAGGGCCTGGTCGGAAGCCAGCCGGGTGCCATGAGCGGCAGCTTCACCAGCGCTACCGACTTCTCAGCCAGCAACCACATCAGCTCCGGTGGCATGGGTTGTGACGAGACCTACACGATCACCGGCTCGTTCGTCTCTTCGACGCAGTTCAACGCGACAGTCACGGCCCAGTTTGTCGACCCGATGGGCATCGGCCTGTGTTTTGACTGCAGCAACCAGAGCTGGCCGGTTACTGGCGTTCGTTGATCACCGTGTCGCGGTGAGCGAGAGGCTGCCGTCGAAGGTAGTCGGATAGCCTCCGAAGCTCCCCTCGCCCTCGAAACTGAGTTCGAGCGTGTCGCCGTCCAGACTGCCGCTCCAGGGCGCCGAGCTCGTGTCGTCGACTCCGATGATCCGGGTCGTGATCTGTCCCGCGCCGGCACCGCTGATGTCGACACTTCCTTCCAGCGAGTATTCGACAGTCAGCAACTGGCCGGCGAAGTCGAGGCCACAGACCGCAAGTCCCTGTACCTGGCCCACGTCGTCGATTCGGATACTTGCCGGCCCCTTGCACGCCCCGGTGAAGCTCGCTACCGGTACCGACACGCTTACGTCGGCGGCTCCTGAATGGCTTTCCCCTTCGGTCTTGAGGGGAACGTCGATTACCTGCCCGATGACTCCGATGCACATCTCATCCAGGGAACCCTCACCCAGTCGCACGTCCTGGGGACTGTCGAGGTCGGCCTCCTCCAGGGCGTTGAGAACGCCCGGGTTGTCGAGCGTGTTGTCGAACTCGCACTGCAGCCAGAGGCTATCGCCGGGGTAGATCGTAGGTGCCTGCCGCGTAGCAGTGTCATAGAAATAGAACTGTTGCCAGTCGAAGTCCCAGGCGGGGGTGTGAAGCAGACAGGCCTCTACACCTGTCGGGCTCTGGCCACCGCGTTGTACCCACATGCGCATGTCGGTGCCGACGTAGTGCATATGGTTGGCGACCATGAACACCTGGAGCTCGCGCGGAGAGTAGTCCCAGGGTCGGAACATCATGGTCTCGGTGTGGCCTTCGGCGCCGGCCGGAACGAAGAACTCGACGCCGTTGTCGTCGTTGGGACCCGCCTGCAGGCCGGTGCCGTCTACGAACTGCTGGCCTGCGTTGCCGATCAATCCGAGATTGGCCTCGCGGATCGGCGTGGACTCGGCCCAGCGCAGCGCAACCCCCGTACCGTCCTGGTGTGCCTCTGCAGCCATGTGGTAGTGCATCTGCAGTACGATCCGCGCCTCGGGGGGAACCCGTAGACCGCTGTGTGCGGGGAATTCGATGGGGCTCGAGCCGGGCACCCAGCCGCCGATGAACGTGGCGTCGACGCCGAATGCGCCGAAGCAGTCATAGGTGCCGTTCTCGTCAGCCAGTGCGGCGCTTGCCCCCAGAAGATCGATGCCCGTCAGCACGTGGTGCACGACGGCAAGGTCTTCGGGCACGACCTGGAAGGCCTCGAGCCACTTCTCCTCGCTGATTCCGGGGTCGATGGAGAAACAGATGAACTGGTCCTCGACCTCGCCGAAGGGCACGGTCGTCCACTTGCCTGCCGGAAAGGCAGTCACGTCGACGTCTTCTAGATCTCCGGAAGGGGGAGGAGGCACCGGGACCGCGTCTGCTGCATCGCCGGTCGGTCCGCCCGCGTCTGCCCACTCGGCGACCAGTTGTTGCTCGGCTGCGCTCAGACGGGGGTCGTGCTGCCAGCCCCAGGGGTTGGGGCATGCTTCGGTTTCTTCGGCGTAAAAGGGCGGCATGGAGCCCTCTTCGATGGCCGCCGCGATGCTGGACGACATGCTCGAGGTGAAGTCCGCGTCGTCGAACAGCATGTAGGGGTTCATGCCCCCCTCTCGGTGGCAGGAGCCGCAGCTCACCGACAGGATCGGCGCGATGTCCTGGTAGTAGGTCGGCCCGTCGTAGGGGGCCTCTTCGCCATTGCAGCCGTCTCCTGCACAGGAGGTCAGCAGCGCGAGGGCAGCAAGGGGCGAGACGAGGTACCTGGACTTGACCATTGTGGGCTCCGAGCAGAGGGCGATGCAAAAGGTTTACCGGTCTTATCCTTGCTGACAAGCCCAGCCTGCTGCTGGTCAAAAGAGAGGCTGCCGATTTTCTATCTCAGGGCTCGTCCTTTGCAGCCTTGTCCTTGTCGTCTGACAGCGTCTGCTCGCGGGGCAGCAATTCGAGGGCAGCGCTGTTGATGCAGTGGCGCTGGCCGGTGGGCGGCGGGCCGTCGGCGAACACGTGGCCCAGGTGGCTTCCACAGCGGCTGCAGAGCAACTCGGTGCGTGGCACGAACAGCTTGTAGTCGGTGTCTTTCTTGACGCTTCCCTCGAGGGTGGTCCAGAAGCTCGGCCAGCCAGTTCCCGACTTGAACTTGGTCTTGGCGTCGAACAGGGGCAGTCCGCAGGCGGCGCAGTGATAGATGCCGTCGCTCTTCTCGTTCCAGTACTTGCCGGTGAAGGCTCGCTCGGTCCCCGCTTTGCGCAGAACGTCGTACTGCAGAGCACTTAGGGAGGCTCGGTATTGTTCGTCGGTGGGGGCCTGCCAGTCGCCCTGCCGGTCGTGCTGGTGGGATGAATGAGGGCCGCTGCTGGCCTGGGTCGCTGCGGGCACTTGTGTGGGTTCTGCCGCAGTGGCCGTGGTGTCGCTCTTGTCTTGTGCACGAACCCACCCGCAGGCGAACAGCGAGCTTGCTGCGAGCGCGAGGAGAATGGACAGGATTATGTGGCTGGTATTCATCGTGAACTCCCTTTCACCGTGGCTGGTGTACTGGGTAGTACTGCCGAATCCAGGTTCGGTTACATCGCTCTTGAATCGTGCCGTGCCGTAGGGCTTTCCGTTCGAGTCCGGAGGTTCCTGGAGATCTTCGAGAACAGTTGTGTCCGGGAGAAGGGCTTGGTCAGGTAGTCGTTCATGCCGGCGGCGTAGCAACGCTCACGCTCTTCTTCGAGGGCGTAGGCCGTCAACGCGACCACGGGAGTGTCACCCAATGCTCCGCCGAGACGCCGCAACTCCTCGGTGGTCTCGTAGCCGTCCATCACCGGCATCTTGCAGTCCATGAGAATGAGGTCGACAGGCTGCTGCAGCAACTGGTCGAGGGCCTGGGCGCCGTTGCCTGCGGCGAAGGTTTGGCAACCGGCGTCGCGGAGCACCTGAGCTGCGAAGTTCCTGATGTCTTCGTTGTCATCGACCAGCAGAATGCGGACCCCACCGGGTAGTGCGGCATAGTCGCTACCACGGTAGGCGGTCGCGCCGCCCGTTTCGTTACGGGCCGCGACCCGTAGGTCGAGTTCGAACCAGAAGGTCGAACCTTGTTCGCCAGTGCTCTCCAGGCCGATCAGGCCTCCCATCAGTTCCACCAGGTTGCTGGCGATGGCGAGCCCCAAGCCGACGCCTGGTCGCGCGCTGTCAGTGGCTTCCTGGCCTCGGCTGAAGCGCCCGAAGATGTCGAGAGCTTCCTGCTCTGGTACACCGAGGCCGGTGTCTTTGACAGCGACTTTGACTCGGCACAGTTCGGACTCGGTGCCCGGTTCGGCGTTTACGTCGATGACGATCGAACCCCGCTCGGTGAACTTGATCGCGTTGTTGACCAGGTTGTCGAGGACCTGGCGGAAGCGAACTGGGTCCACCTCGAGTAGGGGGGGGAGGGAACTCAGGCCCCGCAGGCGGAAGCTGAGGCCCTTGTCCTCTGCGCTCTGACGGTGCAACTCGAGTGCTGATGTCAGTAGGGGGCTGAGGTCGCAGGGTCTGTTCTTGAGGCGTAGCTTGCCGGACTCGATGGTGGCGAAGTCGAGCAGGTCCGACACCTGCCGCAGCAGGCCGCCAGCGGCACGCTGGATCCCATCGATGTCGCTGCGCTGGTCCGCGTTCAGGGAGGTCCCTTGCAGCCGCTCGATCAGGCCGATGATGGGGGTGAGGGGGGTGCGCAGTTCGTGGCTCACCGTGGCGAGAAACTCGGTCTTGGAGCGATTGGCGGCCTCGGCTTCGATCTGCGCCTTCGCCAGTTCCGCTTCCCGCTTGTCGCGTTCGGCCAGGATCTCGCGGAAATCCTTTTGCAACAACTCCAGTGATGAGAACAGCGCTGCGAAGGGGCTGGCTGGATCGAGGTCGATCGGCTCGAACTCGTGCGAGTCTTCCCAGGTGATCCGGGTCATGCCTTCGAGGAGTCGTTGGCTGAGGCTGTGATACTGGTGCAGACGGTCGGTCTGCAGGTCGAGCAATTGCTCGACCTCAGTGGGATCGAGCGCTCTTTGTTCGGTTCCCTGCGGAACCGAGGCGGACTCTGTGGGCTCGGGGTCCAGGCCGTGGCTCTTCAGCCACGCTTCTTCCAGCGAAGAGGCCGTCTGGACTCGATGACCGATTGCCGCGAGGATCGGCTCGACGAGAGTCAGGAGCTTGCGGGTCGCGGGCGATCCGATGTGGGTTGTCGAAGAGAAGAGTTCCCGATTGGCGCGGAAGTGCTCGATCTGTACGCGGCGGGACTCGGACGTCACCTCGCTCACGCCCCGGTCATCGTGGATGTAGTGGAGTTTGCGTCCGCCCAGTTCGCTCAGGACCTGTTCCATCAAGTCGAGCCGCGCGCTGGTATGAGGTTCACGCTCGACGCCCCGATTCTCGAGGTACAGGGTGTCGTCTCCCACCAGAGAAAACGCGGCTGCGCTGTCGGCTTCGGGGGATTCCAGGCTCCAGTGGGGCGGGCGGATGACTCGTACCGTCCTGCCGCCGAGCTTCAGGTTGTAGGAGAATTCCAGGCTGTGGTCGAGTTCCGCGTTGCCCATCGACTCCGGCTGGAAGGCCTGGAACTGGCGGATCTCCTCGAACGCGACCGTAACGGAGTCCCTCAGGATGATGGACTGGAAAGCCTCAGGTGCCACGGTCCTGGCCCAGGACATCAGCATCTCGGTCTCTCCCTCGCCGACGAACACCTGCAGGGGGATGATCGCGCCGAAGGGACCCTGCCACGAAAGGACTTCACGCCTTGCAGCCAGCGATGCCCCGGTGACTGCCTGGCAGTCGTGCACGAAATACAGGTGCAGGCCAGCGAGAGGGGAGAGGATCTGTTCCCGCAGTGCACCCAGGGCGAGAGCGTTGCGCTGGTCGAGGTAGCCGCGCATCGTCGTCAGGACGATGTCCTTGCCGACCAACACCGCCTGGCAGCGGAAACTGTTGTCTGGCGAGGTGTAGATCCAGTCTTCCGGTTGCAGGACGCGCTGCTCGAATCCGCCGAACTCGAGGACCTCTGCGTGCGGCAGGTGTTGGTTGAGGAAGTGCAGGAATTTGCTGGACTGGCCGGGGACGACGACAGGGCCGTTGTCCGTGTTGCTGCTGGTACCTTCGACTGCTGCTGCCGGGGCTGGCGTCTCGGTGCTGAGTCGTGCGGGCTCGCGCTCGTGTTGCCGCAGGAAGCTGAGGCCGGCCGTCTCGTCGTCGAAAAGATAGATGCCGATGCTCCAGCGCAACACCTGGAACAGCGCGGCGATGGAACGAATCAGGGGGCCGACTCCGTAGCCCGCGATGGCTGCGACATGTGCGCGGCGATGTTTCACTTCCTTTCGTACGTGCTTGCGCGCGGCGTACGAAGCCCCCTCGAACTCCGTGGCATCGATGCACAGGTAGTAGGGCCCCTCGATGCCCCGTGCCTGGAGGTCCTCGAAGACCTCCTGGAACGAGGCGATGTCGCTGCGTGCGTCGTCCAGTTCCTGGTAGCCGACGTGCTTGACCATGAGCACGCGGCCGCCTGCATGGATGATGGTCGACGAGTATCGGCCGTCCCGGCTTGCGTAGAACCTCGATTCTGCCACTGCAGTGCTGAGGGCCGGTTTGAAGTCTTCGGGTGTCACGCGCGCGCCTCAGGGGAGGATTTCACGGGCGCACCTTAAGCGATACACTGCCGACGCCCAAGAGAAAGGGGAGCAGCTCATGGCGTGGATGATCTACGGTGCGAACGGCTACACCGGCGAGTTGTGCGCTGATGAGGCTATCCGGCGTGGCGAGCGGCCGCTGTTGGCAGGTCGAAACTCCGCTGCTGTTGCAGCGGTTGCAGCAAGGCTCGGCCTCGAGCAGCGCAGCTTTGCTCTGGGTGCGGCGCCTGCCATCGACGCAGCCCTCGATGGAGTCGACCTCGTTCTGCACTGCGCCGGGCCGTTCTCGGCGACCAGCGAGCCGATGCTCGAGGCCTGCGCACGTGCCGGCGTCCACTACCTCGATGTGACCGGCGAGGTCGCCGTGTTCGAGTCCATTCACGGACAGAGCGAGCGCTGGAAGAAAGCCGGCATGGTCGCCATGCCGGGGGTCGGCTTCGACGTCGTGCCGACCGACTGCCTGGCCGCGGAGTTGGCGCGCCAACAGCCCGGCGCGCAAAGGCTGCGGCTCGCCTTTCAGACGATGGGCGGCAAGCTGAGTCCGGGAACGGCCCGCACTATGGTCGAGTCCCTGGGCCAGGCGACCAGCGTGCGCCGCGGCGGTAGCCTCGAGACCATTGCGCCCGGTTCGCTCGTCCGACAGGTCGACTTTGGCCGTGGCGATGTCTCTTGTGCCGCCATCTCCTGGGGCGATGTGTCGACGGCCTGGTACACCACCGGCATTCCTGACATCGAGGTCTACCTGGCCCTGCCCGAGAAGCTGATTCGCAAGGCGGCCTGGAGCGGACGTTTCGCTGCCCTGCTGCAGGCAGCGCCCGTGCAGAGCTTCCTGAAGTGGCGGATCAACGCGACCGTGCGTGGTCCCGACTCACAGCGCCGTGCCGACAGCCGCACCCTGGTATGGGGCGAAGTAGAGTCCGAGCAGGGTGGCCGGACGTCGATGACGCTGACCTGTCCGAACGGCTACAGCCTGACTGCAGAAGCTGCTGTCGACCTGGCGATGCGGGTGCATGGCGGCGATCTTGAGCCCGGCGCCTGGACGCCGGCCGGTGCCTTCGGCCCGGATCTCGTGCTGGGCTATCGCGGCGTCAGCAGGTCGGCAGCGATTAGCGCCCCACCTCGTTGACACGGCCGGCCGCCGCGAGCAGCTCGGCGGCGGCGAGCTCGCGCGCGGTGCGTGCCTGCAGCAATGAGAACCCGGCCCGGGCCAATGCACTACCGGCGTCCAACACTTCGACCTGCGTTGCCTGCCCCGAACGGTACCGGGCGATGACGAGTTCCTGCAGCTGGGCTGCGAGCTCTCGTTCCAACTCGACAACGGCCACCGAGTCGCGGCGCAACTGGTAGCTGTCCCAGGCGTCTTCCACCTCGGTTCTCACCTGTTGCCGCACCGCTTCCAGTTGTGCTTCGGCCTGTTTCTTTCGGGAAACAGCCTTGCGGGCGTTCTGGACGCGCAGGCCGCCGTCCCAGACGGGCAGATTGACGCCGAGGCCGATCCACCAGGAACTGCGCTTGTTGTCGAAGCCTGAACTCTGGTCGCTCCAGTTGAGGCTGCCGGTTACCGAGAACTGCGGCAGGAACTGCAGCACTGCGTCGGCCTTGAGATCTCGGGCGGCGCGGTCCTGGGCTTCTGCCACGCGCGCTTCGGGCCGTGCTTCGAGGGCCGCGTCCACCAGCCCCTGGTTGTCGACCCGCTCGATGGTCACGCTGGGGATGGCAGTCAGTGCTCCTGGTTGCCAGCTGGGCACGCCGAGGGCCAACTGCAGCCTGCGCAGGGCCTGGCGGTGCTGTTGCTCGCCCTCGCGCAGGCCGCGCCGGGCCTGCGCGAGTTCGAGTTGTGCGCGCAGCAGGGCGTCCGGAGTCACCATGCCCGCCTCGATGAGAGCCGTGGTGTCGGCAAGGTGCGCCTCGGCTACCGTGACCTGCCCTGCGCGCAGGGCGAGCGCTTCCTGGAGTTGCCAGGCGCCGGCATAGGTTCGCACCACCCCCAGCAGAACCTGGTCACGGCTTTGCTGTACCTGGGCTCGAGCCGCCTGCAACTGGTTGCCGCTGGCCTTGCCCATGGTGATGGTACGAGGCGAGAGTGGCCAGCTTCCCTGCAGGCTCAGAGACTGCTGCATCCTGGGTTGGACGACGATGGGTCCCTCGCCATCGTCGCTCGTCTCGGGCGCCGGAGGAGCGAGGTCCTCGCCGCCGAGGAATGCCTCGGTGAGTGCGTCGCAGTCCGCGAAGCCGTTGAGCAGGGCCAGCTCGTTGCAATCGTCGTTGTCGATCCAGCCGGCGCCGAACATCTCGCCGAAGATGTAGCCGAGGTTGCCGTAGATAGGCTCGAATGCAGTCCCGAGGTCGCCGCCACCGAAGGCCTCGCTCGGGTCGAAGCTGATCTCGCGGTCGTTGATGCGGTACTGCCAGCCGAGGGTGACGGTTGGCACCAGTGCCATCAGCAGCGCGTCGCGGTCAGCTCGCGCCTGGACCTCGAGTTCCAGCGCCGAGCGCAGGTTCGGGTTGTGCTTGACGGCCAGTTGCAGGGCGTCGCGCAGCGAGAAGGTCGCGGTGTCCCCTTCGGGCGCGGGCTGTGCTCCGGCAACCGCAGCAAGCGCTACCAGCAGCGCAGCACTGAGCAGGGCAGCGCGGAGGAGGGAGCCAGTGGTCAGGCGTCGCGGGTTCATGCAGCGTTCCGGGGGCGGTCCAATGGAGTATGCGTAAACCGGCAGGAGGTCAAGGCCGCTGAGTTGTGGTCAAGCCCTTGATGGCCAATCAGTAGACTCGCCTTGCGCGCCCAGCACCTCTTCTCTACGCTCGACTGTCCAGAGGTTGGCGTGTGTTCGGGGAGGCCGGGCACCTGCTGCAAATCCTGGATGAACCAGACCGAGAGTGTGCCATGTCCCCGATGTTTCGAAGCTCCCTTGTTGCTGCGGCGGCGCTGTTCTTTCTCCAGCTTTCGTCGGTACAGGCAGCAAACGTCCTGTTCGTTTCCGATTCGACTACCGACGCCAACCTCCCGGGAGTTCTGAGCGCGGATGGTCACAACGTTACCGTGGTCAACTCTGATTACAGTGGCGGTGCGAACGCCACCCTCACCGCAAGCCTGAGCAGTTATGACCTGGTGGTCTGGAGCGCGACGGGCGGAGGCTACGGGGGGTCACACAACGCGGCGACCATCACGGCGCTGGAGAGCTTTGTGAGCGGTGGTGGCAAGGTATTTTTGACCGGCTACGACAGCCTTGCGTCCCCTACCGACTCGAACCTGATCGGGTTCGTCGGTGGCGGCACTGTCTCTGATGGCGGCTCGCCTGCGAGTGCCGTGGTCAACCAGGTCAATTCCCTTTCAGTTGGCGTGGTCGATATTCGGGGAGTGACGCCCAGCGGTGGATATTCCGATCAAGATACGGTCAGGAACCTGCAGTCCGGTGTGGTGGGGGTCGTTGCCAGTTCCTCCAGCAACGGATACGTGTGGGTCTTGCGCTCGCTCGGAAACGGCGAGATCGCCTACGTCTCGAACGGAGCCCATCGGAGCACCAGCGTCACGCCCTCCTGGACCAATACGGCTTCTGGCGGTGCCGGTGCCTACAACGCAGCGGTTCGCAACTTTGCCAGCAGCGTCACAGACAACGATGGGGACGGGGCGACGCTGTCCGAGGACTGCGACGACAACGACCCCAACAACTTCCCGGGGAATCCCGAGGTCTGCGACGGTGCCGACAACGACTGCGACGCCACGACCTTCGCGGTGGGCGGAGAGAGCGATGCCGACGCCGACGGTTCGATTGCCTGCCTTGATTGCGACGACAACGATCCCAACAACTACCCCGGCAATACTGAACTCTGCGACGGTGCCGACAACGACTGCGACGGCAGCCTGCTCGGCGGCGTCGCGAGCGCCCCTCAGTCGCTGACTACGACCTTTGCTGCGGGCAACGGCTCGCAGGGCAACATCTTCGATGTGGTCGTCCAGAACGACGTCCAGGTCACCGGTTTCGATGCCCACGTGACCAGTAGCGGCTCCGGCACCATGGATGTCTGGTGGAAGCTGGGTACGGGCTACAACTCGACCTCCAGCAATACGGACTGGACCTTCCACGAGACCGTCTCGATTGCTGGCGTCGGCTCGACGGGCACCCCGACCCCGGTACCACTGAGCACCCCGATCTCGCTGAGCGGCGGCCAGACCTACAGCATCTACATGTTGAGCAGTAATGGCATTCGCTACACCAGTGGCAGCACTCTCGGCGCGGTGGTCGCGCAGGACGGCAACATCGAAGTCACCGAGGGCTACGGCTGTGGCAGCGCATTCACGTGCACTTTTAATCCGCGCATCTGGAACGGCACGATTCACTACTTCGAGTCGGGCAGCCTCGAGGCTGACGATGACGGCGACGGCTACGTCGACTGCACATGGGTGGGCAGCGACCCGGCCATTGTCGGGGGCGATGACTGCGATGATGGCAACACCACCGCGTGGCCGGGAAGCACAGAGCTGTGCGATGGCATCGACAACGACTGCGACGGCACTCCGGACTTCATCGGGCCTGGCTACTATGGCGTCGCCGACAGCGGTTCCGGCGGTCCCGCCTTCAACTTCGTCGACATTGAGGCGACCGGCACGTCGCTCTCTCTGGGCGACGACCAGGTGTCCCCGGCAGTGGCTATCGGCTTTTCTTTCGACTTCTACGGCGTCCCATATAGCCAAGCCTACGTGTCGTCCAATGGCTTCGTGACCTTCGACGCCAACAGCAACAGCGGCTGCTGTTCCGGCCAATCGTTGCCCTCAACCACGGCACCCAACAACCTGATCGCCATGCTCTGGGAAGATCTCAGGCCGCCCTCCGGTGGCAGCATCCACTACGAGACCCAGGGGACTTCTCCCAACGGCTTGTTCATCGTCCAGTTCACCGACATTGAACACTATTTCAGCGGCAACCCATCGACGATGCAGCTGCAACTGCACGAAGACGGTCGGATCGAGATCCACTACCTCAGCGTACAGAGTGACGGTGGCAACCACACCATCGGTATCGAGAACGGTGATGGAACTCTGGCTTCTACCTACGTCAACCGGGCAGACCCCGGTGCCATCACCAACCTGGCCGTCGGCTTCCCGACTCCTGCGGGGTCCACTGAGGTCGATTCTGACGGCGACAGCAGCCTGGCTTGTGCCGACTGCGACGACAACGAGGCCAGCGTCTTCCCGGGCAACCCTGAGGTCTGCGATGGCCTGGACAATGACTGCGATGCGACCACCGAAGCGAGCGGCGGCGAGGGCGACGGTGACGGTGATGGCGCGGTTGCCTGTGCTGATTGCGACGACGCTGTAGCTACGAACTTCCCGGGCAACACGGAGGCATGCGACGGCCTGGACAACGACTGAGACGGCGCCGTCGACGCGGTGGGCGGCGAGATCTATCCCGACGCCGACAGCGTGATCTCCTGCGCTGATTGCGATGACAACGAGGCGACTGTCTT
>CAZBDA010000092.1:0-20604 GCA_964490445.1 uncultured Rickettsiales bacterium | reverse complement strand
CCTCCAGATCGATGCAAGGCAGAATACCCGATGGATTTGTTCACCGCTCGCTGCTTTGCGAGACGATGTTCGCGAAGCAAAAGCACAGGCAGGTCCCATGGAGCAACAGCGAGCGGGCGAACCAGGGAACACTTCTCGACTCGATGAGGGCGAAGAGGCTCCCACAGCACTCTTCGTCGCGTTCGAAGTCGACTTGCCGGAGCGCATCCTGTTCGGGCAGGAATTCGCCTGAATCCGGGCTCTGAAACTGGGCGTCCAGCGAACCGCGGAATCGAATCACCACTGGCGGTCGAGTTGGATCTGCAGGAGGTCTTCAGCAGTGAATGGGGCGCGAGCGATTCCGTAGCGATCGCCCCGCTGGGGAACGTGGCTGCCGCAGTAGGGATCGCTGAACAACACCACTTGATCTGCGTGCAGGTTTCGCGGCAGACGAAGCGTGCCGCTGCGGCTGCCATCCCAGCGCATGTCGAATGCGCCGCCCGGAGAGAGCGTCTCGATGTGGTCGCTATCGACCCCTTCGAGGAACACCCAGATCCCACAACCCACCTGTTCGTCGGTCTCGATGCTGTAGTTGACCTCGATTACGTCCAGCACATCACTGGGGTAGTTGGTGAGGATGTGCAGGCGTTCCCCTTCTTCCAGTTCACCTCCGTAGGTCAGCACCCGCAGGCCCGGCATGGGTTTCCCGTTGAGAGTCATCCGGATGGTGCGAACCGGGGGAGCCCAGGGATTGAGCCAGAAGGTGAAGTCCTGGTCTCGATCCGCGGGGGCACCGGTGGTGCGCAGATCGATGCTGTAGCGGTCGCGATGGCGGTCGACGTGGACCTTCAGTTCCGTGGCCGGCACGCGTAGCGACACGGTATGCAGCCAGACCGCAGTGCGGACCGAGTCTCCCGCACTGCGGAGTTCCCGCCCGGAGAGGGCGAAGTCGTAGCTGCGAGGCGTCCCCTTGTAGTAAGCAGACAGCACCGTCAGTTGGCCCGAGGGGTACAGGTTGAGCCCGGTAGCCTGGCGCCTGGGAGCCTCGGAACGATACGCCAGGTCCTGCCAGCTGCGCTTCGCATCATCGATGCGGAAGTGGGGACTGGCGGGCAACAGGGACGGCCTGCACAGGTAGCGTCGCACCGAGGCCACCCCCGCATCGTTCTGCATCGCCGCTCGTGCGGCATCAGTCAGGACGGTTGCTGCCTGGTCCGGAGCAGCGGCTGCGGGACCCTGAGCCGAAGAACCCAGCAACCGCTCGTCGACGGGGAAGCGCGCGTGGCCGAGCAGGGCCTGAGTCATCCCGAGCAGAGCCATGCAGAGCACCATGAGCAGGGCTTCGCGAATGATCTGCCTGCGCGGCGGAGCCTCGGCACCGCTGCCCCGGACACGCAGCCGGGACCAGCGTTGGACTCCCAGGCCCACGAGCACCGCCAGTGGGGCGAGGCTGGGAACGACGTAGCTGACCTGTTCCCAGTCCAGGCCCTCGAGCAACGACAGGGCAAGCCAGTGAGGCAGGAAGAACAGGCCCAGGAGCAGTGCGCTGCGGCCGGCTCTCTGGCGGATCAGCTCGACCACGCCGAGAAGCGCGGCGGCGCCGGCGACCAGGCCGGTGGTTCGGAGCACCAGCAGAGGCAGCCAAAGGGAGCTCGGAAAGGGACTCCATGGACTGCGAACCCAGGCCTCTGCGATCGGCCAGTTCAGTGTCTTGAACCAGAACTGGAAACCCCAGATTGATTGCAGCGCAACGCGGCCATCGGAATCGGGCTGCACCTTGGGATGAACTGCCGGACTGCCCAGCATGACCTCGTTGATCATCAGCCAGGGGGCAGCTGCTGCGAGCATGGAGCCCAACAGGATCAAGAGAGCAGGCCACGGGATGCGGCGCGCCTCCCCTGCCCTGTTCGCAGCAGCTTCGCTGGCGGGCCTGGCGCTCCTCACCCAGAGAACACCCGCCACCAGGCCGGGCAGGAAGAGGACCGAGGTGTGGCGAACCCCAACAAGGTGGCCGCCGATGAGACCTGCCAGGAGCAGCGGTCCCCAGCCATCGATCCCGGGGCCTGCTGGCCGCTCCAGGGCGACCCACATCACGAAGCACACCATCGCCAACGCAAACAGGTTCTCGTTGAGGTAGTAGGCCGACAGCAACTGGCCGCACAGGATGAGGCCTCCTGCGACCAGGGCGGCACTGCCGGGGCCGCACCCGACAGCGCGCATCATCATGAAGCCGGCGTAGCCCACCAGCAGGGCGGCGTGCACCGTGGCTGTCAGCCAACCCAGAGTGCCGTGCAGGGCGACATGCGGCGAGAGCAGGGGCACATTGCCCAGGCGCTGCTCGTAGAGGAGCTGGCTCAGACCCGCCAGGCGCTCGGCGTCATGGTGGATCAGGAAATGCATGTCCTGGCCGGTCATGGCGTCAAACAGCGACAGCGAGTTGCTGGGGTCGCTCTGGATCCCGTGCAGGGAGATGACGTACAGGCAGTGTTGAATGGTGGTGAGGACGTCACCAGCGTCGATGTTGCGGAAGCCAACGAGCAGCAGCAGGGTCGTGGCTACGGTGGCAGCAAGCAGACCGAGCAGGTCCCTCCTGCCAAGCTGGACGAGGGCTGCGCTCTCGGGCCTGGAGCGATGCTTGAGAACTACCGCCGCGCCGCAGGCAAAGTTGAGCAGGCTGGCGCTGACCCACAGGTAGCGCGCGGTCAGCAGTTGTCCCCACAGCGAGCCGACCAGGAACAGGCCCAGCGGCACCACAGAAAAACCAATCGCCAGGCTGTAGGCCAGGCGCCGCGCGCCACGGGCCCCCGGAACCAGCAGCAGCCCGAGCAGGTGGCCGGGCAGGAACTGGACCCACAGTGCCGTGGCCAGGTGCAGCAGGAGGCCCACGAGGCCGGCGATCACCATGTCCTGTCGAGTCGGAAGTGAAGCCCCTTGTCAGGGAGAAAAGGAGCCGTAGCCAGTCCATACCGGTCGCCGTACTGAGGCACGTGATCGCTGCAATACGGTTCACTGAACAGCACCACCGTGTCCGCCAGGATGTTGCGGGGAATGGTCAACTCACCCTGCAAAGAGCCATGCCAACTCTGGTCATGCCCACCGGCGAATACCAGGGTCTCGATGCGCTCGGGGCCCGTTCCCCAGCTGAACAGGAAGATGCCGCAATGCACCGCTTCCCCTACCGGGTCGACGGTGTAGGGCAGGGTCACGACGTCCAACACCTCCTGTGGGTAGTTGGTCACGATGAAGCGCCGCTCGCCATCTTCTCGCGTACCACCGTACTTCAGGATCCGCAGGTCTGAGGGAGCACGGCCATCGATCGTCACCCGAATGACCCGTGCCGGGGGGAACCATGGGTGCAGGTAGAGCGAGAAGTCTCTGAGTTCATCCGCAGCGACTGTCGGCTTGAAGTCCACCTGGTAGACCCCGCCGAGCCAGGAGATCGAGACATCAGCTCTGGCAGCGGGCAACTGCAGGTTGAGCATGTGTAAGCCCAGGCTGGTGCGCACCTTGTGCTGCGGCGATCGTAGATCCGCCCCCTGTAGGGCGAAGAGGTACTTGCTGCCCTGCTCCGACGAGTACCCGGCCAGCAGCGCGACCTTGCCGCTCGGATAGATGGGGATGCCCGCCTCGGTCTTTGGTGTCCTGCTCGGCAGGGCATGGGCGAAAGACGAGATCGCTGAGCGGGACGAGGTGGGATGTAGAAGCGGGCGCTTTGGCAGCGGACTGGGTCTTGCAAGCCAGTCCCCAACCATCTCGACCCCCCGATCCGTCGTGGGTGCCTGGGGCCAGTCCTTGTTCGAGAGAATGCGCGTGTCGACCGGGAAGCTGAGCCCTGCACTACCCAGGGCAAGGACGGTGATAGCGAGCCACGCGCCGGCGGTCTGAACTGCCCGCAGCTTGCGGGTCGCCGGCTCGAGGAGATCACTGACGGCGCAGGCCAGCAGACCACCGAGCGGCACGAGGCCCGGGGCTGCATAGGTGAGCTGCTCCCAGTCGAGGCTCTCGAGCAGGGTGATCGCCGCGCTGTGCGGCAGGGCGAAGACCAGCACCACGACGAGCTGTCGGCGGCGCTGCCGCAGGCCCCACAGTCCCACAGCGGCCAGCGCAAGGCCGAGTTGCCCGTAGCACTTGCCCGCCCACAGCGGCAGCCACAGGAAGCTGGGCAGCGGATTCCACGCCGTGCGCGAGAGGACTTCGATGAAGGGCCAGTTCAGGGCACGGAAGGCGAAGCCCCAGCCCAGCAAGCTGTTCTGCACGATGCGGTCGGTCGACTCGGGGTGGATCTTCGGGTGATCGAAGGCGCTGCCCAGCATCATCTGGTTGACGTACAGCCACGGCAGCAGGAACAGGATGGCCAGAGCAAGGGCGAGGGCGAACTTGCGTGCTCGCTCGGGCAGCGCACCTGGCCTCCAAAGGACCCCTGCAGCCACTGCTGGCCAGAACAGCACCGAGGTGTAGCGCACGCCGACCAGGTGTCCTGCGGTGATGCCCACCAGCACGACCACTCCCCAGGACATCTGTTTGCGCAGAGCGGTCCACAGCAGGAAGCTGACCAGCGCCATCGCATACAGGTTCTCGTTGACGTAGTAGGCGAGGAAGTGGTGACTGCCGTAGACAAAGAGCGCCGCTCCGAAAGTGGCAGCCTTCGGGCTGGCACCAAGCTCGCGGCCTATGAGCCAGCAGAACACACCGGTGACCAGAGAGGCGAAGACTGTCGCGAGGTACCAGCCGGCAGTGCCAAACAGAGCCACCGGTCCGGCCAGGATCGGTGCATTGCCGAGTCGTTGCTCATAGAACAGCGACGCCAGCCCGTTGAACTGGTCGGTAGGGTGCTGCACCAGGTAGTGGATTGGTCCGTCACTGACCGCGTCGTACAGCGGAATCGACGTGCTCGGATCGTTGGTGATCGTGTGCATGACGATGACGTACAGGCAGTGGTGGATGGTGGAGAAGACGTCGCCGCCGTCCAGAGAGCGCAAGCCGAAGAGCAGGAACAGGCCAATCGCAGCAGTGCTGGCTACAAGGCCGAGGACCAGGCGCAGATCGGGCTTCAGCTGCAGTCCACCCGGACGCCTCCAGAGAAGGCCAAGCCCGACGACGTTGAGCACGGTGGTGACCGTGAACAGAAAGGGCGCGTCCATCGGCACGCCCAGGCCGACCGTTGCCAGGAAGATGAGCAGAGGCACCGTCGAGAATGCGCACAGCAGGGCAAAACCCTGGCGCACCAGGCCGGTCGCTTCGGGCACCAGGGCCCGGCTCAGCAGGTAGCCCGGCAGGTAGGTAACCCAAAGCCAGACCAGCAGGATGTAGAGGAGTCCGATGACTACCAAGAATGTCGCTCCGAGTTGTCCAATGTCGGCCGCTAGCCGCCGTCTTCGAGGGGTGCCAATCCGCACCACAGTCCGACGGGGGATTGCCCTATTGTGACCTGACCACAGCCGTCGCAGGCCTCGTCGCCGTCAAAGGTGACTCGGGCGGTCCACGGTTCAGCAGCAGGACTGGGGCCGGGGGCCGTCACTTCGATTTCGCCGCTGCCCGGCTCGAGGTAGCAGCCAGTCTCGACCTTCGGATCGCCCGGCTGGGCAGTCTCGAATCGATACAGCCAGGCCAGCCCGACAGTCTCCGCCACCCAGGCGCCAGAGCTCGTGCTACGGGTAGCTGTCCCCACCGTAGAGAAAGTCTCTTCTTCGAAGTCGCAGGCCTGCTCCAGGTGGCAGGTGTCGAGGTTGTGCGTCTGCTGCAACTGCAGGTTGGTCATGGAGTCGTGGAGAAATTCAGGGATCCCGAGGGTGATGCCGGCGAGTTCGAGCTCAACGGCCAGGGTGATGCCACCCCACTCGCTCGCGCTGTCTCGGCCCTGGGCATCGGTGCGCACGTCCTCGGCCCCACCGACCGAGCCGGAAAGCAGCATCGTCTCGACCGAGGCACCCGTCCCGGCAAGGCTGAAGCCTGCACTGTCCAGGCTCATGCCGCGGAGCTCGCCATCCCAACTGGGCGATGCTGGTTGGTACGGCTCTTCGTAACTGCGAAGCAGCAGGGAGCCGGTGAACTCAGCCGCAGATGAACTGCAGTCACCGCCAATCGTCAGTTCCTCCTGCATCGTGTTGACCTCGACCCCGTCGAGTGCGGTGAAAGTAGCCGCGGCGCTGCTCTCGGTCTCGGT
The DNA here is from genome assembly GCA_964490445.1 of uncultured Rickettsiales bacterium. Taxonomy (GTDB): domain Bacteria; phylum Myxococcota_A; class UBA796; order UBA9615; family UBA9615; genus UBA6601. The sequence continues at coordinate 14,462 of CAZBDA010000092.1, read as the reverse complement.
AGGGCAGTCGCCTGAAGCACGGCTGCCGATGACCTCCATCAGCGCATCGACCATCTCGATGTAGTGGGAGTAAGTCAGCGCATCGACGGCCCACAGCAGCGCCATGCAGTCCATCAGGCCGTCGCCGTCGCCATCCTGTTCAAACTGCGCTGATACCCCATCGCAGTCGTTGTCCAGGCCATCACATAGCTCGGTGGCACCAGGGTAGGACTGCGCTCGATCATCATCACAGTCGCTGGAGCTGTCCCAGCCATCGCCGTCGCTGTCGCCTGCCGAGCTGTCGTCGTCGTCTGCGGTGTCGTCATCATCGTCACTACCGCTCGCCACACAACCCACAGCCAGCATTGCCAGCCCCAGCCCCAACAGGGCGGACAGCAACAATAGGTAGGGAACCTGCCGATTTGCGTTCACGAACACTCCACAGCCTGATGCTCGATGTCAGAGTAGCCCCATATGGTCGGCTGTCAGACGGGCCATGATACACCCGACCCTGGCCCACAATCTGCCCCACCGATCGTTCGCGGATCGCTGCCCACCGCGTGCTGCCGGGTCCCTCGGCCCCCGTGTGTTCAGTTGCAGCTTGCCGGAAGCTTGATCTTCGCTTCGACGTAGGCTTCGGTGGCGTCATCAAGCACTGCCTTGAGCTTGTCCAACTCTGCCCCGCAGTACTCTTCGACACTGTTGCCGACCAACTCCCCGGCTTGCGCGCAGGCGGTGGCGTGGCTGTAGCCGCCGATCTCGCGTCCGGCTTCCGCCTTGGCGACTCCACAGACGCAGCCGATGTAGTCGGCACATGCGACGCCTATGCCATCATCCTCCGGTCTCCTCGGACCGCCGCCGGCGCCCTCGGGGCCCGGTGCCTGCTCACCGTCTGCTCCCTGGTCGGGACCGGGTCCCGGATCGGCCCAGTCTCCCGGCTCGGGGGCTTCGCAGGCGGCTACCGACCAACAGTCGGTATCGTCACAGTCCACCGCCCGGTCACCGTCGTTGTCTTTCCGGTCATCGCAGAGCAGCTCCTTGTTCGCCGTGGCACCGGAAGCTGGGGCCTGTGCGGAAGCAGTGGTAGCTGCTGCGGCAGGAACCGCAGAGTCATCGTCATCCCCTGCCCCGCTAGCGGCGGCAGGAGGAGCCGGAGCGGGCTCGGGGGAGATCTCTACAGCAGGCGCAGCCTGTGGCGAGGCGCTGGGGCCCGGGGCTTCCACCGGTACCGGGGCGGCCCCAGGAGCAGTGCTCGGACCGGTCGCGGTGCCGTAGTCAGAACAGCCCACCATCACGAGGGTCAGGAAGAGAAAGCAGCGGACAGCATGCATTCTGGCAAGAGTATCAGGTCGTGCCCGTCGTCCGGAGACTCCAGGGGGCATTGAACCCCCGCAACTCCTGGGAGACAATGCAGCCATGCATTCACTCCAACCTGGCCTGCGGGCCGGCCTCTTTGTTGCTGGTCTGCTGTTGTTGGCGAGCGGATGTGGTGACAGGAAAGCCCCCCAGGACGAGCATCGTCCCGGGCAGGGAGCTCCCTTTCCAGCACAAGCGGAGCCCCCACCAGGCGAGTTCCCCGAGCAAGGTCCCGAGGACGGCCCGAACCGACCGACAAATGCCGGACCAAACGCATCCGAGTCCTGTCTTCGGCCGGCCCGGTCCGGGGGGCCGGGGGTCACCGTCAGCGGATCGATCAACGCTCCTGCGCAGTTCCCAAAGGGCCCCGAGGGACGCTTTGTGGTGCTGGCCATAAATCAACGGCTCGACAGCCTGGATCCCAACCGTGTCCTCGATGTTCATGGGGTGGTCGCGGTCGAGGAGTCCCGTTTCGAGCTGCAGTTTGCGGCTCCTGAAGCGTCCTTCTGGCTGTGCGCGGTCGGCCCGGCTTCGCTCGGCGGCGTCGAGTATTTCTCGCACATGGGCTGCACCGCACGCCCTGTCCGCGCCAGCGAGTTGGCAGGTGGCAGTGCGCCTCCTCAGCAAATCGAACTGCGCCGGGGTCGGCAGCACCTGGGCCTCATTGGCCTGAGTCAGTTCGACACGAGGGTGCGAGATGGAGCGCGGGTTCGGCGGACCATATCGGGTCAGATCGAGGCGGGGGCTGCCACCCCTTTGGGCTACTTCATCGCAGCCGCCGCCGCAGATGTCCTGGCCGGGCCTGATGTCGCCGAGGACCCCCGCGTCGTCGGGGCCGTCGCCGCCGGGCAGGAGTTCACACTCAGCTACCTCGCAGTGCCCGGCGAGCCTCTGTGGATCTGTGCCATTGCGCTTCCGCCGATCGGCAAGACGGCAGATGAAGTCGATAGCCTCGCAGGCGCGAGCTGCGAGCGGGTTCAGTTCCCCTCGGGAAGCGAGCCAACGACACTCCAGGGAGTGCGCCATCGCCTCGACACCGGGCAGCCGGTACCCCTCACGCCACACGAACGCGAGCACTACACCATGCTGCAGCGCTGCTTCCTGGACTGAGCGAAGCCCTGGCCCTCAGGGGCACTCGTAGACGACGTGACTGGTGGTACCTGCTTCCACCGGTACGCTGCCAACTCCCGTACAGAGAGTGCCGTCGGGATCGCGCACCGTGATCTCAGCGGATCCGGGTTCCACGTTCAGGAACGCGAGGATGCCCTGGCTGTCGGTGGTGGTCGAGGGACCCATATCGTCGTCGACCGCAAAGGACGCGGCATAGTCGAGTCCGATCTCGACGCTCGCCCCCGCATACTCGGTGCCGTGGCTACGACTGACTGCGCCCACGTGCAGCAGACCCCGCTCCGGGTTGAACTCGATGCCGAAGGCCTCGACGAAGAACTCGTCTCGCTCTGCCGCGATGTAGGGGTTGAAAAGCACGAGGTGGTCGACCCGATCCCGCTGCCACTCCAGGTCCAACGAAAACAGTACCTGCGTCAGGTCATCACGGCTGCCACGAACCAGTGCATGGCTCTGATTCGCCGGAAGGTCCAGGTACCAATCGCCCTCTTCGGTCTCGGTCCAGGTCTCGTGGCCCGTGTCGCCCTGTTCGTAGATGTGGATGTCCTGCGCTGGCCGGTATTCCCCCACGGTGATGATCTCGACGCCACCGTGGATCGTAATCATCGCCTCGGGGCTGTGGTCGTCATCGTCCCCTGTGTCATCGTCATCCGCAGTGTCGTCGTCGTTGCTGGCAGTGCAGGCGGGTGCGACCAGCAGCAGCAGGACAAGCAGGAGTTTCGGCAGGCAAGGGAACATCGCCTGCAGGATAGCCGCAAACACAGGCCGGTCGGATGTTTCTGCGCAGGCCGGGGCAGGTTCCACGAATCGACATCCAATCGCAACGCAAGACCTGCAACATGAGCCACGACGACCCGCTTCGGGCCCTGTTCGGCCCTTCGGTTGCGTAGCGGCCGGCCCCCGGCAACAATGGTGCGGCAAAGGCCCTATCGGCCCCCTATTTGATTGTCGGAGCCCAAATGCGCTGGTCCTGGCTACTGCTGTTGTCCCTGTTGCTGCTCGGCGCTGTAGCGGGCTGTTCGAACACACCACCACCCCCAGGTGACGACGACTCGAGCGCAGACGACGACGACAGTGTCGGCGACGATGACGACAGTGTCGGCGACGACGACACGCATCCAGCCGACGACGACGACAGCGGCGGCCACGGCGATGACGATGACTCAGCCGGTCCACTCGCAGTCCAGGGCTCTGTCGACATCATCACCCTGGGCCCGGACCAGCTGGCAGCTGGGATCCAGGTCTACGAGTTGGGCAACGAGTCGAACTCGGATGTCACCGACGACATGGGCTGTTGGGACCTCGAGTTTCCCCGCACTCAGTCCACGGCCACTCTGGTGGCCTCAGCGGCGGGCTACGAGGAGGCGCGCTATCACCTCGACCTCAGCTGGCAGTCAAATCGAACCGACGACATGATCTTTTTCAACATGTTTCGTTCGGCGGAGATCGTCCCGTTCATGCAGGACATCTTCAACCTGACCCCCGATCCCAGCCGGGCGATCCTCGAGGTGGGGGCCAAGAGTCTTACGACGGGACCGAGGCTGGCGGGAGCTACCATCCACACAGACCTCCCCTACGACATCGTCGTGACCGCCAACGACAATCCCGCAGAGACCAACGTCACCACCGACGATGGCACCAACTTCTTCATGAACATCGACGCGGGCATGGCGAACGTCTGGGTAGAGGGCCCCGATGGCGAGCCATGCACGGGGCTGAGCCCTGTCGAGGTGGTCGCAAACACCCTGACCCACGTGATCTTCGTCTGCAATTGAGCGTTTCCGTCGTAGCCGACGGAGAGCAATTCCCGGCAGGGCGGAAGAGGGGCTGGCTCAGTCGCCGAGGCAGCGCTGCAGCAGAGCAATGTGGGACGCATCGTCTGCGTCCAATTCCTCGGAATCTGCGCTGAGTTCGACCACCAGGTCCTTGAATTCCTTGGCGACGCTGCGGCCACGCTTGGAGACCTTGACGGACAGACAGCCTGTACCTGTCAGGGCGCTCGGGGCAGATGCATCATCGAATGCCATGGCACAGACGAACAGGGGGTCACTCGGTGCGGCGAAGTAGGTCAGGCTGAAGGCCCCGTCTGCCCCGGCAACCGTCATTCCGGGCGGTTCCGTGTCGGAATCTTCCTCTTCGAGGATGGCGCTCGGAGCAGTCGCGATCACGAAGCCCTGCGCCTTGACTCCTGTGATGCTGCCGCTGACCGTGCGCTGCACACGAGTACCGGTCCACGACTCCTTGCCGAATTGGGCACCGCCGAGGGTCACCAGTGGCTTGCTGCGCGAGGAGACCACGAGTTCCACCTCGTCGCTCTTGGTGGTGGCACCGGCTTTGCCGGCAATGGGAGTCGCTGTGCAGCCGGCCGCCTGGAATGACTGGTTGTCGTCAAAAGTGGGGGGAGCGAAGGCACACACGTACACGGCACTCGGGCCATCCTCGACCTGCAGCTTGAAGGGTCCTGGCATGGCCATTGCGACCGAGTAGATGGACACCACTCCGCCGTTGTTCCAGTTGTTGATGGGTGAGTCGGTGGCGACCAACACCAGCTTGTCCACGCCAGGGTCACCCGCTGGAACCAGCTTGATGTTGCCTGCCAACGTGTAGGAGGCCCCATCGGCGGACTTGCCCGGAGACCAGCAGACTTCCAGGTCTTCATCCTGTCCGCCAGCAGCGGCGCTGGCCCCAGCAGTCGGAACCGCAGCTTCGCTCGCGGCAGCGGTTGCTGTGTCCGTGCTCTCAGCCTCAGTTGCCGGGGCCGCTGGTGTTGCCGGCGACTCGGCACTGTCCTGCGTCGCGTCGGACTCAGGGGCGTCGTCGCCCGCACAACCAACAGCGAGGAGGCCAGCAAGAAGGAAGGGAATGGCTCTGGTCTGGATGGGCATCAATTGAACTCTCCGAAATCGCCAGGAGATGGCTGGCAGGGACCCGTTGGCCGAGCGAGAGACTAGCCCGCATCCCCCGCCAACTCAACCGGGCCGAGAATGAACTCACACGCGAGGACGAGCACAGTGGCACCGGTGCATCTGCCACCACCTCCCCCTGCAGTGCATCGCCGCCGGCACGAGTCAGCCAGGCGGCGTGGACTGCCCGGCAGTGTCGCTTCCCCAACAGGTCACCTGGCCGCTGTCGAGGAGCCCACAGGAGTGGGCCTCGCCGGCGCTTACCTGGACGAAGTTGCCGCTGGGCGGGCTCGATTGGCCGGCCCCGTTGCTACCCCAGCACTCGACCGCGCCTCCCGTGGCCAACGCACAGTTGTGATCGAGGCCGGCGCTCAACTGGGTAAAGGTACCCGACGGTGGACTCGACCTACCGTCTTCGTCGCTGCCCCAACACCGGAGCGCGCCGCTGCTGTCGATACCGCAAGAGTGGAAACGACCGGCACTCACCTGGCTGAACATCCCGTCGGGAACCGTCGACTGGCCTACGGTGTCGTAGCCCCAGCACACCGCCAGCCCAGAAGTGTCCGTCCCGCAGGTATGAAACCAACCGGCGCTTACCTGGGCAAAGCTGCCGGCGGGTGGGACCGACTGTCCCTCCCCGTTGTCTCCCCAGCAGTGCACCTGTGCGCTGCTGTCGATACCGCAACCGTGCTCGACACCCGCACTTAGCTCGACGAAGGGAATGGCAGGCACCGAGGAATGTTTGCTCTCGTGGTAGCCCCAACTCACCCCCAGGCCGTCGATGCCAATGGCGAGGTTGTACAGGGTGCCTGCAGTGACCTGGCTGAAGACGCCCTCGGGAGGGCTGGCCTGGCCCTCGCCGTTGCCTCCCCAGCAGACCAGCGCTCCGTCACTGGACAGGCCGCAGCTGTGATCGGCCCCAGCAGTGACCTGGCTCAGAATGCACTCGACCAGCGTGTCACAGTTGCGGTCCTCGCCGTCACAGGCTTCGCTGGCCCCCGGATGAATGGAGGGGTCGTTGTCGTTGCAGTCACCGTCTGGGACGCTGAATCCGTCGGAGTCGTTGTCCGGGCTCTCGCTGCCCCCTCCGCAGCCCCAGTGCCCCAGCACAAGAACGGCACAGAAAAGAGTCCACACACCCTGGTTTCGTCGATGCACTCGGTCGCTCATGTCCCGCGGCGCCAGCGTCGCGCTAGCCGCCCAATTGGATCCGCCCGGCCGCAGTACACGAAGCCGCACCCGGCTCGAACAGATCGTTGACCATCCTCGCACACAGATCCGACGACGAGGCACCCGCTGGGACGAACGGTGCCGACGTTCCGAGCAGATCGCCTCCCGGGGCACCGGCGAACTGGAAGTCGGGCGAAGAGAGCAGCGCAGCGCAGACCCGGCGCAGCGGAGCAGTCGAGTCTTCCAGGGCCCCCACCGGCGTGTCCAGCGGATGTCCGAGGAGCAATTCGAGCAACTCCCCTTCTTCGGCCGACTCGATCACGGGACGCGCGGTCAGGCGGTCCTTGAGGGCTAAGACAAGGTCCCCGATTGGCTGCTCTGGTGGCGCTTCAGCAACTACCGTATCCAGCCAGTCCGAGGAAGCCAGGACCGCAGAGAACGGCTCAACGCAGCCGCCGAGCGCCTCCTCCCAGGTGAGACTCTCAGCCAGGTTGTTGTTGCGGAAGCCAGTCGAGGAGTCCAGCAGGAAGACGCCGATCCCGATCTCGAACGAATAGACGGGCGACAGCGGGAAACCATCTTCATTGATCGGGTTGGGCTCCTCTAGCGGATTGCCCTCGTCGTCGACGGGGTTACCGCCCTCGTCGTGGTCGTGGTCTGGATCCAGCGCCGGGTTCACCCAGATCGCCTCGACCTCGCGGTCGAAGTCGGGCCAGTCGAGCGCTGCGATGGTGGCATCCATCAACACCCGGGGGGGCAGGCGCTGCACCAGGTCCCCGGGGGTATTCAGGCGCAACTCTTCGATGTCGTGTTCAACCACCCAGGGGTCGAAGACCGGTGCCATGTAATAGGCCGTGTCCAGTTCCTCGCAACGCTCGGGCAGTCCCGGGTTGAAGTAGGGGTGCAGAACGACCGCCTCGACCAGGGAGCTCAGCGAATAGCCGTTGCCCACGAAGGCGTTCGTCAGGTGAACGAGCAGATCGCGCTGGTAGCGATTGCGCGGGAAGAATAAGGGAGTCGTCAGGGGGCGCCCGGTGACCTCGAGCCAGACGCGCTCTGCCACCCTCATGCCCACCATCCAGGCCAGGGCGAATTCGCCATCGACATTCGACGGGTTGGCCGAGGGCAGCCCGCTCTCGCGCAGCTCTTCGAAGCCATCCCTCAAGAGGCGCTCGAGGTGCCAGATGCTGGGACGATCCTCGACCGCCTCGATGAAGTAGCCGCTCCAGCCCTCGGGGTCTTCTTCCATGTCGTCGGGCAGGATGAACGAACCGCAACGAGCACTCATGCCCCAGGGATGGAAGCCATCTCCGTGTCCCCAGTGAAGGCCGGGCCGGTAGACCCCCTCGGGGTAGTATTGCAGGGCAAGCACGCCCTCGATCCTGAAAAAGGCCGCCAGGTCCTGCACCGGACGGCCGGCGCTGTCGCCGTACAGGGCCTTCTCGAAGTAGCCGGGCACCTGCCAGGTACCGTCCTGCTCGGGGTCTGCGGCGTCGGTCACCGAGTACTCGGAATTGTGGCACTGCAGGCAGACCATGCGGCGGTTCAGGTAGCTGGTTTCGAAGATCGTGGCGTGGGCAGTACGCCAGGCCTGCTCGGCTCCCTCGTTCTCGAGGTTGATGAGCCGCGAACCGAGTTGTCCGAACAGCTGGGCTCGGAACACGGGGCTGAGATCGTCCAGGGCGAGTGACGAGAAGATCAGGTCGTTGAGGGTCCACTCCTCGCTGTACTGAGGCCCATCGGGGGGATTATCACGGACAAACGCTGCCAGCTCGGGATTGCCGACCAGGGCCGTAGGATCGCCCAGCACTTCCTCGTCGACTGATGTGCAGCCGACCCCCGAGCGGTCTCCGACCCTATTTACGTGCAGCAGATCCTTGATGACCTCCAGCCAGCGAACGGCAAATTCCTCGCTGCCCATCATCGCGCGCACCAGCGTGCTCCGGTCGCCTTGTTCGATGACCTGAACCAGCAGATCGACCTCGCGGATCGACTCCGGCTGGCGTCCCCAGAGCTGGGGGACAAGGCGGCGAACAAATGCCTCGTCGCCGGCGTCGCACTCGACGGCATCTTCGAGGGTTCCCGCAATGCCCGCGACCGCGCAGGGAGAGATGCCGTTGCAGCCTTCGTCGTCACAATCGAACAGACCATCGCCGTCATTGTCGGCCCGGTCGTAGCACTCCACCGGATCGGCACCTTCCTTGAGCGGAACGCAGGTCACGGTGCACACGAACACACACAAAAGGGACAGCCCCAGGGAGTAGCTCCGGGTGCTCATGAGTCGTAGCCCAGGACGTCCCGCTTGAGACGCAGCGTTGCATCCAGCTCGGTGTTGGCTTCTCGCACGTTGCCCACCGCAAAGGACTCTTCGGTAAACGGCCAGACCCCCATCGCCAGCAGCATGGAAGCGCGGTGTTCGGCAGGGGTGGTCGCCTGGATGGTGTAGGCGTCTTCGCCGATGGCGCCGACCACGCCGGCCTGCTCCTCGCCAATCGGGCCGCCGAAGCCGACGATCACATAGGCCCAGGGCCAGTGGTTGCTTCCGAAACCAAAGGGGTTCGAGGCAGTGACCTCGGGCAGTGGAGAGCGCCCGAACTCCGAGTTGATCAACACGAAGTGACGATCCAGATCGAGCTTCTCCGGGTCATCTTCTCCCGGCTCGTTGATGATCTCGGCCAGGCGACGGCACATGTGACTGACGTTGGCGCCCTGGCCGAGGACATGCTCATCGTGGGTGTCGTAGCCCTGCCCGTTGGGGTTGGGGTAGAGCCCGCCGTCCATCACCTGCACATAGCGCGCTGCATCAGGACCCGCCGTCAGCAGGTGGCGGGCCATCTGGATGGCGGATCCCGTCTCGTCCACGGCCGTCATGATATCGGTGTTGTGATAGGCGGGATGGCGGGAACACACGTCGATCTCTGTTCGCTCGAACAGGTGCGCAGGCAACAGCGCCTCGAGGGCCTCGTGGTTCGAAAGGGCATGCCTGGCCGCGAGGTAGTCGCGCAGGCCGGGAGCGCGGGTATCGACCCCAGCGTGCCGCAAGCGCTGCCGGAAGGCGGCCGCGTAGTGATCGACCAGGGCATCGAGATCGCTCGTGTAGCCGGCACTCCCCGGCCTCGGCAACTGCCTGGGCAGGACCGGCTCGTCGCCCAATTGGATCGCAATGGGCTGGGCCGAGGCAGGATGTAGCCCCAGGGCCGTCGCAGGTGCACCGAGATCTGCCCGGTTGAGCGAGTTCAGGAAGATGGCGTAAGAAAACGGAGCGCTGCGGTCCGACGCCGCGCGGTCCGCAAAATAGCGCTGGATGTGGGTCCCCAGCCCGGCCATGCGGGGGTTGCTGATCGCCATGCCCGACACCGCCAGCGGGATGGCGGCAGGATGCGGCTCTAAGGAGTGAGTCATCACCCAGACCCGCATCCGGGACAGGATGTCGGGACGGTCTCGCAGCGGGTGGACGAAGGGCCCCAGGTTGACCATCTGGCCGACGGAATCGAGTCCAAAAGGCTGCACAAGGTCGCGGTTGGCAGTGTCGCACTGCTCGAACCACTGGCTCACCGTCGGGTCCACGCCTTCCTGGAAAGACCACCACTGGCTGCCCGCGTAGGGCCCCCCCGCCTGGGGATTGCCGAACTGGGGCACCGTGTAGAAGGTCTCCCAGGGGCTCAGGCCGCCAAGAAGAAAGATCTCAAGCATTCCGTCGGGACGGCGCTCGGACGGAAGCAGGGCGTGCTCCTGTCCCGAGGGGGTGGCTCCCCACTCCCCTGGACTTACGATGGGCCCAAGTCCCCCGCCAGGGCCCCCCTTGCATCCGGCAAGCAGCGAGCCGAGCGAACCCGATGCCAACTGTAGAAACGTACGTCGGTCCATTGTCTAACCATCGACAGCCTAACCCGCCCCCATGGCGACCGCTACACCTACATGCAGTCGTAAGAAGGCACAAAAAGACCCCATGAATGCCCGCTGTGAGCAAGAGTCGACCACCGGGTGTGCACCGATCCGTCGTCGCACAACCCCGCCTCGCCGGCCTGTTGATCCTCCGATCTGAGGGCGATCCTGAAGGCAGCTTTGCTAAGCTCGACTCGCCACCACCGTCGAGGAGGCTTTGAAGTTCACGAACCTGTTTTTGGCCAGAAGATGGATGCCAGTGCTGGTCTGCGTGGGCCTGGCCTGTAGCCAGAGTCCCGAGGGCACCAGCGCAGGCGAGTGCGGTGACGGCGCCGACAACGACGCCGACGGCAGCTATGACTGCGACGACGAAGGCTGCGCGGCCTCGCCTCTGTGCAACCAGGCCCCCCTGGGCGACGACGATGACTCGGCGACGGTGACCTGCATCCCCTGCAACGACAGCTTCACCGTGACAAGCCTCGCCGACTTCGCCGGCATTGCAGACTGTGAGAGCATCTCAGGCTCGCTGTACCTCGACGGGTTGGACCCCGCGGTCACCTCGGTGCCGGAGTTGCCCTGCCTCACGAGCATCGGCGGAAACTTCCAGGTACAGCAGTGCCCGGAGCTCCAAGACCTCGACGGCTTCGCCAACCTGCGCAGCGTGGGCGGAGACCTGCGACTGTTCTTCAACACGCAGTTGGCCCAGGTGGACGGCCTCGCCAGCCTCGAATCGGTAGGCGGCACCCTTGCCATCGATCTGAGCTATGCGCTGCGCAACGTCGATGGCTTCGCCAACCTCACCAGCATCGGCGCAGACCTGCACATCTACGATGACCCGGTCCTCGAGGACTTTGACGGCTTCGCAAGCCTGGAGAGCGTCGGCAACTACTTCGCCATCGCGCTGTGTCCATTGACCCTCCAGCTGGATGGATTCTCGTCGCTGGTATCCATCGGCGGCGCCCTCGCGGTCGACGACAATGCCGCGCTGCTAGACATCGACGGCCTCGGCTCGCTCGCCTCGGTAGGCGACAACCTGAGCCTGTCCAGCAATCCAGCACTGCTGAACATCGATGGGCTGGCTGGCATCACCACCGTTCCCGGCGACCTGCGGATTTCACGCGACGATTCCCTCGTCAGCATCTCTGGTCTGGCGAACCTCACCAGCGTCGGCGGCGAACTCGACGTCACCACCAATGCCTCGCTGTGCCAGGACCACGCCGAGGCAGTGCTGGGAACGGTCGTGGCAGGCGGGAACACCCTGATCAACGGCAACGACGGCGCCTGCCCCTGACCAGGGGGCGCTCAGTCAAAGCTGAGCTGCAGCACACCCTCGGCATCACAGTCGGCCTCGTCGGCTCCGAACAGCACCTCGACCAGGCTCTCGCACAACTCCGGAGATGAGCTGCCACTGGGGATGATGGCCAGCTCGCTACCGATCTGCTCAGAGCCCGGAGCGCCAGCAAGCAGGAAGTCTGGCGAACCCAGCAGCGCCGCACACAGGCGACGCACAGAGGCATCGGCGTCCTCGATTTCGCTGAGCGGCGTCTCGAGTGGGTGCCCTAGCAGCGCTTCTACGAGTTCCCTCTCGCTGGGTTCTGAGAGATCCGGCCGGGCGGTGAGCCGGTCTTTCAGCGCCAGGCTGAGGTGTTCGAGCGAGGCATCCTGCGGCGCTTCGCTCAGCAGATGGTCGATCCAGTCGACCTCGGCCTGCTCGGCCTGGGGAAAGGGATTCTCACAGCGGCCGACTACGTCCTCCCAGGCCATCCCCGCGCCGAAGTTGTTGCTTCGAAAGCCGGTCTCCCCATCCAACAGGAAGACGCCGATGTCGATCTCAAAAGCTCGCGCATCCTCGAGATGCTCCTCTTGTTCGTGTCCCTCCGAGCCCATCCCGAGGTCGTAGATCAAGGCATCGATCGACGGCCACTCCAGCGCCTCGGTCACCGCGCTGATCAGAACCCGGGGCGGCAGGCGCTCGGTGGCATCACCGGGATTGTTCAGGCGCAGTTCGGGCGTCTCGTGGGTCACTACCCAGGGGTCGAATAGAGGAGCGAGGTAATAGGGCGACTCGAGTCCATCGCACTGCTCGGGCATGCCGGGATTGAAGTAAGGATGCAGCACCACCGCAGCAACCAACGACTTGAGGGAAAAGCTGTCCTCGACAAAGGTCTCGGTGAGGTACTGCAGCAGGTCACGCTGGTAGCGATTGCGCGGGAAGGAATGGGAGACCGTCAGGGGCCTGCCCATGACCTCTTCCCAGACCTTCTCGGCCGTACTCATGGACACCAGCCAGGCGAAGGCCTGCTCGCCGTCCACGCTCTGGTCGTCGGCGATGCTCAAGCCACTCTCGCGCAGGCGGTCAAACCCGTTGTGAAGCCAGCGCTCCAGGTGCCAGACACTCGGCGTGTCGGCGACCTCTTCGATGAAGTAGCCACTCCAGCCCTCGGCATCGGGCTCGATCTCATCGGGCAGGATAAAGGAGCCACAGTGCTCGTTGAGCCCCCAGGGATTGAAGCCCTCGCCGAGGTCCCAGAACAGTGCCGGGTTAACACCTTCGGGAACGAACTCCATCGCCAGGACTCCCTCGACCCGAAAGAAGGCACTGAGATCCTGGGCGGGACGACCGCCACTGTTCCCGAACAGTGCCTTCTCGAAGTAGCCGGGCACCTGCCAGGTTCTGTCCAGCGCAGGATCCGACGAATCGGTCACCGAGTACTCAGAATTGTGGCAGGCAAGGCAGGCGATGCGACGGTTCAAGTAGCTGCCCTCGAACAACTCGCGGTACACGCCCCGCCAGGCGATGTTGGCGCCGGGATTGTCGAGGTTCACGATCTTCGAGCCCATCTGGGTAAACAGGTGGGCACGAAACATGGGGCTCAAGTCGTCGAGTTCTATGGCTGAGACCACCAGGTCGTGGAGGGTCCAGTCGGTGGTGGTGGCTTCATCCTCGGGCGAGGAGTCGCGGATGACCGAAGCCAGGTAGGCGCCGGATTCCGGGCCCGGAAGGTCGTGACCGTCCATCACCGGCATGCCGCAGCCACGTCCGGCGCGCTCACCGACGCGATTGACCTGCAGGATATCCTTGAGCACCTCGGTCCAGCGCAACACGAAGGCGGGAGTCTCCATCATGGCATCCACCAGCGTGGCGCGATCGCTCTGCTCGATGACCTGCACCAGCAAGTCCAACTCGCGCACTGAACGGGCGTGCCGACCCCAAAGTTGTGGCAACAAGCGACGCACGAAGGCCTCGTCACCGGCATCACACAGCGGGGTGTTCTCGAGCATGCCCGGACGGAAGCCGGTGTCGAGGCAGTCGGGCGACGCCAGGCAGCCGTCATCCAGGCAGTCGTAGTTGCCGTCGGCGTCGTTGTCGGCACCGTCCGTGCAATCCCCCGGCTGACCGCCCTCGTAGCGTGCGGGCTGACAGCTACACAGGACGAGCAGCGCGGCTACCGTAAGCAGGTAGCGCAGAGGCATCATGTCGGGTAGCCGAGGATTTCAGTTCGCAGCTTGATGGCGGCTTCGAGTTCGCTGCCCACGCCTCGCACATCACCCACCGCAAAGGACTCAGAACTGAAGGGCCAGGCGCCCATCGCCAGCAACATGGCGGCGCGGTGCTCGGTAGGCGTGACGCTCGAGGTCGCGATGGCGTCCTCGCCGATGGCGCCCACGACTCCCGAGCGCTGCTCGTCGGCGAAGCCTCCAAAGCCCACCACGACGTAGCCCCAGGGCCAGTGATTGGTGCCTCTACCGCCGGGATTGGCGGGAGTGACCTCGGGAAGCGGCGCGCGCCCGAACTCCGTGTTGAGAAGCACAAAGTGGCGATCCAGATCGAGCTTGGCGGGATCGTTCTCGCCGGGCTCGTTGATGATCGCTGCCAGTCGGCGAGACATGTGCATGAGGTTGGGACCCTGGCCGTAGACGTGCTCTGCGTGGGTGTCGTAGCCCTGGCCGGTGGGGTCGGTGAACACCCCACCCTCCATGACCTGGACATAGCGCGGCGCGTCCTTGCCCGCGGTGATCAGGTGACGAGCCAGCTGCAGGGCA
>CAZBDA010000091.1:0-21197 GCA_964490445.1 uncultured Rickettsiales bacterium | reverse complement strand
CGTCTCGTACTTCTTCTGGATGACCCGGCGCTTGACCTTGAGCGAGGGGGTCAACTCGCCGGACTCGATGGTGAAGTCCTCGGGCAGGATCTCGAACTTCTTGATGCTCTCGTAGGACGCGAGCTTGCCGTTGACCTGGTCGACGTAGCTCTGCATGAGGGCGCGGACCTGCTTGTCCTCGGGCAGGGCGGACGAGGCTGGTAGCTGGCGGTCCTCGCGCTTCCAGATGTCCTCGAGGCCTTCGAGGTCCAGCGTGAACAGGGTGCTCAGGAACTTGCGCTTGTCGCCGACCACCACGACCTGGCTGACGCCGGGAAAGGTCTTGAGCTGGTTCTCGATGTTCTGCGGGCTGACGTTCTTGCCGCCGGCGGTGACGATGATGTCCTTCTTTCGGTCGGTGATGCGTACGTAGCCGTCACTGTCCATCTCGCCGACATCGCCGGTGTGCAACCAGCCGTCCAGCACGGTCTCTTCGGTTGCCTGCTCCTGCTTGAGGTAGCCAACGAATACGTTGCCACCCTTGACCAGGATCTCGCCGTCTTCGGCGATGCGCACGTCCATGCCGCCCAGCGGGATGCCCACCGAGCCGTACTTGACCTTGTCCCGCGGGTTGTAGGTGCACACGCCGGCGCACTCGGTCTGTCCGTAGACCTCCTGGATGATAATGCCCAGCGAGGCGAAGAACTGTCCGACTTCGGCAGACAGCGGCGCGGCGCCGCTGACGAACGACTTGCCGCGGGCCATGCCCAGCTTCTTGCGCACCTTGGATAGAACCAGCCGCTCGGCGATGTCGAATTTTACCCGGCTCAAGGGACCCAGCGAGCGGCCCGCGGCGCGCTTGTTGTAGGCCGAGAGCCCTTGCGCTGTGGCCCAGCGGAACAGCTTGCGGCGCAGGTCGGGAGCGTCTTCGATGCCGGAATTGATCTTCGAGAAGTACTTCTCCCACAGGCGCGGCACGCAGACCAGCAGGGTGGGCTCTATCTCGACGAGGTTCTCGGCCACCTTCTCGAGTCCCTCGCCCATGTTCACCGTGTAGCCGGTACGAATTGCCATCACCTCGCCCTGCAGGCGCTCGGCGATGTGCGACAGGGGCAGGAAGCTGAGGCTCGAGTCGGTAGCGCCCAGGTCGAGGACTGCCGCCAGGGAGTCGGCCATCGACATCAGGTTGCGGTGGCTGAGCTGCGCACCCTTGGGCGGACCGGTGGTGCCCGAGGTGTAGACGATGGTGCCTACCGTGGACGCGTCGAGGTTGCGTGCTGAGCTCTCGACTGCGGCGAGTGCTTCCTCGCCGCCCTGCTCGCCGAGCTCTTCGAGGCCCTTCCAGTCGAGGATCCCCTGGTCGTTCTCGTCGGCGTTGCCCGACAGAAGGATGATGTGCTGCAGGCTGGGGCAGGACTCGCGCACCTTCTGCACTTTGGCCAGCTGGTCGTGGTCTTCGACGAAGATCGCCCGTGCTTCGCTGTGCTCGAGGATGTACTCGACCTGCTCGGCGATGGAGCTGGGGTAGATGGGCACCGTGACACAGCCCAGCGCCAGGGCGCTGAGGTCGCCCACCAGCCACTCGACCCGGTTGTTCGAGAGGATGCCGACCATGTCGCCGGACTCGATGCCCAGGCTGCGCAGGCCGGCGCCGATCTTCAAGACCCGGCGACGGTAGTCGGCCCAGGTGATGTCGTGCCAGGTGCCGTCGCGCTTGTAGCGCAAGCCAGGGTCGGTGCCGCGGTGCTCGGCGTGCTCGAGGAAGGCTGCAAGGATCGTGTTGTAGGTCGTCATGGGCGGTGTTGTAGCAAAACTACGGTCGCCTCACACCTGTACCTTTTCCCAGGCCTCGCTCTGGAAGCGGGGCACCACGGCCAGTGAGATACCGAGGCGCGACACTGCCATGCCGGCCCACAGTCCGAAGACCCCCGCGGTCTCGACCGGGAAACCCATTCTCGGGGCGACATACAGTCCGAGCAGGGCGGCCAGGGGCAACATGAGCAGGTACTGCTGGGCAACCTGCGCCTTGGCCACCCAGCGGGTCTCGCCGGCGCCCAGCAGGCTGAATAGCAGGACCACTGGCAGTACGTTGATGAGGGCAATGACGCTGAACAGGCGCAGCGACGGGCCGGCAATGGCGATGGTCGCGGCGTCCTGGGTAAACACCACCAGCAGCGGTTCGGCCCAGATGGCAACGCCGATCGCCGCGGGGAGCATGCCCAGTGTGCACAGCCGAACCCCCAGCCAGACCAGCCGCCGCCCTTCGTCGGGGTCTCCGCGGCCCAGGCTCTGCCCGACCATCGTCGCACCGGCCAGGCCCATGCCCATCGCCACCAAAAAGCCCGCCGAGCTGATGTTCAGCAGGATGGTACCGGCCGCCAGGCTGAGGGTGGATATCTCGCCGTGCAGCTTGAGAAACAAGACCAGGCTGACCAGAACCGCTGCCGAGCGAACGGCATCGGGCCAGGCAAGCTGCAGCAACTTGCCCATGGCGAGAAGCCGCAGCCGCTGCAGGTAGAAGGGCCGGTAGAGAGCCCGGATGTCCGCCTGCAGGAAGGTCAAGAAGGTGTAGAAGCAGGTGCCGATGCACTGCGCCACCACCGATGCCAGGGCGGCGCCCCGCACGTCCATGGCTACGGCGCCCAGGTTGCCGAAGATGAACACCCAGTTGAAGAAGATATTCAGCGCCTGGATCAGGACAATGGAGAGCATGTAGATGTTGGAGCGGCCAATGCCGTTGTAGAAGCCGCGGAAGCAGAAGTTGGCGCCCACGACACCCAGGGCGAGCAGGCGGATCGCCAGGTACTCGCTGCCGCCGCTGTACTCGCTGCCCGTGCCGTGGATGACCATCGGGTCATCCGAGAGCTGCGCGAACACCCAGGGCGCTGACTGGGCCAGCAGGTATCCCATGGGCAGGCCGATGATGGCGCTGAGACACAGCCCCGTGTCCAGGGCGCCGCCGCCGGCGTCCCTGTCTCCCTCGCCCTCGCGCCGCGACACGGTGGCCTGCACTCCGGTGCCCAGGCAGGTGACGACTGTGGCGAACATCAGGAAGGAGAAGGAACCCAGGCCCACGGCTGCTTGTGGTGTCGGCCCGAGTCGGCCCACCATGGCGGTGTCGACCAGGTTCAGAATGACCTGGCTGGTCATGCCGCCGATGATCGGCAAGGCCAGGGTGAGGACCTGTCGGGTGCGAGCGCGGTCGAACCAGCGGCTCATCGGTCTCCCGGGGGCACCCCGCCGTGATCAGGGTACAGGTCCGCTCGGCAATCAGCGCAGAAGTCGAGGGGCAGGTAGCCGGTGAACAGGGTAGGGAAGAAGTACAGGAAGAAGGTGCGCGCGTCGACGCCGTTGTACATCAGGCACTCGGCGTTGGTGCAGTGCCCTTTGTTGCTGTGCCCGGGGTTCGAAGCGAGGCCCAGGGCGTGGCCGAACTCGTGCACCAGGACGCTCGCTTCCTGCTTGATTCCGGTGACCCAGAGGATCGGCTTGATGTTGCCCTGCAGGAGCACCACCAGGGCCGAGTCGTCGAGTTTGTCAGTGTCGCTGGGTTTCTTGCGGCTCCAGCAGAAGCCGCGGTACTTGCCGTACCTGGGCGCGTAGATCACGTGCAGGACGGCGGTGGAGTGCTTGTCTTGGGGCTCGATGGAGCGATAGCGCTTCGCCAACTTTCGAATCGACCGGTCGTCCTCGGCCCACTCCTCGGCAGGGATGACGTCGTCGACGACCAGGCGGATGCCTTCCGGCTTGTCGATGTAGCGCTGCACACGGCTGAGGAAGGTGCCCAGCGCCCGCGGCCGCGGTGAGGTGCCCTCGACCCGGTCGATCTCGACCAGCAGGCGGGTCGCCGGTGCGGGCTCGAGATACAGCAGGTCGCGGGTGCCGGGGCCGGCCGGGCCTTCGGGCATGGGCAGGTGCGCACAACCACTGCTCGCGAACAGGCACAGGAGCGAGACGACGGCGAAGCGCGGCACGGACATTGCCCGGGATGCTAGCCCGAATCCCGACCCATTGCCCGGCCCAGCAGAGCGATTCCAACGCAGGGTGCGGGCCCTGCCCTACAATGCCGGCATGGCTGAACCGGCCGCCATTTGCGGGGTGCTGCTTGCCGGAGGCAGCGGCTCTCGGCTGCTGCCCCTGACTCAGGGGATCAACAAGCACCTGCTCGAAGTGGCAGGCGAGCCGATGATTTACCACGCCGTCCGCAAGCTGGTGAGCGCCGGGGTCACGGACATCCTCGTGGTCACCGGTGCCGAGCACAGCGGCCAGGTGGTGGAGGCCTTGGGTGCGGGCGTGGCGTTTGGTTGCCGGATCACCTACCGGGTGCAGCGAGAGGCGGGCGGAATTGCCCAGGCCCTCGGCCTGGCCGAGGGATTCTGCTCCGGCCGCGCTATGGCCGTTCTGCTCGGTGACAACCTGTTCGAGGACGAGCTGCAGGGCTACCTGCACGACTACCTCGCCCAGGGGGGCGGAGCACGGGTTCTGCTCAAAGAGGTACCCGATCCCGAGCGCTTCGGGGTCGCCTGCTTTGACGGCGAGCAGCTGCTGCGCATCGACGAGAAACCCGTCTCGCCCGCGTCGTCCAGGGTGGTGACCGGGATCTACTTCTACGACAGCGCGGTGTTCGACATCATTCGCACCCTGCGGCCCAGCGCCCGCGGCGAACTGGAAATCAGCGATGTGAACAATGCCTACCTGCTGCGGGGCCGGCTCTGCTGGAGCGAACTTGCCGGCTGGTGGACTGATGCCGGCACCCTGCTCACCCTCGAGCGGGCCCACCTCTTGCTCTCGGGGCCTGGGATTCGCCGCTAGGGGAAGGTGGCGAGGTGGGGCACAGGCTCCCCGCGCAGCCACGCTTCGGCTGCCTCGATCGCCATCGTTGCCATACGCCGCCGGCTGGTTTCGGTCGCAGAGCCGATGTGTGGCAGCAGCACGACATCGCGGCGGTCGAGCAGCGACGGGTGCACGCGCGGCTCGTCGCGGTGGACGTCCAGACCTGCGGCACGCAGGGGGCCGCTGTCCAGCGCCTCGGCCAGTGCAGCCTCGTCGACCAGTGCACCGCGGCTGGTGTTTACCAGTACCGCGCCTTCCTTCATGGCCATGAGCTCGTCCCGGCCGAGCAGCAAGTCGGTGTCTTCGTTGAGCGGCGCATGCAACGTCACGATGTCACTGGTCGCGAGTAGCTCGGACAGCTCCAGGAAGCGTGCTCCGAGCTCGCCTTCGACCTCAGCGGAGACCCTGTGCCGGTTGTTGTAGACGACCTCGACGCCAAAGGGCTGCGCGCGCCGGGCCACGGCGCTGCCGATACGACCCATGCCGATGATGCCGAGGCGTGTGCCGCGCAGTTCCACTCCGGTCATCAGGTCGAGACTCCATCGCTGCCAACGGCCCTCGCGGACGAACCGGTCTGCCTCGACCAGCCGTCGGCAGCTCGACAGGATCAGCGCAAAGGCCAGGTCGGCGGTGGCGTCGGTGAGCACTCCTCGGGTGTGCGCCACCTGGATCCCGCATTCGGCTGCAGCGTCGAGGTCGATGTTGTCCAGTCCGACGGCGACCTGGGCGAGCAGTTTTAGCGGCTGTTTCGGGTGCCCCGCCGCCGCCTGCAGCACTCGTCGGCTGAGCGGGTCGGTGAGCATCGAGATGCACAGGTCGTGGCCCGGCAGGAGCTCGAGTAGCTGGTCTTCAGTGGGTGCTTCGGGACCGGGGCACAGCGTCAGCTCGGCCAACTCGCCGAGCCGCTCCAGCAGTGGGGTAGGGAGGGGCCGGGTGACCAGGATCCTGCGCCTGGGGCCGCCGCTCATCTCCTACTTCTCGAACTCGAGGTCCTTGCGGACATCGCCCGTGTAGGCAGCCTCGAGGGCGTCTGCGAGTTCATCGAGGCTGTCTTTCGTTGCTTCTGGCGGTGTCGGCCGGAGAATCAGGTACAGGTC
Organism: uncultured Rickettsiales bacterium; assembly: GCA_964490445.1. Classification (GTDB taxonomy): domain Bacteria; phylum Myxococcota_A; class UBA796; order UBA9615; family UBA9615; genus UBA6601. The sequence continues at coordinate 15,288 of CAZBDA010000091.1, read as the reverse complement.
GCCGGCGACGGTGCCTGCCCCGCCCTTGGGCATGCCCCGTCCGCGCAGCCGCATCCTGGTGCCAGCCTCGGCGCAGGGCGGGATCTTGATGTTCACCGTGCCGGTGGGGGTCGGTGCGGTGATGGTGCCGCCGCGAATGGATTCAGCGAAAGTCAGGGGAAGATCCATCTCGAGGTCGTCGCGGTCGACCCGCACCAGCGGGTGTTCGGCGATGGTGATCTCGAGGTAGAGGTCGCCGGCGGGGCCTCCGTCGACGCCCGGCAGACCCTTCTTCGACAAGCGCAGACTCTGTCCGGGTCGCACGCCCTTTGGGATCTGCACGGTGACCGTGCTGCCTTCGCCGATGGTCAGCTTGCGCTCGCCGCCGGCGAGTGCCTCGCCGAGGCTGACCTCGAGGTTCGCGCGTACATCCTGGCCCCGGCGGGGCCCGCGTGAGGCCGGCCTGCGGCGTCGGCCCTGGCCGCCGACGAACATGTTCATGATGTCGTCGAAGTCGAAGCTGGCTCCCGGCCCGCCGCCGAAGCCGCCCATGCCGCCGATGCCGCCGCGGAAGTCACGAAAGGAGCGGACCGAGTCGGCATCAAAGCCGGGCCGGAAGGCCTCGGTGCCGAACTCGTCGTAGAGCTTGCGCTTCTTGACGTTGCCGACCATGTGGTAGGCGGCATTCACCCGCTTCAGTTTCTCGGGATCGCCGCCCCGGTCGGGGTGCAGCTTGCGCGCCAGCTTGCGATAGGACTTCTTGATGTCGTCCTGGTTTGCGTCCGGTGCGACGCCGAGGATCCGGTACGGATCTTGGGAGTCGGACGGGCTCATTCGCCCTGGCGTTGCGCGGCCGTCAGGCGCCCGGTAGCCAGGTCGATTGCCACCTGTGCATCAGCGTACTCGCTGGACTCCTGGTCAGCGCCGGCAAGTACCTCTTCGGCATCTGCCAGCGACTGCCTTGCAGCCTCGACGTCGATGTCCTCGGAGTTCTCGAAGCTGCTGACCACGATGGATACCTTCTCCGCCGAGACCTGCGCGAAACCGTGGCCGACAGCGTAGACGTGACCCTCTTCCTCGCCGCCCGGCCCCTTCGCCGAGAAGGTCAGCGCACCCGGACGCACCGAGGTGATGTACGGGTAGTGTCCCGGCAAGACGCCGAACTCGCCGATGGCGCCGACGACGGTCACCTCGGCGACGCTGCCCGAGAAGATCTCCTTCGCGGGAGTGAGGATCTTCAACTGGAAACGGCTCGACACGACTAGTCGTCTTCCTTGAGAAGTTGCTCGCCCTTTTCGATGGCTTCTTCGATGGTGCCAACCATGTAGAAGGCCTGCTCGGGCAGGCTGTCGTGCTCGCCGTCGAGGATCTCCTTGAAGCCTCGGATGGTGTCTTCCAGGGCCACGTACTTGCCGGGGCTACCGGTGAACTGCTCGGCGACAAAGAAGGGCTGGCTGAGGAAACGCTGGATCTTGCGGGCGCGCTCGACGACCAGCTTGTCTTCCTCGCTGAGCTCATCCATGCCGAGGATGGCGATGATGTCCTGCAACTCCTTGTAACGCTGCAGGATGATCTGCACGCGCTGCGCTGTCTGGTAGTGCTCGTCGCCGACGACCTCGGGCTCGAGGATCCGCGAAGTGGAGTCCAGCGGATCGACCGCCGGGTAGATGCCCAGCTCGGCGATCTTGCGCGACAACACCGTGGTGGCGTCGAGGTGCGAGAAGGCGGTGGCGGGAGCCGGGTCGGTGAGGTCGTCCGCGGGGACGTAAATGGCCTGCACCGATGTGATGGAGCCCTTGTTGGTGGTGGTGATGCGCTCTTGCAGGTTGCCCATCTCGGTAGCCAGTGTTGGCTGGTAGCCCACTGCCGACGGGATGCGGCCGAGCAGCGCCGATACCTCGGAGCCTGCCTGGGTGAAGCGGAAGATGTTATCCACGAACAGCAGGATGTCCTGGCCCTCTTCGTCGCGGAAGTGTTCCGCGACGGTCAGTGCCGACAAGCCGACCCGGGCACGGGCTCCTGGCGGCTCGTTCATCTGGCCGTAGACCAACGCCACCTTGCTCTTCTCGGAGTCGATGATGGGCATGCCGGTCTCTTCGTTCATCTTGATGTGACCGTTTTCGTCCTTCTCGGCAGCGATGACGCCGGATTCCATCATCTCGAACCACAGGTCGTTGCCCTCGCGGGTCCGCTCGCCGACGCCGGCAAACACGGAGTAGCCGCCGTGCTTGAGGCCGATGTTGTTGATGAGCTCCATGATCAGGACGGTCTTGCCGACGCCTGCTCCGCCGAACAGTCCGGTCTTGCCACCGCGCGAGTAGGGCGTCATCAGGTCGATGACCTTGATGCCCGTCTCGAACATCTGGACGTCGGTGCTTTGTGCGGTGAAGTCGGGGGCGTCGCGGTGGATCGGTGCGAAGGTCGTCGCGCCGACGTCGCCGAGTGCGTCCACAGGCTCACCGATGACGTTGAGGATGCGGCCGAGCACTTCCTTGCCCACGGGCATGCGGATGGGAGCGCCGGTGTCTCGGACCTCCATGCCACGAGCCAGGCCGTCACTGCTGTCCATGGCGATGCAGCGAACGGTGCTCTCGCCCAGGTGCAGCGCGACTTCCAAGGTGAGGTTGTCGGCCTTGTCGCTGATCGCCGGGTTGGTGACGGTCAGGGCGTTGAAGATGGCGGGCAGGTGACCCTGCTCGAAACGCACGTCGAGGACGGGCCCTTTGACTTCGATGATTTCGCCAGATGCGGTGGTCATGTGTTGGTCCTTCGCTATCGCTTAGAGGGCTTCGGCGCCGGCGACAATCTCCACCAGTTCCCTGGTGATGGCTGCCTGACGGGCACGGTTGTATTCGAGGGTGAGTCGGTCAATTACGTCCTTGGCATTGCGCGAGGCCGCGTCCATCGCCGTCATTCTTGCTGCGTGCTCACCAGCCGTGGACTCCAGGAAGACCTGGTGGAGGCGGGTCCGCAGAAACAGCGGCAGAATTTCGGCGAGGATGGCGCTCTGGTCTGGCTCGTAGACGAAGTCCACCAGGTGTGCGGGCTCGTCTTCGCTGCTGCCCTCGGCAAGCTCGTTGAGAGGGAAGAGCTTCTCGATGGTCGGGTCCTGTCGGAGGGTGTTCACGAAGTGGTTGTAGACCAGGTAGACCTCGTCCAGGTCCCCGCTCTCGTAGCGGTTGCACAGTTCCTGCACCAGCTCCGCCACCATCTTCGGGAACTCGGCGGGCTTGAGATCACCGACCGCGCGGCCGAGCCGGTAGTTGCTCCGGCCAAAGGCATCGCCAGCTTTCTTGCCGTAGGTAAGCACCTCGACGTCGGAGAAGCCGGGCTCGCTCTTGTTGGCCTCGAGCCAGCGCATCGACTTGCGCAGCAGGGCATTGTTGAATCCGCCGCATAGTCCGCGGTCGGATGTCATCACGATGACCGCGATTCGGTTCACTTCTTCGTGGGGCTGCAGCAGTGGATTGTCGACCTGGTCGATGCGTGCCATCAGGCTCTGAAGTACTGAGGTCACCTCGTCGCTGTAGGGGCGAGAGGCGAGGGCTGAGTCGATGGCCCGCTTCATCTTGGCAGCAGCGACCAGCTTCATCGCCCGCGTGATCTGCTGGGTCGACTTGACCGAGGAGATCCGGGTTTTCAGTGCCTTGAGGGAGGGCATTCGCTGTACTCCTGGGTGAATCCCTGGCGTCCGGGAGCGAGGCTCGCGGGCGCCCGTCGCCTAGGCGACGAAGATTTCCTTGTACTCGGCCAGTGCTGCATCGAGGTCGGACTTGATGGCGTCAGTCATCTTGGCTTCGCTGACGATGTTCTCGGCGATGGTCGGGTGCTTGTCGGCCATGAAGGCGAGGAAGCCGTCGTGCCAGGCCATGACCTTGCTGACCGGGTAGTTGTCGAGCCAGCCGTTGGTGGCGCCATAGATCACCAGGATCTGCTGGTCGACCGCCATCGGGCTGTACTGCGGCTGCTTGAGTACTTCGACCAGGCGAGCACCTCGGGTCAGCATGGACTGGGTGGCCTTGTCGAGGTCGGAAGCGAACTGGGCGAATGCTGCCATCTCCCGGTACTGCGCCAGTGCCAGGCGCAGGGTGCCGGCGACCTGCTTCATGGCCTTGATCTGGGCGTTACCACCCACCCGGGAAACGGACAGGCCGACGTTGATCGCCGGGCGAATGCCCGAGAAGAACAGGTCGGTGTCCAGGAAGATCTGGCCGTCGGTGATGGAAATCACGTTGGTGGGGATGTAGGCGGACACGTCGCCGGCCTGCGTCTCGATAATGGGCAGCGCCGTCAGGGAGCCTGCTCCCTCGGCATCGCTCATCTTGGCGGCGCGCTCGAGCAGGCGGCTGTGCAGGTAGAAGACGTCTCCGGGGTAGGCTTCACGGCCCGGTGGGCGGCGCAGCAGCAGCGACATCTGGCGATAGGCGACTGCCTGCTTGGACAAGTCGTCGTAGACGCACAGGGCGTGCTGACCACTGTCACGGTAGTACTCACCGAGCGTGGCGCCGGTGTAGGGAGCGATGAACTGCATGGGCGCCGGGCTGGCTGCCGGGGCGCAGACCACGGTGGTGTACTCCATGGCACCGTACCGACGCAGGCGCTCTACCACCTGTGCCACGGTCGACTGCTTCTGGCCGATGGCGACGTAGATGCAGTGACAGTTCTGGCCCTTCTGGTTGATGATCGCATCGATGCCGATTGCGGTCTTGCCCGTCTGGCGGTCGCCGATGATCAACTCTCGCTGACCGCGGCCGATGGGCACCATGGCATCGATCGCCTTGAGTCCGGTCTGGAGCGGCTCGTGGACGCCCTTGCGGACGACGATGCCGGGCGCCTTGATCTCGACGCGCCGAGTGTGCTCCGTGCTGATCTCCGGGCCACCATCCAGCGGTCGGCCCAGTGGGTCGACCACGCGACCGAGCAGCGCATCACCAACCGGCACCTCGACGATGCGGCCAGTGCGCTTGACGGTGTCACCCTCGCGGATATGGCGGTCATTGCCGAGGATCGCGACACCCACGTTGTCCTCTTCCAGGTTGAGGACCATGCCGGAGATCCCGTCTCCGAATTCCAGCAACTCACCAGCGACGGCGTTGCTCAGGCCATGAATGCGGGCAATTCCGTCACCGACTGCCAGTACCGATCCGGTCTCTGCGACCTCGACTCGGCTCTCGTAGTTGGCGATCTGATCCTTGAGGATCTGACTGATCTCTCCAGCGCGAAGTTCCATTTCAGGGCAACCCTTTCACTGATTCGGAGGTGGCGAATGCCATGCCTGCTGGCCTCAGGCCTGTGCAGGCGTCTCCTGGCTGAGCAACTTGTTCTGTAGGAGGTTGAGTTGGGTGCGAATGCTGCCGTCGAAGACCCGGTCGCCGATGTGGGTGACGATGCCACCAATCAGCGCGGGGTCGACGGTCGTCTCCAGGATGACTTCGTTCTTGCCCGTGACCTGCAGCAGGTGCTTTCGGAGGGCATCGAGAGTCGCGTCGTCGAGGGGGGCAGCGGAGGAAACCCGTGCCCGGACCCGGCCGATACGCTCGTCGTAGTAGTCCTCGAAGGCGGTGTGGATATCACTGAGTGCCGCCAGGCGGTTGTTATCGAGCAGCAGGCACAGGAAGTTGCTGGTGATCTCGTGGGCCTTGATCTTGGACACTACGGCCTGCACGACCCCGGCTCGCTCGCTGCGGGGAATGCTGGGATTGGCCAGCGCCGCTCGAAGCTCGTCGGATCCAGCGAGAATCGCCACCAGGCCGCGAAGATCGCTGGCGATGGTGTCCAGGCAGGACTGTTCGTGGGCGAGGTCACTGAGGGACCTGGCATACCTTCTGGCAACTGCGCTGCTCATCCCTGGGCCGTCTTTCCTACTTTGCCGAGATAGTCCTCGGTGAGTCGCTTCTGGTCGTCGTCGCCCACGCTCGTGGTGAGCAGGTCGCCGGCCAGGCCAACGGCCAGGCCGATGGCTTCCTCGCGGAGTTCGCGGCGGGCACGACGGAGTTCCTCGTCGACGGTCCTCTTGGCGGCTGCCTCGAGTTGGGCGGCTGCCTGCTCGGCGCGGCGGTCGATGGTCTTGCGCTCCATGTCAGCGTCGGCGCGGACATCGGTCATCAGTTTTTCGAGCTCGCCCTCGAAGTTGGCAATACGACTCTCGATTTCCTGGTAGCGCTCGTCGGCTCGGGTCTTTGCGTCCCAACTGTCATCGAGCGCCTGCTTCACCTCGAGGCGTCGCCGCTGCAGGAAGTCGCGCAACGGCTTGCGCAGCACCCAGGCAAGGAAGCCGAGCAGAAGGCCGAGGTTGAGAAGGTGGCGCAGCATGCCGACGATGTCGGGCTGTGCTCCGCCGGCTGCGTGGGCGGTGTCGGCAGCCAGGAGGAGGGCTCCTGCTGTGCCGAGGGCGATGGACGAGGTGCGGCGCAACGACATCGTTAGTTGCTCCCCATCGAACGACCCAGCACGGTCGTGGCGATCTCGCGGCTCAGGTCGGCAGCGGATTGCTGCAACTGACCGCTCGCCGCAGTGCGTTCATTGGAGAGGTCGGTGCGCGCAGCTTCGAGTGCTGCCTCGGCCCGGTTGCGTGCTGCCTGCAGGGTTTCCTGTTCGAGGCTCAACGACTCCTGGCGTAGACGGCCGCGCTCGGCAGTCGCCTCGGTGCGAGCTTCGGCGAGCTTCTCTTCGAGCTCCGCCATCTTCGTGTCGACTTCTTCCTGCATCAACTCGGCTTCCTTGCGGTAGCCGTGGATGTTCTTTTCACGCTCGGCGAGCATGGCCAGCATCGGCTTGAAGATGATCAGGTAAAGCCCGGCAAGGACTACCAGGAAGGGGATGGTCTGCAGAGCCATTAGCTCAGGCGAGATGTCCACAACAACTCCTCGTCGGCTGTGCTGTCAGGGCCCCGAACTGAGGCTCCTTACATGTGGGACGCGCGCCTTATAGGAGACGGGGCTGGCGGCGTCAATAGGTGTTGGCACCAAGATGAAAGAACGCCTTTCACTTGAGCCGTCGAGGTCACCTGACTATCATCCGCGCGGATCAGAGGATTAGAGGGGCCTGCCGCCACATGGCTCGACCCGGCGGGAACCTGGAACTGGTGTAGCTCGTGAGCTTCAAGAAGCAGATCAAGGTTCGTTTCAGCGATACGGATCCCGCCGGGGTCATGTACTTCCCGCGTTTCCTGGATCGCTTCCATGCCGTCTTCGAGGACTGGTTTACCGAGGACCTCGGTCTGCCATACCACTGGGTGCTTGAGGAGACTGGCATCGGTTTTCCGACCGTCCACACCGAGTGTGACTACCGCGCCCCGTGTCGTTTCGGCGAGACCCTTGAGATCGAGTTGTTGCTGACCCGGGTCGGCCGCACCTCGTTCACCTGCGTTTACAAGGTCCGTGGTGCCGGTGAGAGCGCCGTGCGCGTCCAGGCCCTGCTGGTCACCGTGACCGTCGGCCTGGACAGCTTCGAGCCGGTGCCGATCCCGGCCACCATCAAGGCTCGCCTCATGGAGCGAATGGAGCCGCCCGTGCGCGAGGTGCCGGATCCGATTCGGACGGCAGCCTCGGGTGAGTAGCAGTGCCCCGGTGCCGCGCGCCGAGTTGGCCGTGGCCGCGCCCCGAAAATACCATTCCGCAGTCGCCGGGGAGCGTCTCGCCTGGGATCCCTCGGCCCAGTTGGAGCGACTGAAGTACACGGTCGCCCAGGCCCGCCAGGCACCTTTTTATCGTGACCGTCTCGCTGCGCTGTCCATTGCCGGATTGGCGGACCTCGCTGAGTTGCCGTTCACCTTCAAGTCGGATCTCAAGGGCCACCCGGCGGAAGCCTTTCTGGCCTGTGCACCGGACAGGGTCTGGCACTTCCACGAGTCGTTCGGGACCACCGGTACGCCCGTGCCTGGCTGGTACAGCCTCGACGACATCGAGGTCGAGATCGACGTGATTGAGCGCTGGCTCCGCGAGTTCGGGCCTGCGCGCACGATCATGAACCGCTACCCCTATGCCTTCCCGGTACCGGCTCAACTGGTCGAGACTGCGGTGCGCCTCAAGGGCGGCATCCTCATCCCGACCTCCAACCTCACATTCAACGTCGGCTACATGCGCGTCCTGCGTCTGCTGGAGCAGCGGCGGGTGAACGTCGTCACTGCCATGCCGCTGGAGGCGATCCTGCTCAAGGAAACCGCCATCGAACTGGGAATAGACCCGCGTGCGCACTTCCCGGACCTGCAGGCTTTCGCCTTTGCCGGCCGCATCCTGACACCGTCCTGGCGGGCTTCCATGCAGGACGACTGGGACTGTGCAGTGCACAACCTGTACGGGTCCACCGAGGGCGGGCCTTTCGCCACCTCCTGCAGCGAGGGGCACCTGCATCTCCACGAGCACTTCTTCCTGTTCGAGATCGTCGATCCGAACAGTCACCGTGTGGTCCCCGGCGATGCGCCCATGGGCACCCTGGTCGCTACCACCCTGGGCCGCGAGGCTCAGCCCATGATCCGCTACTACACCGACGATCTCGTACGGGTGCGTAAGGGACCCTGTCCCTGCGGTGACCCGGCCCGTGCGATTGAGGTGCTGGGGCGTGCCGGCGACCTCATGAACATCGGTGGTGTCTCGGTTACCAACTTCGATCTCGAAGAGCAGATCCTGCAATGGACGCGCGAGTTCTCCGCCAACGTGTTCTTCGTTGTCATTACCCGCCGTGGCCTGCTGGTTCGAGTGGAGGCGCGCGAGCCCGGTCGGGTCGACGCCCGCGAGGGTGGACGCCGGCTCACGGACAGGCTCGGAGTGCCGGTGCGCGTCGAGGTGCTGCCTCGTGGTCACCTGGTCAACCACGTATCACTGGTGACCTCGCCGGCGGTCTTCAAGCCGCGCACGGTGTCTGACCATCGCACCGATGCTCGCAAGGTGATCAATCTCAGTGGCGGGCTCATCGACTGGTGGGCTGACTTCAACCTTGCTCTCGTCTGCAAGTTCATCTTCAAGTCGATTCGGGACGTCGTCACCAGGTGGCGCATTCGCTTGTTCGGTTAGGACAGGTCGTCGGCCGTCGGTCTGTGCGGGTGCGCCTTCACGCGCTGCCTGTATGCCTGGCACTGTCCGCTGTGGCGGCCGGTTGCCCGGTACCGCCGGATGGGCAACCTGGATCCGCCGGGCAACTCGTGGCTGCCGACATTCTCGAAGTTGAGCCCAACGACCGGGACTTCCAGGATCTCGGGGTCATCGAGGCCCCCCTCGTGGTGGGGGGTAGCGCGTCTGCGTGTGGTTCGGACGGCAGCTACGAGGGCAGCGACGTGGACCGTTTTTCCTTCTCGGTTGCCGAGCCCAGCCTGTTTTCGCTGCGGCTCGAGGTGCTCGGAGGAGATCTCGACCTGCGACTCTACGACCCCGATGGCGACCTGATGGCAGTCGAGGACACGCCGGGCATCGAGCCTGAAGAGGTCGAACTGTCTATCGGTCCAGGCGGGGACTACGGTGCAGAACTGCTTTGCTGGCTGGGCGACTCCCCGGATTGGCGGTTGGTGTTTGCGGACGGGGCCCAGCCGTGAACGAACCGCTGCCACTGCGCCCACGGGCGCTGCTGCTCGCCGCCGCCGCCGCCGCTGTGCTGCGGGCCATCGTCTTGATCTCCTCGCTGCGCTCGGGTGGTCAGCCCGATCCTGATGGCTACCGACCGCTTGCAGCCGCGGTCATTGCCTGGATCGAGGGCACGGGAGGCGGGGGGCAGGTCGAGAGTCCGTTGATGCCGCTGCTGTGGCACAACCCCGCCTACACGGCTCTCGTCACGGTGGTCAGCTTGCTGTTCGAGGATCCGTTGCCGGCCCTGGCAGCCCTGCAGTCCCTGCTCGGCCTGGCCTCGGGTTGGCTGGTTTTTGCGTTGTTGCGCCGCAGGCTCTCTGGTCCGCTGCCTCTTGCTGGCGCGCTGACAGTCTGGTTCCACCCATCGGTACTGTTTTTCGAGCAACAACTCTCATCGGTGTCGCTGAGCACCTTCCTGTGCGCCGCGCTGGCCTACAACATACTGGTCCTATCCGAGCAGCCCGAGCGAGCAGGCCTGCAGTGGCGGGTCGGCATCAACCTGTTGCCGCTGCCATGGCTCGGGACCGGCGGTTTGCTGGTCGTTCCCGTGGTGGCCTGGCTGGTGGGCCGCGGCTCTCTGGCTCGCTGCATCGCGCCGTGCTTGTTCTGTTGGTTGCCTGCAGCAGTGATGGCGAGCCTGTGGTTGGGCATGCTGACACCCTTGAACCTCGATGTGCCTACCCGTCTCGCCCTGGGCAATAACCCGCTGGTGCGCGTGGCACAGGGCTCACTGTTGGGAAGTCCCGAGGCTGCGGCAGTCTTTCATGCTGCCATCGAGCGCAAGTGCGGCAGCAATTGGACCCGGGAGCGGCTGCGCTGTGATGCGCACGCAGCGCGGCGGATCACCATGGGCACGATCCGTGCTGAGCCAACCGCTTCCATGCGCCGCTCTGTGTACCGCGTCCTCCAGACCTGGATGCCGGATCGGTCCCTGCCGGACGCCCTCGAGGGCGTGGGCAGGGGAGGACAGGCTGCGCCGAGGCTGACTCGGCTGCTGGTGGCCCTGGTGCTCACGCCACTACACCTCGGCCTGCTCGTGGGTCTGGGTTTCTGCCTGTACAGCTTTCGCCGCAACCAGGAGGTGCGTTTCCTGGTGCTTGCCATCTTCGCCTGGACTCTGCCCGTACTGCTCGGCGTGGGCGCAACCGCGCTCCGCCAACCGGTCCTGCCGTGGATCGTCTGTGCTGCATCCCTGGGCCTCAGCAGCCTGGGACGGCGCAGCGGTGAGGAGCGACGGGAAGGCTGGGGCGAGGAAGCGAGTGCCGACGCGGACGCGGCTGCCGGCGCCGTCGACGCCTGATCAGCTGAGTGAGAGCATGCGCTCGATGGGCTTGAGCGCTGCCAGGCGCAGTTCCTCACCCATCTCGATGCGCGGCTGCAGGTCACGCAGGCACAGGTAGAGCTTCTCGAGGGTGTTCAGCTTCATGTAGGGGCAGTTGTTGCAGGCGCATCCCGCTTCCGGGGGCAGCGGGATGAAGGTCTTGTCGGGGCTGAGCTTCTGCATCTGGTGGAGGATCCCGGCCTCGGTGGCCACGATGAACTCTGGCGCGTCGTCGTCCTGGCTGAAGCGCAGTAAAGAAGATGTCGAGCCGATGTGGTCGGCGTGACGCAGGATCACCGGCTCACACTCTGGGTGTGCGATGACCTTGGCCGCTGGATGCAGGGTCTTCAGTCCGACCAACTTGCGCTCCGAGAAGGTCTCGTGGACGACACAAGTGCCTTGCCACAAGAGCATCTCGCGGTCTGTCTGCTCCTGTAGCCAGGCGCCGAGGTTGCGGTCTGGGGCAAACAGGATTGGCTGCTCGTCGGGCAGTGAATCGACGACCTTTTGTGCATTGCTGGACGTACAGATCAGGTCGGAGAGTGCTTTCACTGCGGCCGAGCAATTGATGTAGGAAACGACCGCGTGCTCGGGGTGCAGCGCCTTGAATCGCGCCAGCGCTTCAGCCGGGCACGAGTCAGCAAGGCTGCAGCCAGCGGCCATGTCCGGTAGCACCACGATCTTGTCGGGGTTCAGGATCTTGGCGGTCTCTGCCATGAAGTGAACACCGCAGAACACGATGACGTCGGCATCGGTATCGCGGGCCGCCTGGCTCAGCTGCAGCGAGTCCCCCAGGAAGTCAGCGAGATCCTGGATCTCACCCTCTTGGTAGTAGTGCGCGAGGATCACGGCATTGCGCTCCTTGCGGAGGCGCTCGATCTCCTCGACGAGGTCCAGGGAAGGGTCGATCCCGTGGACTGCCGTCGCCAATGCGTGTGCCATGGTCTCACTCCTGCCGCCCATTGTGCGGACCAACCTTGTATAGCGCCGTCTCCGGGTAGCGGCAATGCCGATGCCCCCCCCGGGCGCTAGAGCCGCGTCTGCGGTGATACCATTCTCGGGCGCCATGCCATTCAACCCGGCAAAGGAAGGTATCCAGGTGGGGTCTATCAATCCATCGGTTCGGCAGGGACAGCGGCAGCTTGTCCCGAGTGTTCCCCTGCTCCTGGCGTGTCTGCCCCTGGTCCTGCTTTCGGGCCTCACGGCCTGCGGCGAGAAGTCGTCGCAGGAGGTCGTGGTGGAGGCAACCCCCGAGGCGACTCCCGAACCTCCCCCGCCTCCTCCGCCAGAGCCTGGCAAGCTTTACTACCTGGTCCTCGAGGAAGTCGTGAGCCCTCCACCAGGGGCGAGCTGGAGCCCCCTGCACCGCAGTTTTGGTCCCGCGCCGTCGGAACCTCCGACTGCCGACTTTCTCCGTGACGATGAGAGTGGCGAGGAAGTCGCGGCTACGCTCGCTGATTGGTCGGCCGGGCGCTTCTCTTCGGGGGCCGAGTTGCTGCTGGTGCAGTGGACGATCTCGTGGGGAGAGTCCGGGGAGGCTGGGACCAGCCGCGAGTGGGGTGTGTGCTCCTTGCCGTGCACCCTTGAGGACTCTTTCCTTGCACGTAAGCAGCGTCATCCCGCAGACCCGATTGAAGATGGCTTGGCCCTGTTCTCGGCCCGTCCAGGTTCCACGAGTGTGCAGGTGACGGTCCGCGACGGCAGTCTCGTCGTGCGGAATGGCCAGGCGGTCCTGCTCGCTGCAGATGGTGAACTCCGTCCGGCAGAGGTGAAGGGCAAGTGGAAGGTGCGCTTCTCTGCTCCCGACGGCACTCTTACTGCGGCCCAACCCTTCCGAATCGCTCGCAGACTGTCCGTCGCTGCCCATAGCGTGCACGAGCTCGCCATCGAGGAGGTGGCCGATCCCGTGCCGGCGACGGCCCGCCTGTATCCTGACGTCGCGACATCTACTTCGCCCGTTCCGCCGCTTGTGCGTGGCATCGAGGGGCTGGCCCAGTATTGGCCGTGGCCCGAAGCCGGCAGGTTTGAAGGGAAGTTCGGACTTCGCCCCGACCCGGGCCAGGAAGGCCTGTCCGTCGAGCGAGTGAAGCAGCGGGTTCGCTGGATCCCCATTGCTCGCCAGGCGGGCGAAGGCAAGGCTGACTTCATCATGTACTCGGTGTCCGGCGGCGCCGAGTCGGCGGTCTTGAAGCCCTTTCCCCGTGGAGTACTCGCCGTGGCCGCGACCGTTGCGGAAGGGCCGGAGTACGGAGCCCGCTTTCGTATCGCTGGTGCCGGCTCGGACGCGGCAGTCGCCCGTGCTCTCGAGGTCCTCGGTGCCTTCAAGAGGTACCAGGCGATTCTGCCTCTCCCCGAAGGGCTCCCCGACGAGACCCTGGTCTACCTGTCGCCGCATCCACTCGGCGTGATCGCAGGCGGTGCCGGGGGGGCCGCATTCTCCCTGGTGGTGGACGAGCGTCGCAGCGAGGAGGCCTCCGTTGCAAGAGCCTGGGCCCACCTCCTACTCGGCAGCAATGTTCTCTCTCGCAGTGCGCAGGTTGCCGACTGGGTGCGCTGGGTCGAAGCGCGCCTGTTGGGCACGGAAGACCGCTCGACCTGGACTTCGGCCTTTGCGGCCGCAGGCGACGATGTCCTGGCGGTCTGGACGCAGTGGATGCGGGACCCCAAGGATGCCGGTGCGCCCGACCCGAGCGGGTTCCTGCGCTGGGTGTCCGGCAAGATTCCCGTGCTCGGACGGGAGTTGCATCGCACCTTGCCCCTGCGCAACTGGCTCGTTGGCCACGGTCGCAGTTCGCTGCCGTCGCCGGTGGCGGCGGAGTCATCGGTGTCGCTAGTCGGCGCTACGGCTCCTTACGGCGCAGCCATCACGTTGAGCCTGCCCGCCGCCGCTCGGTCCGAGGCTGCGAAGCTGCAATTGCGTGTCACTGCAGGAGACGGCGCGTCGGTTCGCTGGTCTGCCCAGTGCTTGGAGGGTGGTCGCTGGTCTCGCGCGCGCGGTGACTTGCAGGAACGGGGCAGGATCGCTGAGGGCTGGGCTGCCTTCCAGACTGCCAGCGGCGATCCTGTGCCTCTGACTGTGCCAGAGGCGGGGCTTAACGAGGACTCGGTCGTTGCGGTGTTCCTGCGTGGCGATGCCGCCTGGAAAGCTCAACTGAGACTGGTGGTCGAATTGCCGGAAGGTGCGGCCGCCAACAAAGCGGCTGGGCAGACGCCGTCCCCGACTGGAGCAGAGCCAGCTCCTTAGTCGGCTACCGATTGGCTAAGGGGTCGCCGCCGGAGTTGCGGCCGGGCTGGCCTCGCTGCAGTCCGGCTGGTCCTTGTAGATGGGTTTGCTACACAGTCGTCGGGCGTGCCCGGCCAGCTTCGGTGCTTCGGCATCCAGCAGTGGCCAGTCAGTGCCGCCGATGCGCACTGCCTGGTACACCACTTCGTTGCCGGCATCTCTGCGAATCTTCGGGTCCTCGATGGCCTTTACCTGGCTCAGTCCCAGTTGCATGCAGCGGACTGCCTGCGACAAGGTGCCGGTCTTGCCACACTCGGCGGCGTGGCAGGCGCGGTGTCTGGCGAGGAGCAGACGGCTGCGAGCGAGGCATGCGTCCCAGCGTCCACCAGTCTCGCAGGGCTCGGCAAGAGCAGCGCTGGCTTCGTCGAGGACCGCGAGGTTCTCAGGAGTCGCGAGATCGGCGGGACTCTCGGCACCCAGGCTGTTGAAGCGCGTGATGCTCGCAGCTACCGGGTCGTTCGGCTCCACGGAAGCCCCCGGGAGCGGCTCGATCTGGACCGAATCTGAGCTTCGTGCCGGAGCGGCTCTGTTGGGCAAGGTCTCAATGGCCTGAGTCCCTGCCTTGCCGCTGTGTGGCGGCTCCTTGAGGACATGAAGCAAGCCGAGGATCACCACTCCAACAACAGTCAGCGAGACCGCGAGCCCAATGATGGGAGCCTTGCTGCTCTTTTTCGCCCTGCGCTTGCGACCGCCGCGACCACCACCTGTAGTGCGTCCGTGCAGCGGGACTTCAGCGGACTCCTCCGGGAGGCTGACTGGAAACGAACGTGTAATTGCGACTTCACCGGGACTCTCTGCCTCGAGATCCGGGGGGGGGATTGCCGGGACTCGGCGGGTTGTCGCTACCCGGTCAGCCTCGCTACCCGACTCCTGCTCAGGGTCGCCCTCTTCCTGGTGAGGGGCACCCTCGTCCTCTTCGCCCGCTTCCTCGGACGGGGCATGAGCACGCTCAGTGGGGGCCAACTCGTCGTCGTCGAGGGACTCCACGCGTTCGGTTGAAACTGCGTCAGCCTCCTCGGACAGGGCCTGACTCTCGTGCCTGCCTCCGGTGTCGCTCGCCCGTGCAGCAGCCACCTCTGCAGAAGTGGCGTCCTCTTCGGCGGGCTCGTCTTCGGCGGGCTCGTCTTCGGCGGGCTCGTCTTCGGCGG
>CAZBDA010000090.1:0-21551 GCA_964490445.1 uncultured Rickettsiales bacterium | reverse complement strand
GCGCCCGGGGGTGGGGTTGCCCGCACGATCTTCGAGTGGCGGGTCAATGGCAACCAGGTAGGCCCGACCGCGGTGCTGACAGGCACGGACTTCAACCGTGGCGACGAGCTGGTCTGTGTGGCGACGCCGACCGATGGCCTCGCTCTCGGTGCCGGAGTCCTCAGTCCATCCGTGACGGTCCTCAACAGTCCGCCGTCAGCGCCCTCGACGGTGATAGTGGATCCTGCCCCGGCCCCCTGGGATGCCGTGGAATGTGCGGCCGCCGGAGCCCATGACGACGACGGCGACCCGCTCTCGTACTCGTACGCGTGGACTCTCGGCGGGAGCAGCAACGTGGTCGCAACGGGCAGTACGCTGAGCTCGTCACATACCGAGGGCAACCAGGACTGGACCTGTACGGCGACACCCAGTGATGGCCTGGCTTCGGGTCCGAGCCTGTCCGCCTCGACCACGATCCAACACCTGCGCCCGGCCACAGCGCCGGACTGGGCCATTTACTCGGTCTCGGGTCATTGCGTTACTTCCTGTTTCGGCAGCGAAGACAATCCTGAGTATCTCGAGGCACAGGGCACTCTGGGCTTCGTGGTCTCGACGATGCAGGGCGAAGGCTACTCAGTGGAGTCGTTCGCTTATGCCGACGAGTTCTACAACAAGGACAACAACTCGAACGAGCTCGAACCGGGGCAGGGGAACCCGACAACCTTCGGCTTTTTGCAGTTGCTCGAAGACCTCGAGGCGGTGCGCGACGACTGGGTCAGTGACTTTGATAATCCCACCCGGGTGATGTTCCTCGGTCATTCCCATGGCACCGTCTGGGTGCATACCGCCGTGTACATCATGGACGACCTGGATATCGAGATGGTCATCGATCTCGATGGGGTGGTCAGCAACTGGGAGCAAGAGGTCTTCTTGACCGGCATTGGCGACGACTGGGCCGATGTCATCACTGACTATGGTGGCAGCTGGCCCTTCGACATTGCCCACCCTCGTGACGCCTGGAATGTGCCGGGGGTAAGCGGCGCTCAGGACACCGAGGACACTCTGCCCAACCACAATGTCACCAGGAACCTCGAGGTCCAGAGTGATCCCTTTTCGAGTGGGGGCCTGTACGACGACGACGACAACCACCGGCTCAACGGATCCACTTCGGGGATCCATCGCCACTCTTCCTCGAGCGAAGACCACGGCGAGGTTGCCGAGCCCAACAGCACCGCCATGAACTGGGTCCGCCAGAGGCTTCGTTCGCTGTACTGAGCCACTGGAGCTGGGGTCGGCTTGTGCCGGGGAAACGCTAGACCCTCAACTCGGCCCTGTGGGCTGCAAGGGGTGCTCCCGCGCTGAACCGATCTCAACAGGGCAGGCAACGAAATGGCAGGTATCGACCTCTGCCGCCGGAGCCTGCTGAACGTTGACTTGCAGTAGCTCTTGTCGCTGTGCTGCAAGAAATCGGGAGGTCCTTTAGACTTGTTTTCCCATCGGCTTGTGCGGGGCCGGGTACTCCGGGAGGACTCATGCGTTCGACAGCGTTCTTGTTTGCGTTCTGCCTGCTGGTGCCCGCCACCGTGTACGGGCAGGGTGGCGACCGCAGAGCGGGGGGCCTGGGCAGCGGCCTGGCGGTCAGCGCCGAGCAGGCCAGGGTCGTGTCTTTCCAGAGCCTGGAGGACTCGCTCTTGTGGCAGATCGAGGTTCGTGACCTGTGCATGGTCAAAGCCAAGGGCGTCGAGTTCGAGACGCCCTGCTCGCAGTGGCGCCCCCTTCAGGCCGAGGGGGCAGAGCGAGCGCTGTTGGTCAAGGGCAAGGTGCCGATGCCAGACGGCGCACTCGCCAACTTCCCGTTTGGTGGCAAGAAGGGCAAGGCGGCTGGCGGACAGCAGTACCAGCCGAAAGCAAAACTCAAGATCCCCGCGCCCGACGGCAAGGGCGAATGGTGGCTCCTGAACGACTCGGGTGGGGGCGTGTGGAGCTTGCCTGCCGTGAACCTCGGCAAGGCTGTGGTCAGGCACGGTGGTGCTGGCGACGGCGCCTGGAAGGTCCAGGTGAAGATTCGTGTCGGTGAGGGTCCGGTGCTATGGGGATCGGCGGGCTCGGGACAGACCCTCAGCAAGACCAAGAAGACCCTGTACCAGGCGATCTCTGCCAACCAGGTGAGTAAGACCAGTGACCACTGGCAGTGCCTCGCGCTCGACGCGTGGCAGAGCACGGGCACGCTCGATGCTCGTCCCGCCTGGAAGAGCGGCCCGAGGGCCTCGCTGGAATCCCTCTTCGAGGCCCTGTCAGTCAGTTCCAAAGCCTGCCCTGAGATTCATGCACGAGCTCTGTCCGACGTGTGTGGGGACGCGGCGTCGGTCGCACCGACCCTGGGTGGCTGGTCCAATGCTCCCGAGGCTTCTCAGGCAATGGCCAGCCTGTTTACCGGCCGCTGTGGTGCAGATTCTGCTGCGCCCGTGCTCGAGGCCGGCCGTGCGCTGTTCGATGAGATGCTCGCCCAGCAAGACCGGTTGGGCGATGCCATTGCCTTCTACCGCGGCTGGGGCGAACTGCTCGGAAGCAAGTTCGCAGCGTCCGCCCAGGTTCAACTCCAGGCGGTGGCCAACAAGAAACTCGCGGCCATGTCGGAAGCCGGTGACATTGCGGGCATGACCCACTTTGTCGCCCAGTACGGCGAGGACCTCGGCGCCGAGTGGATCGTGTTGGCACACGGCAAGCGGCTGGAACGAATCAACATCCTGTTTGCCAAGGCACTCGAGTCCAAGGACGTCGGGGAAATGACCGCCGTCCTCGAACAGCACCGGGATATTGGAGGCGAGCAGTGGGCCAAGAGCGCGGAAGCCAGGCGCCAGGCCTTCGTCGACCAGCTGCTCAAGGGAGTGCTGTCGAGCCAGGATGTCGCTGCTGTCTCGGCGCTCCTCGACCAGCACAGCCCGGTACTGGGGGCCGAATGGCTGGCGAGCGCCGAGCTGCAGCGCGCCAACCTGGTGAACGGACTGTTCTCCGCTGCACTGGCCAAGAAAGATGCTGCGACTGCGGCCACCATCCTGGTTGAGCACCGGGCCCTGATGACCGGCGAATGGCTCGAAGCGGCTGACGTGAAAGTAGAGCAGGTGGTGAAGGCTCTGTTCTCGGCTGCCATGAAGTCCAAGGACGCGAGCAAGGCGACGAGCATCCTCGAAGCGCACGGAGGCCTGGTCAGCCAGGACTGGCAGGCGCAGGCCAAGCAGTCCCGTAATGCGCTCGTCAATCAACAGATCGCGGCTGCGCTGGCGAAAAAATCCGTCAGCAAGGTCAGCGAATTGATCGAGCAGCAGGCGGCTGTGATGGGTCCAACCTGGCGCACAGAGAGCGAGCAGGCACTCGGCAGGATGATCCGTGAGCACCTGGGTACGCTGCTCATCGCCGAGAAGGTGAAGCAGGCGAGTGCATGGATCGTGGCGAACCAGCACTTGATGGATCCCGACTGGGAGTTCGAAGCGAACGCCGCGGTCGAGCGCATCAAAGCGGGCGATCCCAGGGACAAGCTGTTGATGTCGCTCGAGGCGGCAGCGAATGCCCGAAAGGACCTGTACGAGGCCTGGAGTGGCTACCGGCAGGAGGCGAAGCAGCTCGCACAGGGAGACAAGAGGTTCGCCCCCAAGGGTGACTTCGAGACGGATGGCGACTGGATCAAGCGCAGAGCAGCAGGCCAGGTGGAGTTGAACAAGCTGCGAGAGAAGATTGCGCCGTTCCGGCAGGCGCTGACCAGGCTCCTGGCGACTCGCTACAAGACGCCCAACATCCAGTTGCAGGCACGACCCAAGGACTACGATGCCAAGAGCGGTGTCTGGAACATGGCGTACCGGCAAACCGACCCGATCTGCGCTCCTCCTGGATGCGAACCCAAAGAGTTCGGTACCCAGCCGACGCACTTCAGGACAAGCATTCCCAGGGACAAGGCGCAGAAGCTCGCCGAGAACAAGGCAAGTGTGCAGACGTCGGCGTTGCTGGCAGTGGGCGCCGATGACCGGGCGCACCTGGTGTCTGTCTCGATGACCGGGCCCAAGGGCACCGACTTCGAGTTTTCGCAGGCGTTCAGCGGCTTCCAGAATTTGCAATTGCAGGACCGTGGGAAAGTTGTCGCTGCACACTTTCTTCCCGGCAGGCCGCTGCTCGCTGTCGCCGGCAGGGGGGGCAGCCTCGAGTTGCGTCGTGCACACGGGGAGTACGACGTTCACGTGCGTGAAGACTACGGACGGATTCTCGGCACCAAGGTGAGCGGGGCGAGCAACCACCTCGTGGTTCGGACTTCCAAGCGGCAGACCGTAGTCCAGGAGGTGTTCGACGACGTCGAAGGGAGAAGGTGGATTCTGCCCGAGACTTCCCACGCCGAGGTAAGCCCCAGCGGCCGCTTCGCAGCGATCGCTGCCAGCAATGCAGTGCAGGTCTATGGGCTGCCCGAAGGTGGAGGGCCAGCCAGGGGGCCGATCTACCGCCTGCCTTGCTTCGGTGACATCGGCGGCCTCTCGTTCCACCCGGGCGGCCGCCTGCTGACTATCGGATGCGGCGGCAAAGAGGTGAAGGTCAAGACCTTCGATCTTGCCGATGAGAAGAAGGTCCGGGAGTTCTCCATCACCCCGGATTGGCTGGTGAGCTTCGAGGCCGGGAACCTGGCGAACCGGCTCCGACACAACTACCGGGGCTTCATTTCGGGCATCACGGAGCTTGCTTATTCACCAGATGGCAAGCACCTGGCAGTATCCAACAACCGCTACGTGCTGCTGCTGGATCCCAAGACGGGAGCCGTCCGCAAGACCCTTCCGGGCAGCAGCAGCTTCGCGTTCTCGAGCGACGGGCAGTACCTGGCGGTGCGTAGCCGCCAGGATGGAACTGGCTATGGCAGTGAGCACAATGTCTGGCTCCACGATGTCAGCAGCACCAGGGCCGAGGCCGGCTGCAGGGTGTTGAAGGTGCACCCAGATGGCAATGCCTCGGCGATTGGTCTGCGACGGGGTGCGGTCATTACCCGGATCAATTACAGGAACGACCTTGGCAACGGAAACGTGGTCAGCGCCCGTGTCGTTGTCCCCAATTGCCATGTGTTTCGCGACCAGATATTTGCAATGAAGATGCTGTACCGCCACCATGATGGCAGTGACAAGAAGCCCTGGACCCTTAGCTTCCGGTCCGGACGAAAGAGCAAAAGGACCGCTGCATTCGATCCACCGCGTCATGAGAAGATGCTCTACAAACTCGAAGACTCGTATTTCAAAGCCTGGGCCATTCCTGGTGCCTCGGGGGTGTCGATCAGCGAGGACCTGCAGTTGCTCGCGGTCGCTGACGAGACGGTGGTTCATCTCTTGTGGAGTGGCATCGACGTCAAGGTGAAATAGCTGCGGCCGGGAATGCTTTCCGCAGGGGCCGCCACGCGCTCTCTTTGACAGCTATGGTTGCCGTCGTGCGCGGCACTTATCGTGCCCTGGAGGAGTGAAATGAAGCGAAATTCTGAACTGGCGAAGATCCTGCCGTTAGCCTCTGCAGTGCGGCTGTGCCTGCTGCTGGTTGGGCTCGCAGCGGCCTTGTCTGCCCCCGGTAGTGCGCGCGCCGAAAACCTGCCGGTCTACGAGATCGCGGGCAGCGGTTCGGCGACTGCCGAGGTGGTCTCCATTGGCAGCTATCGGAGCATCGAGATCCGGGTAACCAACAACGCGAGTACAGCCCGAACCATCAGCTTCCCCTACGGCAGCCATTTCAAGAGCGCCGACCAGAGCTACCAGGACTTAGCCGTGGTGTTTCCCGAGAACATCGACGTTGCCGCGGGAAAGTCGGCCACGGTACGCCTCAAGACCACGTGCATGGACGCGAGCAAGGGGGTCGCCCCAGCGGGTTACAAGAGCTGGACACCCAAGCTCGATGCTGCCCTCGGTGACCTGCTCCGCTTCTACGACGTCAGCCGCCCGATGGTGGAAGCTGTGACTGGACCCGAGCACCACAACACCCCCGAGAAGCGGCACAACTTTCTCCAGTTGTTGGTCTGGACCTACTACGGCGCAGACAAGGGGCACATGACCAGCTTTGCGACGACCTACATGTTCGACGGTGACCGTGCCGCTGCGAGCCGCTTCGTCGACTCGGTCTACCCTCTGGCGAAGATGACCCTGGATGCATACAAGGCAGGAAACCGAAGTGGCCTGCCCTTGCCGTTCTGATTTCGCGGCTCGAGGAGCCCAGGTTGAGCCCGTCTTGCCCGGTGTGGCGCGAAGACTGCTGTTTGCTGTTCTGGCACGGTGTTCCCCGTTGCTGGTAGCCTTGCAGGTTCGGAGGAGCGCCCGGCCATGGTAAGCGACGAACTTTCGAGGCTCGGGGACCTCCTCGAGCGGGGGTTGATCAGCCGCGAGGAGTTCGATCAACAAAAAGAAACCCTGCTCGCCCAGGCCCGGTCTCAGTCGCTACCTCCTGTCTCTGTCATTACCGACCATGGCGTTCCAAGCGAGGTCGGCGCCTACCGCATCAACGACACGGTGGGTGAAGGGGGTATGGGTAGGGTCTACCGGGCTCGCCACCGCTCCAAGATCATAGCGGAGCGCCAGGGGGGGGACGTCGCCATCAAGGTGATGCACCACCAGTACGCGCGCAACAAGGACTTCCAGGACCGCTTCGAGCGGGAGGCTTCGCTGGGCCTGCGCCTGCAGCATGCCGGCATCGTCAAGGTCCATGACCTGGTGGTCGATGGCGGCACCCTGGCGTTGGTGATGGAGATCGTCGACGGCCAGCCGCTCTCGGAACTGGTGGGCAGCGTTACGGGGCCGCTTCCCTGGAGTCGTGCGCAACCGATGTTCCAGCAGTTGCTCGACGCGGTGGCTTACGCCCACAGCGAGGGCGTGGTGCACCGTGACCTCAAGCCCGAGAACGTCCTGGTGACCCCTGGCGGGCTGTTGAAGATCCTCGACTTCGGCATCGCCAAGGACACCGCATCCGGATCGACCAAGACAGGCACCGGCATGGGCACCGTGGACTACATGGCCCCAGAGCAGTATCTCGACGCCAAGAACGTCGATCAGCGTGCCGACGTGTATGCCCTGGGCATGACGCTGTACGAGATGCTCGCCGGTCGCCTCCCCTGGGAGCCGGACACCCCCGAGTTCACCATCCTGGACCGCAAGCGCGAGGGCAACCTGCCGTCGCCGACCCAGTTCTATCCGGACATTCCCCCGGGGGTGGTCACCGCCTTGATGCAGGCCTTGCACCCAGACCGGAAGAGGCGGACGGCGACTCCCGAAGCGCTCGGGGAGGCCCTGCGTCTCGTAACCGCGGCTGAACAGCAGCGCTGGGAGCAGGATGCTCCCCTCGAGGGCTTCGACCCTGCGGTCCTGTTTGGCATGGTGGACGAACCGCAGCCTCCCGCGGCGCCCGAGGCTGTCATTACCGCCGATCAGTGGGACGGCAGCAAGGAAGCTTTCGACGCTCTCGATACAGATGGTGACGGCGTCCTCTCCCGCGAGGAGGTCGCTGCCGGTCTTCTTTCGACCCCGGTCGCCCCTGCGGCTCCGGTGGCCCCGGTGGTCGCCGCGGCCCCAGCGGTCGCAGCTCCCCCCCGACCCCCCCGGGAGTTCAGCAAAAGAGACAAGTTGATAGCCCTCGTAGGACTGGTCGGCGTGCTGGCTCTGGGGCTGCTCGGTTGGGCCCTGGTCGAGTGGAGCGAACGAGCGCAGTCAAGGGATGAGGTCGCCGAAGCGCTGGATAGTCTCAAGCAGCGCCAGACCGATGCCCAGTTGAACGAGGACGGCTCATTTCTCGAGCAGGCGCTTGCCAAGGCTGAACATGCCTTCGAGTTGGACGAGACTCCGGAAGCCCGTGAGCTGCACGCGCTACTGCTCGCGCTGAGGGACGAGTGGCACAAGGATCGGGAGTTCATCGAGCACGACTTTTCTCTGATTGACGAGGCAACTCAAAAGGCGGTGGATGAGAAGCCCGGCGGGCGTCTTGCAGAGTTGGCCCGGGCGCTCGTTACCAGCAAGGCCTGTCGCAAGGTCGGCGCCTTTGACGAGCGGCGTGCGGGTTTCTGTGCCGAAGCCGAGCAGCGCTTTGCCAAGGCCGCCGAGGCCTTGCAGGGGGAAGAGGACTGGTGGCTCCGCGTCGAGGTGGCCTGGCTGCGCGCGGGCCATTTCAGCGTGCGTGCCGAGGAAAGCCAGAAAGACGCCTCGTTGTCATCGGCGGATCAGCGAGCGGCTGCCAGGAAATATGCAGCCAAGGCGCTGGCGGTCTGTGACACGGTGAAGGCCGACCTCGGCCGGGGCTCGGTAAACGACCCCTTTGTGATGGGCAATTGCATGAAGCTCGCAGGCAAGGCGGAGGACTACTCGGAATACTACCGTTGGGCTCGCCAACTGAGGGCGTACCGGGTGAAAAACGACGGTACTCTCGACGAGAGTGTCGTGCGGAAGCTCTACCGCGATGCCGGGCCGCTGCATTGCAGGAAGCTGGCCTTCACCACGAACAAGAACAAGGTGAGGACCCGGCCCAAGCCCCGCTCTAAGGCGGACCGATTCTGTGTCTACGTGGGGCGCCACGCTCTTGACTGTCCCAACCGCGCCAAGGACATGCTGGCCGAGAGCGTCACCACGGTGGACTGGACAGCGCCGGCTGCCGCCTGGCCCGGCAGCAGCAGCCCACTCTCCTGCTTCCTGGGTGCCGACGAGGCGCGTCAATCTCGCCGAGGCGATGGCAAGCGCAAAAAACCGCGAGTGAAGCGGGCAGCGCGGCCTGTCGAAGGGAATTGGGAATAGCAGATGCTGAACTGCGCAAAGTGCGGCGCAGAGAATCCGGCGACCACCCGCTTTTGCGGTGGTTGTGGGGCGGTTGTACAGCAACCGGGGGCCGGCAGCGCTGGCGCCGCTGCCTCGGCAGCAGCTGTCCGCTCGGTCACGATCGGTAGCGCCGACGACTGCGACCTGGTCCTGGCTGATCCGACCATCTCGGGTCATCACCTCAAGCTGTCTCCCGCCTCGGCTCCGGATCGATTCGTGGTCGAAGACCTGGGCAGCTCCAACGGCACCTACGTGCGCGGCAGCAAGGTCGAGCGCGCAGAGGTGGGGCGCAACGAGACGATTCAACTCGGCCTGCGCCCCGTAGCCGTGGCCAGCCTGGCGGCGAGTCTGATCCCACAGGTTCGCAGCGGCAGTGGTCGCACCGTGACCCTGGGCCGCACCAACGACGCGGATATTGTGCTGCCCTATCCGATGGTGAGCGGCCGCCACGCGGAGCTTCGCCTCGACGCCAGTGGCCTGGCGATTCGCGATGCCGGCAGTACCAACGGCACCTTCGTCGACGGTGTCAAGGCGAGCTCCTGGACGCAACTGGGAGCCGCAGCCTCGCTCTCGCTGGGCACCTACCGGGTGCCGCCATCGGCTCTCAGCGAGTGGCGCTTGCAGCTCAGCGAGGGAGGCACCGGAGCCGATCTCTCGGCAGCTCAGGTCAGCATTCCCGAGATGGGCGAGGTGCTGATCGGCCGCGATCCCGAGTGCGAGATCGTGATCGACCGGCCGCAGATCTCCTGGCGGCACGCCCGCATCACGGCCAAGGCCGGCAAGTGGATTGTCAAGGACCTGGGCAGCGCCAACGGCACCTTTGTCAATGGCAGCCGGGTTCGCATGGCAGCGCTGCAGTCGGGCGACCAGCTCCACCTGGGCTCAGTCGCCGTCAAGCTGGAAGAGGGCCGGGTCATCCCACCACGGCGCTACGAGGGCGAGGTTCGCCTCGATGCCGAAGAACTCAGCCGCATCCTGACCTCGGGGCCTGCGGCGGGCAAGACCATCCTTGATGGGGTTTCGGTCAGTATCTATCCCGGCGAGATGGTCGCGCTGATGGGGCCTTCGGGTGCGGGCAAGACGACTCTCCTGGAGATGCTGACCGGTCTGCAACGACCGACCATTGGCAAGGTCCTGTTCAATGGCAAGGACCTACACGAGCACGCCGAGGAGTTGTCGGACCAGATCGGCTACGTGCCGCAGGACGACGTGATGCACCGGGACCTGACAGTCTTCGAGGTGCTCTACCACGCGGCAGTGATGCGTCTGCCCGCCGATCTGCCCAGCTCCGCCATCATCGCCGAGGTCGAGCAATTGCTTACTCGCATGGGCCTTGCCCACATCAAGGAGAACCACGTTGGCGGACCCGGCACTCGTTGGCGCGGCATCTCAGGAGGTTAGCGCAAGCGGGTCAACATCGCCCTGGAGTTGATCACCGACCCGCCGCTGCTGTTCCTGGACGAGCCCACCTCGGGGCTCGCCTCCTCGGACACCCTCGAAGTGCTGCAGGTGCTGCGCAACCTCGCAGACTCGGGCACCACCATCGTCATGACCATTCACCAGCCCAGGGTCGAGGCCTACCGGATGGTCGACCAACTGCTGCTCCTCGCCAAGAACGGCAAGCTGGCCTACTTCGGGCCGGCCGAACCTGGTTCCGCCGAGTATTTCGGGATGCGAAGCAAGCTTGTGATGCCGGCCAACTCGAATCCGGCTGACTACGTGATGGATGCACTGGAGCCGGCCGACGAGAAGCTGCGGCATCCGCCGGAATACTGGCAGCAGCAGTATCGCAACAGCCCGGTGCACAAGGATTTTGTGCTCAAGCGCCGCGGCAGCACCGACCAGGTCACAATCTCTCCATCCCTGAGCGGTGCGAAACCGGCTCGAAGTGGTCCCCACCAGTTCAGCAACCTGTTTACCCGCTACCGGTTGCGCAAGCTGCGCGATCGAACCTCGATGCTGATCCAGTTGGCCCAGGCGCCGATCATCGCGGGCCTCGTGGGGCTGTTGTTCTGGGAGGCAGGTTCGGATTTTTCCGACGATGACATGAAGCCCATCCAGGGTGTGATCGACAACTACATCCCGCTCTCGGGCGTTCACGTCAGCCTGTTTCTGCTCGCCGCGGCTGCGTTCTGGTTCGGCTGTAGCAATGTTGCACGCGAGTTGGTGGCTGATCGCCCGGTCTTCAAGCGGGAGCGCAGGGCCGGACTGCCGGTGGGGCCCTACCTGTTGTCCGTGTTCACCTTCCAGGTGGCGGTTGCGGCAGTACAGACCCTGATCATGACACTCATGGCCGGGCTCATGGTCGGCCTGGAGGCGGAGGGGATGCAGGCCTGGCTGGTGCTGTTCCTGGCCGCTGCTTCCGGCGTCGGACTCGGTCTGTTGGTCTCGGCCCTCGCGCCGACCGAGGTGACAGCGATATCCATCATTCCGTTGATCCTGCTGCCCCAGTTGATGCTGTCCGGCTATCTGAAGCTGTATCGGGACATGGCTGAAGGACTCCAGGGCCTGTCGCGTATTATCCCGGTGCGCTGGGCCTTCGAGGGTCTTGCCTGCCTGGAGTTGGCAGAGCGTGGCGACCTGGATGTCGAAGAGGTCTATGGCTTCGAACTGTGGGATGCCTTCGGGCTCGACCAGTGGGCCAGTGATGGGGGGATCCTGCTGTGCTTTGCGGGATTGTTCCTGGTTCTTACGTGGTGGCGCCTTGCCAAGATGGAAGTTTCCCCGGGAGACTAGTGTGCAGACTCATGAAACCGGCAGGGGGCAATTGATGGCGGACACTTCACGTGACACGCAGGGCACGAGCGCTCAGGCATGTGCCGCACGGGCTCGCCGCTGGCTGCTCTGTGGCGTCCTGGCACTGAGCCTCGCGGCTCCCGTTTCAGCCTCCGCCGCAGGGGTCAATGTCAAGGTCCACCGCGTGCTCGAGTCGGGCGGAAGCGAGCCCGTCACGCTGGTGGTTGGCGTGGTCGACAATGCAGGCGAGCCGGTCAAGGACCTGTTGCAGAGCAACTTTTCCGTCGACATCAAAGGGGCCCGCTCGAAGCTGCACAAGGCCAAGGTGTTTGTCGATTCCGGTCAGCCCTTCGGGACGATGCTGCTCATCGACACGTCCTGCTCGATGAAGAAGTCCATGGACAAGGTCAAGCAGGCCGCGCATCGCTATGTCGAGGGTATGGAGGGCAGGGATGTCGCCATGATTGCCCAGTTCAACGACGACGTGCTTGGCATTGACGGGGCCTGGTCCGGCGATCCGCAGGTGCTGGGCGACCAGATTGATGCCCTGGAAGTCGCGGGCTCCACGACTCACCTGCTCGAGGCGATGAACCGCGCCGTTGACGCCATCGCCGGCACTGGCGACGCGCCGTCCCTGCGCAGCATCCTGGTGCTTTCCGATGGCAAGGATGAAGGCTCTCCCAGCCATCTCACCTGGGAGAGTGCGACCCGCAAGAGCCTGGAGCACAAGGTTTCCATCAGTGCGGTGGGCTACGTGGTGAATGCTCAAGACGACAACACTGCGGCCCTTGAGGACCTCGCAGCGGATACGGGCGGACGCTACAGTCCTGCCAGGAACGTCGATGACATCGCCGAGCAGTTCAGGGATACGCAGGAGTCCATTCACAAGCTCTGGGTCTTGCGGGTCGATGTAGGGGCTCTTCCTGCTGGCAGCCACCAGGTCACCGTGTCCGTGACTGCGCCGGGCAGTTCGAAGACCAGCCACAAGGGCACCTCTCTGCTCGAGCTCGACCAGGAGCGCAGGGGCCAGGCGATCAAGGGTCTCAGCGACGAACAGAAGAAGATGGCCCTCATGGTGGGCATCGCAGCAGTCCTTGTATTGGGACTCGGCATTCCCCTCGCGATGCGCTCGCGCAGAGCCAGCGCTGCCCTCGAGGAGCGCGTCAGTCAGGCAAGTACTCAAGCCATTGCGGCGCAGCAGGCCCACCAGGCGAGCCTCCAGGAACTGGAGGAGACCCGGCGCAAGGCCCAGGCGGCCGAGGCGGACTCCAAGCGCGCCCTCAAGGAGGCAGAGGCTGCCCAGTTGATTGCGGTCGAGGCGGCCGAGGAGGCGAGCCAACGTTCAGAAGCCGTTGAGCCGGCGCCCGCTCCCGTCCAGGCGCCACGGCCGCGTAAGACCATGTACAACGATCCGTCGGCAGGGGGCGCAGCCTCGGCCGGTGCACGGTCCGCTCGCCTCGTGGCGGGCAATGGAGTGGTGGTCGAGTTGTTCGCCTCGGCCTCCCAGGACAGCATCCGGGTCGGCAGTGATCCCGGACGTTGTGACATCGTCGTCAACGAGGAGACTGTCTCGGGTCTGCATGCATCGTTCGCCCTCGGAGCTGGCGGCACGGTGTTGCTCGAGGACCTGGGCTCGGCCAACGGTACCTACGTCGACGGATCGGACATCCGTGGCCGTGGTGCGGTAACCGTCCAACTGGGCCAGAGAGTCCAGCTGGGACTCTTCCAAACCGTCTTGCAGGGCGAGTGAGAAGAGGCTCGGGATGCGCTCGGTGTATGGCAACTTGTGGGATTGGGAGTTGTAGTTGTGACTGACGACCGAGTGAATATTGCGCCGATTCTTCCCGACGACCTGCACCAGGGCTGCCGGGTGGTGGCAATCAGTGACGTTGGGCGAGTCCGCGAAGAGAACCAGGACTACATGGGCTACTTCCGCCTCGACAGTGCCCAGTTGCTGGTCGTGGCCGACGGCATGGGGGGGCACAGTGGTGGCTACGAGGCCAGCCGCATTGCAGTGGACACCATCCGCACGGCTTTTGTCGGCCAGGATGGCTCGCACACTCCGGCAGAGTTGCTTGCGGCAATGGTGCGGGAAGCGAATGCCTGTGTCCGCGAGGTGGCGTCTGCCAACGCGCACTTTCAGGGGATGGGCTCGACAGTAGTCATGGTGCTTGTCGAGGATGGGCAGGCCTGGTTCGCGCACGTAGGGGACAGCCGTGCCTACCACCTGCGCGGCGGCGAACTGCGCCAGATGACGGTAGACCACAGTCGCGTCAACCGCATGATTCAGGCGGGTCTGCTGTCGCCTGAAGCCGCCGAAGACCACCCTATGGGCCACATCCTCGAGCGCTCGGTCGGCTGTGCCGATGATGTCGAGGCTGAAGTGTCCATGCAGCCACTGCCTCTCCAGTTCGGAGATCGCATCATTCTGTGCAGCGACGGCCTGTGGGGCACCGTGGGGGATCCGGAGATTCGCGAGATCTTCGGCAGTGGCACGCTGCAGTCAGCAGTCGAGAGGTCCATCGGCGTGGCTCTCGTCCGAGGTGCCGACGACAACACGACCGTCGGTGCTCTCGAGCTTGTCGTAGCTGAGCCGCAGCCAGGTACCGGTTCAGGTGTCGGTGACACGCTGCGTGAGACGAACACCGTCAAGGCGCCTGTGGCCGGGGAGCGGGATGCGGCTGCCAGTGCGCCGTCCGGCAATCCCAAGCTGTGGATCGCGGGCGCAGTGCTTGTCCTGGTGATTGCCGGGCTTGCTGGCTACCTGTGGTGGTCCAAGGGTTCGAACTCCGGCGAGCAGCAGGATTCCGATCGGGTCGAGTCCGAATCGCAAGAGGAGGACAACAAGGGTGGCGAACTGGGAATCGAGGGAAAACCTGATGGTATCGGTAGAGGCCTGAAGCCCGACTCGAAAGACAAGAAAAAGAGGAAGCAGAGGAAGCAGAGGAAGAGGCCCGTCGCCCCCGTCGCCCCCGTCGCTACCGGTGACGACGACACCAGCGGTGACGACGACACCAGCGGTGACGATGACACCAGCGGTGACGATGACACCAGCGGTGACGATGACACCAGCGGTGACGATGACACCAGCGGTGATGATGACACCAGCGCTGACGAGGGCTTACGCCCCACCGAACTGGAACTCCTATGACCCGCAAGACAGCAAGCAACGCCCAAAACTCGGAACGAGTTTCCCTGACAGGAAGACGACCATGATTTGCACTGAATGTAGCCAGCACAACAACGATGACGTGAAGTTCTGCCGCCACTGCGGGGCCCAGATCGAACGCCGAGTCTGCCCGAATGGGCACACCATTCCCGAGGGCCTGAGCGCTTGTCCGTATTGCCCCAAAGGCAGGGAGAAGACGGTGGTTGAGGCACCCCCCGCTGCCGCCGGTGCGCCCGCTGCCGGTGCCGGTCGCAAGGGCACGGTCGTGGTAAGCCCGGAGCAGCTGCAGGCCAGTGGAGTGGCAGCGGAAGCGCCCGTGCCGGCGTTCGAGCATCAGGTAGCCGTTGGCTCAGCGAAGCCGCGTAGCAAGACGATGGTGGTGGTGCCAGGCTCAGAGCCGGCTGGAGGTGCTGGCTCGGCGGCTGCGCCAGCGGCCGCGCCGGCAGCAGCAGCGATGTCCGGGATGGTTCACAACACCGGGGCATCTCCCCTGGCTGGCTTCCTGGTGTCGTCCAGCCAGGATGCCAACGGTGTGTTCTGGCCGCTCAGGTATGGCCGGACGCGCATCGGTAGTGGTGCCGACAACGACATTGTCTTGCCGTTCGCGGACATCTCGGGCGAGCACAGCCAGGTCAATGTTCGGGACAACAAGGGTACGCCGAAGATCTGGTGTTCGGACTCGAACTCGACAAACGGAACTCTTCTCAATGGCGACGACATCTTCACCGAGCGACCCGACATCGCTACAGGAGATGTCATCAAGATCGGACCCGTGGAGTTGAGAGTGCTGCTGCTCGACTCGTGAGTTCCGAACTGGGGTCTTAGGATGACCGATTTCGAATCTTTTCCTTGCGGCCAGTGCGGCTCGCTAGAACCGGTTGGCACGAAGTTCTGTGGAGGCTGTGGCTCAGCCTTGTCGCCTCCAGTAGTGGCGGCCGACGCTGCGAGCAGCCCGTCTGCGCCGCCAGTGGTCGCCGCCCCGCCAGCGCCGCCGGGCCAGGCTGTGCAAGGGAGCGTCGCCCCTGCCACTGGAAGCTCTACCCTTGCGTGGGTGCTCGGAGTGTTGCTGGCACTGTCCGGCTTCAGTCTTGTTGGGAGCGTGGCCTTTCTGACCAGCCCTCGGGCTGAGCCGCCCCTGAAGGTCGAGCGCCGCCAGGCGTCCACGGACAACGAAGGGGGAGAGCGCGTCGCGGAAGAGGAAGTCGCGGAAGGCTCTCGGCGGGGCAGTTCCCCAGGGGCTGCCGGACCAGCAGCGCCCAGCGGTGCGAAAGAGGTGGATCGTCCCGGAGATCACTCGTACACCTCGTCGCGGGTTTCCTGTTCCCAGCACACCCTGTTGACCGATTCGGTCAAGGACATCGGCAGCGAGGTCGACCGCCAGCTGCGCCGGGGCACTGCGCTCAGCGCCGCCGAGGAGCGAAAGATCGGAGACAAGTACATCGACAAGATCGAAAAGGTACTGAAGGGCCGACTGGTCCGTTCGGGCAGGATTGTTCGCTACCTCGAGGCCGTTGCTGCGCCGATGCTGGAGTGGGTCGAGCGAAAGGACGTCAAGTACAGCTTCTACCTGCTCGAGGACACCGAGGTGTCCAATGCCCTGGCTCTGCCGGGAGGGCACGTGGTGATGACCCGGCCCATGTTGGACTCCACCCCCAGGAATGAAGCCCAGTTGGCCGCGATCCTGGGCCATGAGATCGCCCATGTCGATGAGCGTCATCCCATTGCAGTGGTTCAATACGCGCGGGCCCTGGGCCTGTCCGAAGATGACCAGATCACGACAGGTCTGCTGTCCTTTGCGCAGATGCCCTACAGCAGCAAGCTGGAAGAAGAGGCCGATGCACTCGGCGCGGCCTTCGAGCACCGCTCAGGCTACTCGGTGATGCAGGCGGTCGACCTGTGGGAACGAATGGCTGGCAAGCGCTCGGGCTCTCGCCCGGACGGGGCTAAGCGTTCCGGGCAGGACCTGTTCGGAGTGATTCTCGACCAGGCTGAGAAGGAACTGGAAAGCATGGTTTCGAGTCACCCACGTTCCGAGAGCCGAGCCTGCCGTCTGCGCCAGGAGGCGCACGAGTTGTTCTCGAAGTACCCCAAAGATCGGGTCTACGTCGGTGAGACGAACTTCCAGAAGCGGACGGCGATGCGCGAGAGGGCCTGGTAGAGCGTGGCGAGTCCTCTGCGTCGCTGGACTCCGGCCATCAGCGGGTTCCTGGTCCTGGTCCTGTGCGTGGCTGCGGCTTCCTTCCTCCTCGACCAGCGCCTCGGCTCGACGCTCACCTGTGAGACCGTCGAGGTTGTGTTTCGTCCCGCGCGGCTGGCACAGGGTGACGTGGTAGTCCGTGCAGAGGTCCGGAACAACTCGCGAATTGGTGCGACCTACCGCGGCCTCGATGCCGACCTGCTCGTCAGTGGTGAGAAACACGAATACTCCGTGTCGGGCCTGCGCCCGGGCGACCGGATCGAGAGCGGTGAGGTGATCGAACTCGAGGTCGTAGTCGAGATGAGCACCCTGCAACTTGTCGCCGCGGGACTGGGTGCGGTGTTGAAGGGTAAGCTCGAGGTCGTAGTGGATGGCAGCGTTCGGGTGGCGGTCTTCGGTGTCCCACTGACGCTGCCTGTTCAGGTCAATCGGCAGGTGAAAATCGGGGTCGGCTCATGAGGGACACTCTTTGGAAAGGCACCTTCGTTGCGCTGCTGGCGCTGGTGGTGGGCTGCCTTTCCGGGGGCGACATCAAGTTGATGCAGAGCCTCGCTCCGCTGACCCTCAGTGCCGTCGAGGATTTGCGGGTCAGCGAGGAGATCTCTACGGGGCGTGTACGCCTCGAATGGCCCAGTTCGGTCGAGAACCCATGTCTCGAAAAGCTGACCTGGGAGTCGGGAGAACACCGCCTGGAGGTGGTCTCGGATGGTCCTTGTGGAGAGCAGTCTGCTGAAGGTCTGCCGCTCCAGTGGCTGCGCGCCGAGGTGACGACGGCCACCCTGCAAATGTGGCTGGGGAATGGGGCAAGTGGTTCCAACCTGCCCCAGGGGGATACGGAACTGCTCGCGAGCGTCGCCGGGCGCAGCCTGCAACTGCAAGCCAGGCTCTCGCCGAAGCTCCGTCTGGCTGAGGACTTCGTGGTCGTCCTGGCCCAGGGGCCGCCGCTGCGAGCAGCCGCCCTTAGACCTGCATCCCTGTTCCCACCTGTGGTCGAACTGACTGTCTGGGTTCGGAACCCGGTGTCGGTCGAGCTTCCCGTCGTCGAGGCAAGCTACGCTTTACGCAGTGCTGACAGCACGATCGTTTCCGGGCCCCTGGTGGTACCTGAGGTGCTCTCGGCTTCCCAGGATACCGAGGTGAAGGTGCGGCTGGATGCGCTCGAGATGCCGGGCACCCTGCTGCAGGGGGCTGGAGCATTGTTGCAGGGCAAAGAGCTGGCGGCGGTCTGCTCGATCACCTTGCGAACGCCGTGGGGCAGGGCAGTGGTCGAACTGAGTCTGCCGGTAGAGGTCCGGTGACGTGCCTGGAGTTTCGCCATCACGCTGCGAATGGCTCCTGATAGCCTTCCTCTGCGTCCTGTTTGTGCCCGCCTGTAGCGGCAAGAAGGAAAGCAAGCTCAAGCCACCTGCCTACAATGCCTGCGTGAACGGATACCTCATCGAGGCCGCGCAGAAAGTGGGTGCCCCGACCGACCGAAAGCCGACCGAGGAGGAGATGAAGAGGGTGCAGGCTGAGGTCGACCGAAAGTGCGGACATCTCAAGTGAGTGACGGCTGGGTGTCTTGCCGTCGACAGTTCAGCGCTCCAGCCAACGCCAGGATGAATCCCTTCGTCTCGTTTCAGGCAGGGTAGGGGACCTGGCGCATCACACTCGCCCCATTCGGTCCCAGCGGATCGTCGCGTCAATCTCGGCGACCGTGCGCTCATCACGCAGCTTCAACTCGCCGATGATGGTGTCGATAGCAACCGTAGTCGGCTGCTGCAGCCAGGCGACCAGCACCTGCCAACCTGCGAGGTTCTCCTCGGGATGCTGATAGAGCGCGTCGCGTAGCTCGGGGAGCGACGCCAAAACACCGCTGATGGGATTGAGGCAGAGCCCCAGAACGGCGCTGCCGCTGGCCACCAACAGGGAACCCAGGATCTCCACGTCGGCCTGAGCCAGTGCGTCGGCGTCGGCGCCTGTACTCACCGCTTCGGCGAAGGCATCGACGGCCTCTTCGACCCGCTCTCGGCCGGCATGGCTACGGCTGCTGCAGAGTTGTTCCAGCAGTGCCGCAGTCAGTTGCCTACGAACTGTGAGCAGGTCGGCGACCACCTCGGGAAGACTGCCCTGTTCGGCGGCGAGATCGGCGATTCCAGCGAGTAGATCGGGCCCGCCGTGGCGGCGGAAGTCGCGTACCAGGTAGCCGCTGCCCTGGCGCACGCTGACCAGGCCCGACTCGGCGAGCCGGGCCAGGGCGCTGCGTACAGTGACTCGGTTGACGCCGAACTGCTCGGCCAGCCTTCGTTCCGGCGGCAGGCGGCTGCCGGGGGCCATCGTGCCGTCGAGAATCGAGCGCCGCAGGGAACTTGTGCACTGGTCGACCGAAGTGGTCGTTGCTGCTTCAGACATGCCTGAAATATTGGTCGGACCAATATGAAAAGGCAAGGGAAAAGTACCTCTAGAGAGCCTTTACTGCATCGGGAAGGGCGTCGGAGAAGGCGTCCATGGAGTCCAGTACCGCGCGAATCAGGGGGGACCTGCGGCGTTCGGGGGTGACCAGGGCGTACAGCGTCTCGGTTCGGCCGATTTGCTCGGGAAGGAGCGTAACCAGTGTGCCTCGCTGGAAGTCTTCGAAGCACAGGTGAAACGGCAGTAGTGCGATTCCCAGGCCGGCCAGGGCCGCCTCACGCACCGTGCCGAGATCGTTGGAAATCAGCATCGGGCGGATGGCCTGTTCACTGCCTCCGCGCAGCGGCCAGGAGTCTGCGGAGTGCTGGTGGCTGCGCGCGGACAGGCAGTCGTGGTCGAGCAGCTCGGACGGCTGCTTGGGAGTACCCCGTCGCTCCAGGTAGTCGGGGCTGGCGACAGCAAGATGGTGCAGCAGGCTGACTTTGTGGCGGCGCCAGGGCGAGTCCGCCAACGGGCCAGAAGCCAGCACGATGTCGTACTGCTCGTCGAGGAGATGGGGAGGGCGCTCGCGCACGTCCTGCTCGAAGCGGATCTCCGGGAACCGGGTGCGGAACTCCTTGAGAAACAGTGGCATGAAGGGTCCGCCCAGGCCGGGTGGCAGAGAAACTCGCAGCAGTCCCCGGGCGGAGCCACCGATGTTGGCGACCTCTTCGTGCAGGGTGCGCAGCTCGCGGACCAGTGCGCCACCGCGTTTCGCCAGCACCTGGCCCGCCTCGGTGAGCCGCAGGCTTCGAGTGGTGCGTTCCAGCAGCGGCTCACCGACGCTCTCCTCGAGCCTGGAGAGTCGCCGAGTGACGGTCGATCGGGGCACGCCCAGGGCCCGTGCTGTGGCCGAGATGCTGCCACTGCCCGAAAGGTGAACGAAGGTCTCGAGTCCCGGCAGCTCAGTCATGGTCGAACTGTAGCGAATACGCAACCAAGATGCATGGAAAAGATGCGGAGACGCTTCAGGTAATGGTCGCTACTTTGAGCGCCTCCCCCGACCACAAGGAGCCGTCATGAGCCAGTCTCTGTCTTTCTACTCGAACACCAGCAGCCCTGGGAGTAGCGATGAGTGTTTCGCTGCCTACCTTTCCTACCTTGAGCAGCGCAATGGCAAGCTCGCCGGTGAAGGTGCCTTCGCGCGGCGCGAGGACACGATGGTGTCCTTTGACCGCGACCTGTACCAGAGCCACACGAAGGTTGACTGCGAGCGCTTCAACCGCAACTACGCAGACTTTCGGGAGCGCGACGTCAGCGAAGAGGAGATGGCGCTGATGGCCTTTGTGAAGATCAATGCGGGCGAGGCGTACGGGGTCGAGAAGACGCGTGAGGCCCGCTCGCACCTGTGGGACAGTGCGCGCCTTTGCGATGAGATCTCGCGGGTGGTGCTCGCCGAGGAGGACTATCACACCCGCCTGCTGGTGGGAGCGACAGGGCACTTCCCGGCATTGAACCTGGGGAACTCCTGGTCGCCCCCATGGCCGCTGCGCATACTTATCGGCGGCATCGCAAAGGCGCCGCAGGTGTTGATGCATCCCCTGCTCCTGGCGGCGGAAGTCAGCGGTCTGCACGCGTTCAACTGGCTGCTGACCCGTCTGTCGAGCCTGTTCCCCGACGAGCCGCAGCTGCGCGAGTCCATGGAAGAGCGGCTCATCGAGGTGATGACTGACGAGCTCGGGCACGTCGCTTTCAATCGCATCCTCGTGGGTACGGTTGGTCGGCGGGTTGCCGCAGGCCTTGCCGCGATGATCAGCCAGAGTCACCGCGTCATGAGCAAAGAGATGGTGGCCCTTGGATTCGATGGCGCGACGATGGTGGGCGTATTGAACTTCGACTACTACCAGTTGCCCCAAACGGTGCGCGATCGGGGTTTCTTCGTATAGACGAGACGGCGTCGCCCGGCTCTGACGAGCTGGACCCGGCTGGGTGCCAGTCGGTTACAGCCTCGGCGGCGCAGCTGTCACCGGGGGCAACGACCACTCTCGTGGAACGCCGCGCGCGTCGCGCCGGTTCGGACTTGCCCCCGCGGTTGGCCTCCGCTAAGAGGCTGCCAGCAGGCCTCGAACTTTGGAGACTGACGTGAACTTCAAGACTTTGTTGCTCCCCGGCATGGTGGCCTTGCTGCTGCTCGCCCTGCCGTCCTGTGCAGACCGGGGCCGACCCGGCGATGACGACGACACCTCCGGTGACGACGACACCAGCGGCGACGACGACACCAGCGGCGACGACGACACCAGCG
>CAZBDA010000089.1:6922-21921 GCA_964490445.1 uncultured Rickettsiales bacterium | reverse complement strand
AGCACGATGGGCACCATCGGCTGGTCAGAGGGGAAGGTGATCTTCACCGGGGCGATGTCCTGGGTTCCGGCGCCCGGTGCCAGCTTCATGCCGAGGAACTTGTAGCCCTGCTCGACGTAGTTGGCGACGAAGGGCTCCATCTCGGCGGTGATGAGATACTGGTTTTCCTGCAGCCAGTCGATCAGTGCCTGTGGGTCCTCGGAGGACACCACGCGGATGTCGTCGTAGGGGCCGACAGCAGGCAGGTCGACCACGTCGACGCCCGAATCGTCGTCGTCACCATCGAAGGCGGCGGAGTCGCTCTCGTTGGAAGCGCCACCCATCATCGGCGGGAACAGGGCGTTGGTGCAGGTGGTGGGTGGGGGGATGATCTGCGGCACCGTGGCAGTGTCCAGCAGCGACAGGGTCGACTGCGGAACCACGTCTACCGTGGGCGTGTCCGGCACTGGAACCACCCACGAGAAATCCGACGCGCTGCCGGTGAAGGTGATCTCGACGATCGCCGAGATGGTGCCGTCGGGATTCACCTCGAAGAGGATCCGTTCGGCGTTCTGTTCGACTGGCTGGGTCTGACAGAACAGACCTCCGCAGGCGAGAGCGGGCAGCGGTGTGACCAGCATGCCGGCGGCTACTGCAAGGCTTAGGGTTTTGGGAAGGACGGGGACAGAGAGAAGGTTTTTGAACAGTTGCATGGCAGGCTCCCTAAGCAGTTGCCGGACCATCATAACGGGCAGCTTGATGCCCGGCACGGCAAATTCGCTTGCAGTGTATCCCTTACGCCGCCCTTCAGCCGGCCGTGGAAGTGCCGGGAACCTTCGGTCGGAAGAACAAAAGGAGCGCTGGCAGGACATAAAGGTCGGCGAGCACGGCGGCGAAAATCACTGAGCCTGCCAGTACCGAGAAACTCCTGTTGGGCGGGAAAACCGAGGTGTAGAGCACCCCGAAGCCGAGCAACAGGACCGCAGAGGTATAGAGGATGGCGCGACCTGTCCGTTCGGTCGTGCGTTGCACGGCTTCCTCGGGACTGTGGCCGGCGCGTACCTCCTGACAGTAGCGGGCCAGGTAGTGGATGGTGTCGTCTACCGCGATGCCCAGGCCGATGGAGAACACCATTGCCGACAGGGTTTCCAGGTGCTGGCCGATCCACCCGAGAGCGCCCAGCACCGCGATAATGGGCAGCAGGTTCGGTCCCATGGCCAGTGCCGCGAGTTTCCACGAGCGAAACAGCACACACAGAGTGATGAAGATGAGGACAAAGGCCCAACTGAGACTCTTCAGCAGGTCTCGAATCAGGGAGTCGATGCCGCTGTAGCCCACCTGGGTGGTGCCTGTCAGGGTGACCTTGACCGGTGCCGCTGCAGCCTCGAATAGGACTTCCATCTCCTGGTAGATCTGTTTCTCCAGGGCGAGGTAGCGCTGTGCCCCGAGGTCTGCACAGCGTGCCGAGATACGCAGCAGCTTTCGGTCCATGGTCAGGTGGCTGTGGACCACCTCGGCCTCTCCCGATAGCTCGGCGAGTAGCAACAATTGGGCGACTTCGGCGGCGGTCCCCGGCAGCGTGCTTCGGTCCTGTCCGGCCGCCGCGCCGCCGCGCTGCGCGTAGTGCATCTCGCGCAGCAGCCCCAGCACGGAGTCCGTAGCTCGGATGCCCGGTGAGTCGAGCAGCCGCCGCTCGGCGCGCGCGGCGAGCTGCAGCATCTGTGGGTCGTGCCAGGATGCTACCGGGCCAGAATTGCCATCGATCTCGAGCAGCACATCGACGTACACGATGCCCGCCAGCTTGTCCTCCATGAGACGGTGCGCCGCACGGATTGGATTGCTTTCGGGCACGTACTCCATGATGAAGTTGTCGACCCGGGTGTTGGGAATGCCTGCTACGAAGCCGGCGGTGATCAGCAGGGCGGTGAGCAGGACGGCCTTGACGTTGCGTTGTACGAACTGTGCTTGCCGGCTCAACAGCCGGTGCAACCAGTCGGCACCCTCGCCGCCGTCGTCTCGGAGGGCGCGCGGGTTGGCGACCGGGTCAATGGGTGATCGAGCCAGAGCCCAGGGCACGAACACGATCGTCATGACAAAGGTGAGCATGACCCCCAGCGCCGCGTACAGGCCGAAGCTGTTGAGGATGGGTAGCCGCGCGGTCAGCAGGGTTGCAAAACCCACCGAAGTCGTGAAGGAAGTCAGGAAGCAGGCGGCTCCCACGGAGACCAGCGCCAGCCGCATTGCACGCGCGCGGTCGGCCCCTGCAATTCGTTCCTGGCCGTAGCGGGTCATCATGTGGATGGCATCGGCCACCCCAATGACCAGCACCAGTGTCGCCGTGATCGTGTTGATGATGTTGATGCCCTCGCCGGTCAACGCCATCGCCGAGAGCGTTAGCAGGGCTCCCAGCAGAACCGACAGCAGTGGCACGATGACGCCGACGAACGAACGGAATAGGAGCAACAGCACCAGCCCGAGTACGAGCCCGGTCAGCGGGATGAAGCGGATCTCCTCGGCAATCATCTGTTTGACCACCGTCGAGCGGTACGCGTGCGCTCCCAGCAACTGGAAGCGGGTGCCCGGAGCGGCCGCTTCGGCTTCTGCCGACATCTGCGTGAGCTTGTCGACCAGGGGGCCGACCTGCGCCATCTGCGCGACGTCGTCGGCGACCTTGAAGAGGATTTCCGTGACCGTACGGTCACGGCTGATCAGGTGGTCTCTGAGCAGGGGATGGTCGCTGGCCTCGGCGATCAAAGCCTCCGCCTCGTGGGGACTGGTGGGTGTTTCGGCGGGCAGGGGCGCGATGTTCAGCCTGCCCGGCCCGTCTGAGCGGGGCACCGGAAGGGTGAGTAATGACCACGTGGCTTCGACCTCGGGCACTTCGTTGCGCAGGCGCTGCTCGAGGCGGTCGATCTCCTGCCAGGTGCCGGGCTTGCCGAGATCCCCCTCCACCAGGAACATCAGGTGGTGGTCGTCAGCGCCGAAGATCTCCCGGTACTTGAAATAGGTGGCGGCGCGCTCGGAGGTCGTGTCGAACAGGGTCTGCGGGCTGAAGTCGAAGCGCAACAGGGTCAGCGAGGACGCCGCGAGGAGTCCGATCGCCAGGAATACGAGGCCGAGCCTTTTCGCTCCGAGGACGAAGTCTGCGAGGCGATGCCAGCCCTTGTTGTCTGCAGGGTTCATGTGTTGCGTTGCCCTCGGGGAGGCGTCGGATTATAAGGCTGAACCTGCGGTCTTGGCTCTGTGCCAGGCATTTGAACGAGGAGAGAGCCATGCCGAGCATCGAGGTACGCGACCTGCACAAGGCCTACGGCGCGACCACTGCGCTGGCAGGGTTGACCTTCTCGGTGGAGCCCGGCGAAGTGGTCGGATTCCTCGGGCCCAACGGCGCCGGCAAGACCACGACGATGAAGATCCTGTGCGGATTTGTCGCGCCGTCTTCGGGCAGCGCCCATGTCGACGGCCTCGATGCTGTCGCTGATTCTCTCGAGGTGCGGCGGCGGATCGGCTACCTGCCCGAGAGCGCGCCGGTCTACCGGGAGATGCTCGTCTGTGATTACCTCGACTTCATCTGTTCCGTGCGCCAGTTGGACCGCGATTTGCGGTCGAAGCGCATCGCCGCCGTGGTGGACCACCTGGGTCTCGAGGCGGTGTTCAGACGTCCCATCGGCGAGCTCAGCAAGGGATTCCGGCAGCGAGTCGGCCTAGCTCAGGCCCTGGTTCACGACCCTCCGATCCTGGTGTTGGACGAACCGACTTCGGGTCTTGATCCGAACCAGATTGCCGAGATTCGGGATCTGATTCGCGACATTGGCAAGACCAAGACCATCCTGCTTTCGACCCACATCCTGCAGGAGGTTTCCGCGCTGTGCAGTCGTGTGCTGATCGTCTCGGAAGGACGCATCGTCGGACTGGGAACTCCGGCCGAGATCGAAGCCCAGGCTGCTGGTGGTAGCCGGATCGAGGTGCTGGTGCGTGGCGATGCGGATCTCAGTGGCGAGCTCGCTGCGGTCGCTGGTGTCCGTGAGGTGCGCCCCGCTCCCGGCGAAGGTCCGGGTACGAGGGCCTGGTCGCTGCTCACCGAAGCAAGCGATGACCCTCGCGCGACGATCTTCGAGGCGGCGGTGAACGGTGGCTGGACTCTGCTTGGTCTGCACCGTGAGCAGGAGAGCCTCGAGGAAGCGTTCCGCGCCCTGACTCGTCCATCGTAGAGCGGCGGTTCTGTGTCCCAGCCACGCTTTGTGCAGCGCCGCCTGCAGGCGATTCGAGAGGCGGGTCTGCACCGCGCGCCGCCGGTGGTCGACACCCGAGATGGTGTCTCCGGCAGGGTGAGCGGACGTGAATGCCTACTGTTCTGCAGCAACGACTACCTGGGCCTGCGGCTCGATGAGCGGGTCCGAGGAGCCGCTGCCGAGGGTGCGAGCAGCTACGGTGGCGGCTCCGGTTCCAGCCGCCTGATCGCTGGCACCCTGCCTATCCATGGGCAACTCGAGCAGGCATTGGCAGACTGGCTGGGCACGGAAGCGGCCATCCTGTGCTCGTCGGGCTTCCAGGCCAACCTGTCCATGTTGCAGGGCCTGGCGGGCCGCGATGACCTGTTGGTCAGCGATTCCCTGAACCACGCTTCGCTGATCGACGGCTGCCGGTTGTCGCGTGCGAGCGTAAAGATCGTTCGCCACGGTGACCGAGCGTCCCTCGCCCGGGGGCTCGAGCGCGAGGTCGAAGGTGAGCGTTTTATCGTCGGGGAAGGCCTGTATTCCATGGATGGTGAGCGTGGCGACGTGGCCGGCTGGCTGGCAGCGCGCGAGGCTGCTGGGGCAGGCAACACTCACTTGCTGGTCGACGAGGCCCACGCGTTCGGTGTGCTCGGGCCCGGGGGCCGCGGCGTCGCTGCCGAAGCAGGCCAGCAGGGCGAGTTGTTGGCCCGGGTTGGCACCCTGGGCAAGGCGCTGGGCGCCCACGGCGCCTTCGTCGCCGCCGATGCGGCGACTGTGGATCTGTTGCGCAACCGCGGGCGGGCCTACATCTTTTCGACGGGCCTGCCGCCGGCAGCGGCAGCGGCCGGACTGGAGGCGCTGCAGATTGTGCGCTCCGACGAGGGTGCCGAGATGCGCGACCGTCTCGCGCGGCTGTCGCTGCGCTTGCGCGAGGGAGCAGCGGCGCTGGGATTCCAGGTCGCCGGCGATCCGGATGTGCCCATTGTGCCGTTGCTCCTGGGTAGCGCCGAGCGGGCCATGGCCTTCTTCCACCGCCTGCTGGACGAGGGCATCTATGCGATGGCCATTCGTCCCCCGACGGTTGCCCGCGGGAGTTGCCGCATTCGCTTCACTCTGAGTGCCTCCCACGAAGATCAGCACGTCGATTTGGCTCTGTCCGCCCTGGCGACCCTGGCCGATGAGCTGGGAGCCTCCGCGCTGGTCCCGGACGCAGTCGAGGCGGCGCCGCTGTTGCCCTGATACCCTCCTGCCGATGTCGTTCCCCTTTCCCAGCGCCGACGAACTGCAGCCCTTCACCGGGGTCAGCCACTGGTCGAAAGCTGAGATCGACGAGTTGGAGTCCTGGGACCAAAGCCACCTGTGGAAGCCGTTCACGCAGATGGCGGCCTATGTCGAGGGTCGGCCGCTGGTGATCGCCGAAGGCCAGGGCAACTGGTTGCGCGACATCCACGGTCGGGCCTTCCTCGATGGAGTCTCCTCGCTGTGGGTGAACATCCACGGTCACTGCCATCCCACGATCAGTCGGCGAGTCCGCGAGCAGTTGAGCGCGCTCGACCACGCGACACTCCTGGGTCCCACCAACGTCGCCGCGACTCAGCTCGGCAAGCGCTTGCTGGACATCGCCCCGGGCGGCGACCAGCTCAGTCGCGTCTTCTACAGCGACTCGGGCAGCACGGCGGTGGAGATCGCCCTGAAGATGGCCTACC
This sequence comes from uncultured Rickettsiales bacterium, assembly GCA_964490445.1. GTDB lineage: Bacteria > Myxococcota_A > UBA796 > UBA9615 > UBA9615 > UBA6601. The sequence goes on along the minus strand of CAZBDA010000089.1, from coordinate 16,019 downwards.
AGTTCTACGCTCAGAGTCGGGATTCCGGCTTGCGCGGCCGGGATGTGTTCGTTGCGTTGAGCAACGCCTACCACGGCGACACCCTGGGCAGCGTATCGCTGGGCGGCATCGACTTGTTCCACTCGGTGTATGGGCCGCTGCTGTTCGAGGTGCGCCGAGCGCCGGCACCGGACCCGTATCACCGCGCCTTCGGCGGGGACGTCGCTGAGCACGAGCAGCAGTGCCTCGATGCCCTCGAGGAGATGTTCCGGGATTGCGAGGGCCGGCTGGCGGCGCTGGTCGTCGAACCCTTGATGCAGGGGGCGGCTGGCATGATTCGGCATTCGACCGACTACCTGCGTCGCGCGGCCGAGCTCTGTCGGCGCTTCGGCGGTCTGCTGATCGTCGACGAGGTGGCCACGGGTTTCGGTCGAAGCGGGCGGATGTTCGCCTGCGAAGAGGCAGGCATCGTCCCGGACTTGATGTGCCTTGCGAAAGGTATCACCGGCGGTGTCCTGCCGCTGGCGGCTACCCTTACCAGCGAGAGGGTCTACGAGGGCTTCCTTGGCCGCTACGACGAGTTTCGCACCTTCTTCCACGGCCACTCCTACACGGGCAATCCACTTGCCTGTGCGGCGGCGCTCGGCTCGTTGGACGTGTTCGAAGAGCAGGCTGTGCTCGAGGCGCTTCAGCCCCGGTTGGCGCAGTTGAGCGATGCTCTCGAGGACATCGCTCAACTAGCCCATGTTGGTGACGTCCGCAGGCTTGGTGTGATGACGGGCATCGAGTTGGTGCGCGACCAGCGCACGGGCGAGGCCTGGGATCCGGCCCTGCAGGTCGGCTACCGGGTGGCCGAGGCGGCGATGCAGCACGGCGTGTTGATCCGGCCGCTCGGCAACGTTGTGGTCTTGATGCCGCCCCTGTCCATCAGCCAGGACGAGTTGAGCCTGCTGTGTGGTGCTGTGCATGCCAGCATCGAGCAAGTCTGCTCCGGGTTGGATTGAGCCGTCATGGCGCTTACCAAGCTGATGGTGACCGGGACCGATACCGGAGTCGGAAAGACCCTGGTGGCGGCGGGGCTGTGCGCGTGGCGCCGTAAGCGCGGCCTGCCGGTGATGGCGCTGAAGCCCGTGGAGTCGGGTACCGCCGAGGCGGACGGAATTCCTGCCGATGCTGCGCTGCTCGCTCGTTGTGCTGGTAGGCCCGGCCACGAAGACTGCGTGGTCTATGCCCTGCCCGAGCCGCTGGCTCCGGTGCTTGCCGCCCGGCGTGCTGGGGTCGAGATCGACATCCAGGCGCTCGACCGGCGCTTTGAGGCTCTCCGTGCTGCTGGTGGTGTGCTGGTGGTCGAGGGTGTGGGTGGCGCCCTGGTGGAGGTGGCGCCGGGTTTGTCCGTGACCGGCCTTGCTGCTCGCTGGCACCTGCCCACCCTGGTGGTGGCGGCCAACCGCCTCGGCGTACTGAACCACGTTCTGCTGACGGTAGAAGCCCTGGAGCAGCACGAGGTTCCGGCAATCGGAGTCGTCCTCAACACGGTGCACGGAGGGGAGCCCAGTCTTGCCGAGCAGACCAATGCCGAGGAACTTGCCCGCTTGTTGCCGCGACGTAGCCCGCTGTTGGCGACAGTCTCTTTTGTGCCCGAAGAGCAGCGCGGTGACCCCGAGGCCCTGGCGCTGGCGGTCGAGGCAGTCGCAGGTATCCTCTGGTCTGGCGAATTGGAGCGCGGCTGATGAACGAGGAAGAGGAGCGGTTGGAAAAGGCGAGACTGCTCGCCCTGCTGGAGTCACAGCACAGCTTTCCCGGTCCGTATACCTTCAAGGTCATCTATCGCAACGAGGACGACATGTCGGAACGGATCCGCGCAAGGATCAAAGAGGTGACCGGCATCGAGGTCACTGACAACCAGGTTGCAGTACGCTCGAGCTCCGCTGCCAACTTCCTGTCGATGACCCTGGATATGGATGTCCAGACTGCCCAGGAGGTGCTCGACGTGTACGACGTGCTGAGCACGCTGGAGGATGTCGTTTCATGGTTCTGAAGTTGCCGACGCTCGGGCTCGTGCCGATCCTTCTGTCTGCAGCGTCCCTGCTGCTGCCCTGTCCTGCACTTGCGGTGGATCATGCCGTCCTGTTTGTGGGGAACAGCTACACCTCGGCGAATTCCCCCGAGTCGCTCGCCGAGAGCTACCGCCAGCTGGTGCTCGAGGGGGAGCCTGGTTGGACTGATGTCTCGGTGGCGGCGGTGGCTCCCGGCGGACGCGATCTGGCGGGTCACTACCTGCAGGCGGGGCTGCTGGGCACCAACCTGCACGGCTTTCTCACCGACAGTGACCCCGACCACCAGTGGGACTTCGTGGTGCTGCAGGATCAGAGCCAGATCCCCGGCTTTCCCGCCGCCGACCCTTCGTACGTCGCCAGTCGAGATGCTGCTGTTGGGCTGGCTGCGCTGATTGACCAGCGGGGCGCGGAGACTCGACTGTTCATGACCTGGGGGCGTTTCGACGGTGACCCGCAGAACCAGTCCCGGTACCCCGACTTCCCAACGATGCAGGGCCACCTTGCCGATGGCTACGATGGCTACCGAGTAGCAATCGAGGCGGCCGGCTACCCCGTGGAGGTGGTTCCGGTAGGTCTGGGCTGGCGGCAGATCTACGATGAGCTGGTCGCGCAGGACCAGGACCCACATGCGGCTTCGACCCTGTTCAGCCGCCTGTACACCGTAGACGGTAGCCATCCCAGCGTGCACGGCACCTACCTCAGCGCCTGTGTGCTGTACGCGTTCCTTACCGGACAGAGCCCCGTGGGTCCCCAGTGGGCCCACGCTGGCATCGATGGCGACGACCGTCTCGTCCTCCAGCAGGTAGCCGATCGCCTGCTGAACCCCGGCGTCGGCGACGACGATGATGACGCCAGCCCAGGTGACGATGACTCGGCCGGTGACGATGACGACAACGATAGTTCCGCGGACGACGACGACGACAACTCGTCCGAAGATGACGATGACTCCGCAGGCGACGACGACTCGGCGGACGACGACGATGGGGGCCGAACTGCTCGCCGCGACACAGGCTGCAGCTGTGGGCTCGGCGAGCACGACGCCGGGGCGGCTGCCTTGCTGTTGCTGGTCGTGCTGGCCGTGCGGCGGAGGCTGCGTTGACCACTTCCAACGATCTCTCGCGTATGTCGCGTCGAGAGAAGCTACACAGCATCATCTTCGAGTCGGATACGCCGCAGGGCCGCCTGTTCGACTCGTTGCTGCTGATTCTCATCATGGCGAGTGTGGTCGCCGTCTGCCTGGAAAGCATGCAGGAGATACGTGAGGTCTGGGGCGTCGAACTGCGTACCTTCGAGTGGATCGTGACCATCCTGTTCACGATCGAATACATCGTTCGACTGGCGGTGGTTCGCAAGCCGATGAGCTATGCCACCAGCTTCTATGGGGTGGTCGACCTGTTGGCTGTGGTGCCGACCTACCTGAGCCTGCTTCTCGGTGGTCTTCAGTCGCTGCTCCTCATTCGCGCGATTCGCCTGATGCGGGTGTTTCGAATCTTCAAGATCCTGCAGATGGTCAGCGAGTCACGGATGCTTCTGCTGGCGTTGAAGGCGAGCAGGTCCAAGATCACGGTGTTCCTCGGTTCGGTGTTGACCCTACTCCTCCTGATTGGAACCGTGATGTACCTGGTGGAAGGGCAACACAGCGGTTTCAGCAGCATCCCGGAGTCCTGTTACTGGGCCGTGGTGACGATGACCACTGTCGGCTACGGCGACGTCGTCCCCCAGACCCATGTCGGCAAGTTGCTCGCGTCCATCGTGATGGTGCTCGGCTATGCGCTGATCGCGGTGCCCACGGGCATCGTGACCGTGGAGTTGTCGCGACGGACGCCCGAGAACACCCAGGCGTGTCCGGACTGTGGGCGGCAAGGCCATTCCGACGATGCGGTGCACTGCATGTTCTGCGGGGCGCAGCTGTAGGAGATGTCATGACGAACTCGAGCCACCGGCGGGCACCGCTCCTTCTTGCCGAAGATCCTGCCCCGGTTCGAATCGAGGTCGACGTCGCCTGGGGCGACATGGATGCCTTCCAGCACGTCAACAACATCGTCTACCTGCGCTGGTGCGAGAGCGCGCGCATACGCTACTTCCGGGACACCGGCTTCCTGCGGCACATGGAAGCGCATGGTGTCGGACCAATTCTCGCTGAGATGAGCTGTCGCTATCGCTTTCCTGTCACCTTCCCAGATCGCATCACGGTGACTGTTTCCTCGCGGGATTTCGCAGAGGATCGCTTTGTCATGGAGTACCGCGTGTACAGCGACCGGCACCAGCGGCTGGTCGCGGAGGGCGAGGGTACGGTGGTCTGCTACGACTTCAACCTGGCCGCCAAGGCAGCTCTTCCGGAAGAGGTGTTCAGCGCGATGCAGGAACTGGAGGCTCGGGACAGCTAGTCGGCTCAGGTGCCGCCACCGAAGAACACCCGGACCGTGCCGCCGCCTGGCGAGGCACCGACCACGATGTCGGCGAAGGCGTCACCGCTGACGTCGCCGAGGCCGTCCAGCGTGTAGCCGAAGTTCTCGTGTTCGGTGCTCGAGTAGATCCTCGCTGTCGTGACTCCTGCTGCTGCTGCGTCGTCCAGCATCACCTCGGCGCGTGGGGCTCCGCTGCTGTCCCACCAGGAGCCCCAGAAGTCGGGCCCGCCGTACAGGAGGTAGGCAGCGCCAGCACCGGCAGCTCCCGTGCTGTTGCCGGGGGCGCCGATGAGAAAATCGTTGTGACTGTCGCCATTGATGTCGCCTGCTCCTCGAGCCATCCGTAGGCCGTCACCGGTTGCTCCGACGAAGCGCACGATGCCGGTGGCATTGGGCGAAGTCAGCGCCGAGAGGGGGTCTTCCAGAGAATAGGTCGAGTTGACCTCGTAGAAGCCGGGCACGAGGTAGACCACCCCGTCCCCGCCGCGCTCGCCTGGCGCGCTGACCAGGAATTCCTCGTCTCCGTCGCCATCGAGGTCCCCGACTCCCTCGAGCCATGTGCCGGCGCGGGCGCCGGCCGACGCACCGGTAAAGGTCAGGCTGGCCAGTCCGAGGACCGGCATCTCGGTCTGCGCGATGGGAAGGTCGCGGCCGAACACCACATAGACGGTTCCGGCGGCGTCCGGGTCGTCAGGTAGGGAGCTGATCAGCAGGTCACTGAGGCCGTCACCGTCGACATCGGCGGTGCCCAGGGCGGCACCCAGTCGTGCGTCGGTGGCGGAGCCGTTGAGGCGCACCCGGTAGCCGCTGTTGACGATCTCGCCCGAAGTGGTCGAACTCAGGTCGCTGGACACGAAGATGTACACAGAGCCGTCCTGGGTGCCCAGGTCTTCGTTGGCGGACACCGCGAAGTCGGGCAGCCCGTCTCCGTCTGCGTCGGGAAGCCAGGTGACGGCTGTGCCCATGTGGTTGTCTGCATAGGTGCAGGTGCCTACCTGGTACGGCCCGGAAATCGAAACGGTGTCGCCTGCCGTGGCGTCGGCGGCTGTCACTCCGCTCTCGACACTCAAGGCACCGGAGGCGAGGGAGGAGCCCCCCAACTGCAGGTGTGCGACGCCGCTGTAGTTGGTGCACCAGTTGTTTTCTCGCACCCCCCAGCTGGGGTTGCCGAGCAACAGGTCCACTATGCCGTCTCCGTTGATGTCGTGCCCTCCGTCGATGCTCTGGCCCAGGGAGCCTAGTGGGTTGTCCGTGTTGAAGGGCTGGTGGGCACTGCTCAGTGCCAGGTCTGTGCTCAGAGCGCCCAGAGTGGGCCCCCGAACGATGTGCATGTTGATGTCATCGCCGCCGAGGGCGAGGTCGTTCCAGCCGTCGCCGTCGATGTCTCCTGGCCCTGCGACGAGGTCATAGGCGCCACTGATCGCCGCGTCGCTGAGAAGCGCCGACATGTCGCCCGAAGGGAAGCAGCCGACTGGCGTGATGGCGTTGCAGTCGGAGTCGGTCCCGTCGGCGCAGTAATCGGCGTGGCCGGGATGCACTTCGGCAGCGGAATCGTCGCAGTCCTCGGCGGTTGGATTGATCCACTCGCCGTCGGGGCTGGTGCACGAGGTGATCGAGCCGACGGACGATCCGAAGCTGTCGCCGTCCTGGTCGATCCACCACTGGAACGGGGTCAGATCGGCAGGTTCGGCCCACAGCACGAACTCGGAGCTGTCGCTTGCCTGCTGGTCGAGGCTATCGGTAACCGTGACTCGCAGTTCGTGGCAGCCGGCATCGGCACCGCTGAGGACAAAGGCAACGTTGCCCTCTGCGTCGGTGTTTTCGGGCGCCTCGTCCCAGGCGAGGCCGTTGACGGTCCAGTGGAGCAGCAGGGAGTCCAGGGGCTCGCGAGGATCAGCGACGGTGGCGGTCACCGTGACCCCGTCGGACATCTCGAACTCGTTGTTGCCGGGGGTGGGGGCGAGCAGCGTCACGCTCGGCGGCGCATTCTCCGCCACGACGATGTCGACCGCATCCTGGCCACTGGCCGAGTTTTCGCTGTCGACAGCCAGGGTCAGGGTGTGGGCGCCGGTGGTGAGAACCTGGTCGGTCAGGAACAGGTAGGCGCCATCTTCGAAGCTCCACTGTCCGCCCAACTCGCCGTCGACGTTGGAGCTGAGCACGTAGATGGCGTTGTCGAGATAGGCGGAACCGCAGATGCTACGGACGTTGGCATCGACCTGGATCGCGTCGCCCTGCAGGTACTCGGTGCCGTCATTCGGCTGGGTGATGCCGACGTCGATAGGCGTCACGCAACTGCGGATCTCGTTGTCGCTGAAGCAGCCTGCCAGGGGCAGGCTCAGGGCCTGGACCACGGCCGCCAGAGCCAGCCACACAAATCCGTTTCGCAATGGGCGCTGTTGGGCTTGTCTTTGCACGGCACCTCGCTCTCGGACCCTGCAGAATAGACGACTTGCTTGCCGGATGCCCCTCAGGTCTCGCGCAGTCGTGGCATCAACTCGACGAAGTTGCAGGGTCGGAAGCGTGAGTCCAGTTGGCTGGCCAGGATGCCATCCCATGCATCCTTGCAGGCGCCCGGTGAGCCGGGCAGCGAGAACAGGTAGGTACCTCCTGCGACCCCAGCGCCGGCGCGACTCTGGATGGTCGAGGTGCCGATCTTCTGGTAGCTGAGCCAGCGGAACAGTTCGCCGAATCCGGGGATTTCCTTGTCGTAGACCGCGGCGAAGGCCTCGGGTGTGGTGTCTCGTCCGGTCACGCCGGTGCCACCGGTGGCGATCACCACGTCGACGTCGTCGCGCGCGATCCACTCGCGCAGGATCGCCTCAATCTCGGCGGGTTCGTCACGCACGATGCGACGTTCGATGACGTGGTGGCCGGTGCTCTCGGCGCTCTCGACCAGCACCGCTCCCGAGCGGTCATCCTCGAGAGTGCGTCGATCCGAGACGGTCAGGACCGCGATCTGGACGGGCTGGAAGATGCGTGATTCGTCGATGGGCATATCTGGGCCGGAAAGCGAAGCTACATAAGTAACAAATCGCCTCCTTGGTTGCCAACGATGTGCTCAGCCAGGGGCTCTGACCAGCCTGTCAGCGGTCTCGGTTTGAGTACTTGGCTTCTTGTATGGGAGACTCCCTGTCCCATCCCGCCACAGGAGTCTTTGATGCCCCGAGCCTATCTCAGTTTTAAGTAGCCTTCCGCCCTGGTCGCCATGCTCGGAATCCTGCTGGCACCTTGCATCGCGCTTGCGGTGTGTGGTGACGGTGTCGTGGACACGGGCGAGTCCTGTGATGACCTCAACATCACCTCAGGTGACGGTTGTGATGCCAGCTGCCAGCCCGAAGCAGGCTGGACCTGTGCTGCTGCGAGCTTCTCGCTGGACTTCAACGAGGTCCTCTATGACGACGGCACTCCGCCGCAATGGACGGTCTCGACCGATGGTTTGACGGTGTACCAGAGCCAGAATGCAAGCCCCGCCATCTATGGCTCTACTCTTCCCGCGCCGGGCGTGACCATCGGCTTTACGCTGTCAGTTCAAACGAGTGCCGATGACGATTTCATTGGTTGGAGCATCGGCTACGAGCAGGGCGAAAATGTTGATCCCAACGCCGATTGGCTGCTGTTCGACTGGAAGCAGGCCTATCAGTCGTTTCCTCCGGGTCTGCGGGTCTACCGGGTCCAGGGAGCCGTGGGTGATGACTTCTGGTATCACACCGGAAACATTACAGAACTTGCCCAGGCAAACACCATCGGGAGCACCGGATGGGCCGACCATGTTTACTACAACATCGAGGTCTCCTACTCGACCAGTGGCTTCCAGGTTTATGTCGACGGCACCTTGGAGTTCGACGAGACCGGGGTCTTTCCGACCGGCAATTTCGGTTTCTACAACTACTCCCAGGAGAACATCGAGTACTCGCTGGTGTCGCCCCTCAACCAGAGCCTGTGCTCTCAGGATGACACCGACAGTGACGGCCTGGTTGACCTCGACGAATTTGACCTGGGAACCGATGAGACCCTGGTAGATACCGACGGTGATGGTATTGACGACCTTACCGAGGTGGGTGATCCCAACAACCCCCTCGACAGCGATGGTGATGGCACCATCGATGCTGTCGACTGCGACTCTACTGACCCGGCTGTCACAGGCTCCGTCTACGAGGATGGCGATTGTGATGGCCTGCTCAATACCGCCGAGGACATCGACGGAGACGGCGACCCGACCAATGACGACTCCGATGGCGACGGCACGCCGAATTACCTCGACACCGACAGCGACAATGATGGCTCGCTGGACCCCGATGACTGCGCGCCTGCCGATGGCGCCAACGCGCCCGGCGGCACCGAGGTGTGTGACGGCCAGGACAACGACTGCAACTCGATCGCTGACTTCGATACCGCCGGTGAGGTGGACATCGACGGTGATGGCTCGCTTTCCTGTGCGGACTGTGACGACGCGGACGCCACCAACGTTCCCGGCGGTACCGAGGTGTGCGACGGCCAGGACAACGACTGCAATTCCATCGCTGACTTTGATACCGCCGGAGAGGTGGACGGCGATGCCGACGGCTCCCTGTCCTGTGTGGATTGTGACGATGCGGACGTCAACAACGTTCCCGGCGGCACCGAGGTGTGTGACGGCCAGGACAACGACTG
>CAZBDA010000089.1:0-6822 GCA_964490445.1 uncultured Rickettsiales bacterium | reverse complement strand
GCAGACGGCTCTCTGTCCTGCGCGGACTGCGACGACGCGGATGTAGCCAATGCGCCTGGCGGCACCGAGCTGTGCGATGGCCAGGACAACGACTGTGATGGTGAGGCGAATGCCGAGGGTGGTGAAGATGCGGACGATGCGGGCAACCGGCCCTGTGCGGAGGACGCAGCCGGTGGTTGCTCCTGCCAGTCCAGCCTGTCGAGCGGCACGGTGTCTTCGCTGTCACCTGTCCTGTTGCTGATGCTGGTCGGGGCGTCGCGAAGACGGCGCGTACAGCACTGACAGTCTGCCGCTCAGAACGCGATCGCGAGTCCGAACGGAGACAGTGCCAGCAGCCTGGGCTTCGGCTGAGTGCGGCCGGGCGCCTGGCCGGAGCGGTCGCTATCCTGCATGGCCTGCAGCTGGTCGGCGAAAGCAGCATTGGCAAGGGCAGTGTGGGCGAGGATGGGTGCGGCCAGGCCGGAGTGGATGTAGCCCGCGAGCATCAGTGGGGTGAGCTCATAGACCGGGTTGTTCCAGGGTTCGTCGGAGTTGATGGTGATCGCGTAAGCGATGATGCTGGTCGCGGCAATCGTACCTGCGACGATCGCGCCGACGCCGAGTCCCCGGCTGGTCTGGCGAAGGCGATCGATCAGCCTCGGCCGGCTCTGCGCCAGGCGGATCCGGTTGTGCAGTTCACCGAAGGTCACCCAGGTCGTGCCCGCCGCAATCACTGAGCCGAAGTGGAAATAGATGGCCAGGGACGCGGCGTACTGCACCTCGTTGCCGCAGTCGAAGCAGCCGGGGTTGCGAGCGGCCTGGTCGATGAGTCCTGCCAGCAGCAGCACTCCGGGCGTTGCCGCGTGGATCAGGGTCGGTGCGATCCAGGCCTTCTCGTGCAGCACCAGCAGGTCGTGGGACCGTGACTTCCAATTCGCCGCGGTTCGACCTGTACTGCCTGTCGCGCCGTCACCATCCGGATCTCTGTCGAGAGAGCCCGGGACGCCGTCACCATCGCTGTCCAGGCTGCTTCGAGTGGCAGCGCGCTGCGAGGACAGGGGAGTCCAGCCGGCGTCATGGGAGTCTTCATCGGACCGGGCACTGCTGGAATCGAGGATGCCGTCACTCTCGGCGGAGGCACCTGCCGGGCTCAGCAGCAAGGTGCCGAGGGCGGCGAAGAGCGTGGTCACAACGGTAACTCTTGAGAATCGCATGGCATTCCACTCCTGAATTGACACGGTTCCGAAGCGTGAACCGTGCCGTCTGCACCGGGTAACTCTACGCCCGCCTGGAGCCTCACCCGAGTCCGCGCCGGCCGGCTGCTATCCTGCCGAGGTCCAAACCCGGCCCCGACTGGGGCGTCACGGAGCAACCTGATGCCTGCGGCTTCCGGCACCAGCGCGGTCATCATAGGGACCGCCGGCCACATTGACCACGGCAAGACCACGTTGGTGCGCGCCCTCACCGGCACGGATTGTGATCGCCTCGAAGAGGAGAAGCGACGGGGCATCACCATCGTCCTGGGCTTCGCCTCGCTTGTGCTTCCCAGCGGACGGCTCGCTGGCATCGTCGACGTGCCCGGGCACGAGAAGTTCGTTCGGACCATGGTGGCCGGCGCCGGCGGTGTTGACGTGGCCTTGTTGATCGTCTCCGCAGAGGAAGGCGTGATGCCCCAGACCCGTGAGCACCTCGACATCCTCGCCACTCTCGCGGTGCCCGAGTTGGTGGTCGCGTTGACCCGGGCCGACCTGGTTGGCCCCGAGTTGCTGGAGTTGGCGGAGATGGATGTTCGCGACCTGCTGTCGACGAGCCCCTGGCCAGAGGCGCTGATCAGGCAGGTGTCCGGAGTTACCGGTGAGGGGCTCGAGGGTCTACTGGATGCGCTCAGTGCGGCTGCAGAGCGGCTGCCGGCTCGCCACCAGGGCAGCTTGTTCCGTTTGCCCGTGGATCGGTCGTTCTCGATTCGCGGCTTTGGCACCGTGGTCACAGGCACGGCCCGCGATGGTCGGGTGGAGGTCGGCGGGAGTCTCGAGGTGCTGCCAGGCCGTCGCAAGGTGCGCGTTCGAGGCCTACAGGTGCACGGAGAGGCCACCCAGGAGGTGGTCCAGGGCACCCGGGTGGCGCTCAATCTACAGGGGCTCGAACCGAGCGCAGTTCCGGCGGGGTGCTGGCTTGCGACCCCCGGCGCCCTGGCCTGTGGTGTGCGGGTTGATGTCCAGATCGAGTTGCTCGCAGATGCGCCTCGCCCGGTGGCCAACAACAGTCGTGTGCGATTGCTGTATGGGACTGCTGAGCAGTTGGTATCTGTGCGGCTGGTGGATGCCGCCGGTGGCCCTGCACCCGACGAGTTGTTGCCCGGCGGCACCGGAATTGCCCAGTTGCTGCTGCCGAGAGAACTGGGTTTCGTTGCCGGCGATCGCTTTGTTCTTCGCGCGGAGTCGCCCATGGTGACCCTGGGAGGGGGCAGAATCCTCGATCCTGAGCCCCCGCCACTGGTCCGCCGGACGCGGCGAGCGGCCGCAGAACTGATGTCGGTCCTGGCCGCCCCGGACTCCAGCGAGGTGGACCGCGTCGTCGCGCTCTTGCGTCGCCACGCCGGAGAGAGCCTCGACCTTCATGCTCTACGCCGCCGACTGCCCCCGGGCCCCAACTCCGTGGAGGACGCTGCCGCCGCTGCCTTTGCCTCCGGCGAGTCGGTGCAGGTGGCAGCGGACCGGCCCGCCTGGACCTGGACGGGAGCGGTGGGCGGATGGGCCGAGCCGCTGACCGCTTTCCTGCAGCGCCACCACCAGCAGCATCCGTTGCTCGACGGGCCGCTGCTGGCCGAGGCGCGGCAATCCCTGCCAGCTGTTCCGGGAGAACGGGTCTTCGAAGCGTTGGTCCCGGCGCTCTGTTTGGCGAGCGGTTGCGAGCGAAGGGGGCATCGCCTGGCATTGCCGAGCCATGCCGCCCGTCCCGATGAGGCCATGCGCGCGGTACTCGATGAGTTGGTAGCTCGTCTTGCTGCAGGGGGTGTCCACCCTCCCTCCCTGGCAGAGGCGACCCAGGGTTTGCAGCTACCGGCAGATGGGCTGGCCTGGTTGGTCGAGCAGGGAGAACTGGTTCGGGTGAGCGAGGACTACCTGGTAGCCCAGTTGCCGTTTCGCGGGCTGGTGAAGCAGGTGGTGGCGCACGTCCGCAAGAATGAGTTCCTCAGCCCCGTCGAGTTCAAGGAGCTCAGTGGCCTGACTCGACGCCACGCAATTCCCTTCCTCGAGTTCCTCGACCGCCAGAAGATCACAACTCGCACTCCCTCGGGTCGGGCCTTACGGGACCTGCCCCCCTGGGTGGGGTGACGAGGTAGCCTGCGAAAGTGATAGCCTCTGCACCGATGAACACGACGACTCGTTTCAGAACCTTCATTCAGGCACTGCTCGTCGCCACCTGTCTGCCCTGCCTTGCTCTTGCCAACCCCACGGGGATCCTCGAGGTCGAGGCAAACGCTACTGGCGCCATGGTGTTCGTAGACGGCGATCTGATCGGCGAGGCTCCCATCCTCGAACTGGTCAGCGCCGGCCGGCACACCATTCGGGTCGAGCGGGCTGGCTACGCCCCCTTCGAACAGAGCATCACGATTAAGGTCGATACTTCGGTGCAGTTGAAGGCCAACCTGATGCGCCTGGATCCTGGCTTAGAGGTTCGAATCGACGTCGAAAACGCCAAGGTCTACCTGGACGGAAAGCACATTGGTACCGGCCGAAAGGTGGTCCTTGACCCTGCCACGGCGGGTCTGCACGACCTGCTGGTGGAACACGAGGCGTTTGGGGTCTGGGAAGGCAAAGTGCGGCTGGAGCCGGGGGCACTGACTCCCGTCGAGCTCAAGCTGCGAGGTTCCCTGGGTAGTGTAGTCGTGCACTCGGACCCCGAGGGGGCCCGCATCCAGTTCGATGGCAAGGACTACGGGCCGACTCCTTCGACCATCGACCCCGTCAAGGTGGGCAATCACGGTCTGCGACTTAGGGCAGAGGGTAGAGCGGAAGTCCTCAAGCAGGTGGTGGTCGAGGCAGGCAAGAGCGTTACCGTCGACGTGGAGATGGTGAAAGAGGGCGGCGCCCTGCTGGTACGGCCCTCAGTGAAGACCGCGCAGATCTTCGTCAACGGCGTCTCAATCGGGGTCGGCAAGCAGGAACTCGCGAACCTCCAGCCCGGCCGCTATTCGGTGCGTGTCGCCGCAGGCGGTTACATGGACTTCCTCAAGGAGATCATGGTCCGGCCATCCCGCAAGACGACGGTTGCTGCTCGTCTCGAGGGCTTCGACTACCAGAAGAAGAGCACGACCAAGCTGGTCGGAGGACCTCCAGCCGGCGCCGCGGTAGTCAAGCAGCCGGGCTTCTGGGTCGCAATCGGCAGTGGTGTCGGAGCTGCTGTCGGCATCACCCTGGCCGCGGTGCTCGGGTCCCGGGCCGCTGTTGACGGCGACACTCCACCCGGCGTGCCACCACCTCCTGCCGACTTCAGCTTCAACCTGCCCTGAGTACCTGGAAGGAATCCACTCTGCTCATGACACTGCAGCGCCGCTCGCCATCTCCGGCTGGAGCCGTTCGTGCGCTGTTTGGCGTGCTGGCGCTGCTGTTGGCCAGCAGTTGCTCGCAGGGTGAGCCGGCCGAGAGCGGGCCGAAGGCCTGGCTGGACATCCGCGTCACGAGCAGCGACGTGCCTGCAACCCTCGCCGAGATCATCGCACTGGACGTAGTGATGCACCCGCTGCAGCCCTTGGTTGATTCCCTAGGAACGCCGTACCTCGAGGGGCCGATCGCTGACACGGACCTCGAGATGGTGGCCCCCGAGGCTGGCGGCAACTACCCCGACCTGCGGATCCCTGTGAGTCTTGCCGAGGCGGTCGACGCCATCCCCAGCGTCGCCCTCGATCCGGGTGTCAACGTTCCCCTGGGCCTGCGGCTCATCGCCTACGGCTACGACGACGAGGGAACCCTGGTGGCCTCGTCTCCCTGGACCGGTCCACTCAACCTTGCTGAAGGACAGGTGCTGGTGGCCGAGGTGGCCGACTTCGAGGTACTCGAGGACCCCCCGACTCCTACTTGCAGCGACACTTTCGACAACGACGGTGATGGCTGGATCGATCTCGAGGACCCCGACTGCAGCGGTGATCCGGCTCAGGAAGAGGTCGGCGGTTTCGGTACGACCGAGTGCAACGACGAGCAGGACAACGACGGTGACGGCACGGTCGATTCCGAGGACCCCGATTGTATCGATGGATACAGCGACGACGAAGGCGAGCCCCATGTACCCGCCTGTCAGGACGGTGAGGACAACGACAGCGACGGCTGGATCGACCTCGACGACCCGGGCTGTGCCACGGCGGACGACGACAACGAGGCGGCCGCCTCGTCGAACCAGTGCAACGACGGCGCCGACAACGATGGCGACGGCGATGTCGACGCGGCAGACAGCGAATGCAGTGACGGCTACGACGACAGTGAAGCGCCGGTCATTCCTGACTGTAGTGATGGCCTGGACAACGACGGTGACACCTGGGTCGACCTCGCGGATCCCGGCTGTGACAGTGCCAATGATGACAACGAGGCGAACGCCGGCACGACCGAGTGCAGCGACGGCCTGGACAACGACCAGGACGGCCTGGTGGATGGCCTGGATGCGGACTGTGCTGCTGCCAGCGATACTCTCGAGGCTCCGCCGGCGTGCAACGATGGTGTCGACAACGATGGTGATGGCTGGATCGACCTGGATGATCTCGGTTGCCCCGACGCACTGGACGAGAGCGAGCTCGACCCCGGCAACACGGAGTGCAGTGATGGTGCCGACAACGATGGCGACGGCTTCGTAGACTCCCAGGACCCGCACTGCACGGCGGCTCCGGGTCCGACAGGTCACCCGCCCGCTGGGGACGACAGCGAGGCTTCCGCCTGCACCAACGGCATCGATGACGATGGTGACGGCTGGTTTGATCTCTTCGATGCCGGCTGTGACGATGCCCTCGACGACGACGAGCTCGACTCTGCTCTCACCCAGTGCAGTGACACCCTCGACAACGACGGCGACGGCTTCGTCGACGTTCTCGATCCCGACTGTAATAACGGCGGCGATACTGAGACCTCGGCCTGTAGCAATGGCCTCGACGACGACGGTGACGGCTGGATCGACTTCCCAGGAGATGCAGGCTGTCTCGGCAGCACCGACGACGACGAGACGGATAGCGCCATCTCCCAGTGCAACGATGGCCTGGACAACGACCTCGACGGCGCGGTCGACTCTCTCGACCTTCAGTGCACGGACAGCTCGGACCCCAGCGAGGCTGCAGCCTGCGCTGATGGGACTGATAACGACGGCGACGGCTGGCTGGACCTCGCGGATGCCGGTTGTACGGATGCCAACGACGACGACGAAGGCGGTTTCGACCTGGTCAGCCTGTGTGGATCTTCGGGCACCTCGGTCTGCGAGTGCAGCGACGGTGTCGACAACGACAGTGACGGCCTGGTCGACGGCAACGATCCCCAGTGCGCGAGCGCGGCAGGCGCCAGCGAGCAGGCGCCCAATTGCAGTGATGGCCAGGACAACGATTCTGATGGCTGGGTGGATGTCGCTGATCCCGACTGTGGCAGCGGCGTGGTCGAGGTGGGCTTCGGTACGACCCAGTGCAATGACTTTGCCGACAACGACAACGATGGCGGCATAGATCCCGGCGACCCGGACTGCGCCGATGGCTACGACGACAACGAGTCACCGGCTGCCTGCAACAACGGTGTCGATGACGACGGCGACGGCTGGATCGATCTTGCGGATCCGGGCTGTGCGAGTGCGCACGGTGAAGACGAGGGTGGCACC
>CAZBDA010000088.1:15131-22224 GCA_964490445.1 uncultured Rickettsiales bacterium | reverse complement strand
ACTCCGATCCAGGCACCTATCCCGGGGCGACGGAAGTTCCCGACGACGGCATCGATCAGGACTGCAACGGCTTCGACGCGCTGACCTGCTACCTCGATGGCGACAACGATGGCTATGGCGATGACGCCGCCACCACCGTCCAGCTCACCGCTGCCGACGACTGCGTCTCTGGCGGCGAGTCCACCGTGGCGACCGACTGCGACGACTCCGATCCAGGCACCTATCCCGGGGCGACGGAAGTTCCCGACGACGGCATCGACCAGGATTGCAACGGCTTTGACGGACTGACCTGCTACGTCGATGGCGACAACGATGGCTATGGCGATGACGCCGCCACCATCGTCCAGGTCACCACCGCCGGCGATTGTGTCTCTGGTGGCGAGTCCACCGTGGCGACCGATTGCAATGACTCCGAGCCGAGTACCTATCCCGGAGCGACGGAAGTTCCCGACGACGGCATCGACCAGGACTGCAACGGCTTCGACGAGCTGAGTTGCTACGTCGATAGCGACAACGATGGCTACGGAGATGACTCCGCCACCAGCGTCCAGCTCACCACTGCCGCCGACTGTCTCTCTGGTGGCGAGTCCGCAGTCGCAACCGACTGCGACGATGCCGATCCCGACAACTTCCCCACGAACACCGAAGTCTGCGACGGCCAGGACAACGACTGCACTGGAGGGGCCGACTTTTCCGATGGCACGGGCGACGAACTCGACGACGATGGCGATTCCTGGCTCGACTGCGACGCTTTTGTCAGCTCGAGCCTGAACGCAGGTGGTTTCGTGGGAGGAGGCGACTGCGACGACGAGCCGGCTGCTTGCGGCGCGGCGTGCAACCCAGCTCTCTCCGAAGTCTGTGATGACTACGACAACAACTGCACAGGTGGCATCGATGAGGGCTGCGACGACGACCTCGACGGTTACTGCGACGACAGCATGACCGTGCTCGGAGATCCTGGTGTCTGCCCAATGTCGGCCACGGACGTCGGGGATGACTGCGACGATGCCGATTCCCTGCTTGCTCTGCTCGAGGACTGGTACGCCGACTGTGATGGTGACGGCGAGTTCGAAACGGTTGCGACTTCATCGTGCGGCATTCCCAGCCTGAACTGCCTGGACGGGGCTGCGCCCGATGGCGGGTGGTCGCCCCTCTCAGGCTCGGACTGTGACGATGAAGACGCGACTGCGTTTACCGGCTGCGACGGCGTGTGCTCGACCACGCCTTGTGCCAGCTGCGGCTGTGGCGGCCTGTGCAATGGACCGACACTACCCCCTGCGGTACCCGGCGCGGTCACCGGTCCGGCGAGCGTGTGTCCTGGTACGGGCGGCTACGTGTATTCCATCGCCCCCTATGCGGGGGTGACATCCTACGACTGGACGGTTCCTCCCGGAGCTACGGTGACCGCCGGTCAGGGAACAGACTCTGTGACCGTCACCTACGGCGCGACGATGGGGGATGTCAGCGTCACCGCGGCCAACGCCTGTGCCGCCTCTCCGCCGAGCACACTGGCAGTCTCTGCCAGCCTGGACGCAACGGGTGGTGCGATCACCGACGTAGGCGGCCGCAGGATCCATACATTTACCACCGTGGGGCCGTTTTCTTTCACCGTCCTCGGCGGCTGTTCTGACGCCGAGGTCCTCGTGGTCGGCGGCGGTGGCAAGGGCGGTACTTCCGGCGGCGGCGGTGGCGGTGGTGGTGGCCACGTGCTTCACGAGACAACGTTTGCCCTGGCTGCGGGAGCCTACTCGGGCTTCGTTGGTTCAGGAAAGACCGTGGTCCCCGACGGATACTCGGGGGGCGACCTCGGCGGCGCCGCCCAGGCCTCCAGCTTTGATGTCCTCGTTGCCGCGCCGGGCACCAACGGGACTGGGCCTGGCGGGGATTCGGGAAACATCATCGATGGAGTTGCCACGAACTACACAGGGGGTGCTGTGTTGGCATCGCCGTCCAATGGCGGCGGAGCGGGCGCCGGCTCGAACGGTGGCGATGGCAGCTCATCTCCGGGCGGAACCTCAGGGAGTGGCGGTGATGGTCTGTCGATCAGCATCTCGGGAGCGCCCACCTGGTATGGCGGCGGCGGTGGCGCCGGATCCCACTGTGGCAGCAGCTGCCCCGGCGTGGGTGCCGGCGGCCAGGGCGGTGGCGGCGCTGGTGCTCAGGGAGGAAGCTGCAGCGGCTGTTTTCCTGCCGTCGGCAACAGCGGCAGCCCGGCCCTTCCCAACACCGGTGGCGGCGGCGGTGGCGGCGGTGGCCGATCGGGCTGCTGTCACGGATATGGTGGGAGTGGCGGTTCGGGGATTGTCATCATCAGCTACACACGCTGACAGACCTGGCCCCAGCCACGGCCAGTCCACGCCCCCGTAGTCCCCTGAGCCGCCCCGCCAGTTCAGCAGAGTGAACATAGGCCTCTTATCGGCCCGGGCCTCACCTCCGCCGCGCTCGCTGCGCTAGGCTTGCTGCTTGGAGGTCGTCATGAATCGAAGTCTGTTGTTGTCCTTGTTGGCCCTGCTGTTGGTCGCTGGTTGCGACGCTGAAGTCGAGGTCGAAGGTGACGAGCCGGGCGAGTGTTCTGACCAGACCGACAACGACCAGGACGGTGCAGCGGATTGCGACGATGACGGCTGCGCTGCCGATGGTGCCTGCACCGGGGACGATGATGACTCAGCGGGACAGGACGACGACAGGGGGGATGACCACGACCCAGCGGGAGACGACGACGACTCCGCGGGCGACGACGACGACTCCGCCGACGACGACGACGACAGCGCCGTGCCCTCTGCGGATTGCCCTGGTGCTTTCTCCACTGCCGAGGGGCCTGGTTGCTGCAGTTCTCCAAACGACGGCAACGACCAGGGACGCGCAAGCTGTGTGGCAGGGGTGTGGACCTGTGCGCAGGGCTTCCTATGCACCTGCAACGGTGAGGTCGCGCAATACGAGTGCCTGGACTCCTGCGACGGCACCCTCGCAGCGCTGCCGCTCTGTGTGTTTGCCGATCACTGGGAGTGCCCGTCGTCCGCTCCTGTCTTGAGTGTTGACTGCCCCTGACCTTCCGGCAGTACCGCCCGTGCTGCTTTAGGCTTGCTGCTTGGAGGTGGTGATGAATCGAAGTCTGCTGTTGTCCTTGCTGGTCCTTGCTGCAGCCGTGCTGAGTTCTACGCCACCCGCCAGGGCCTGCAGATGTCACCTGCCGAACCGGGGCTTTGTCGTGCCCGGCGGGTACGAACTGCCAGCGAATGCCTTTGGACTCGCGTGGGAGGGTTGGCCCCGTAGCGCCAAGGACTTCGAGATTGTCGAGGTCACCAGCGACGGAGAAGTTCCGCAGGTAGTCAAGACCCGCTCCGCCGGCAGGAGGGCCGGTCTCGACCGAGACCGCACGGGCTGGAATATCGTGGTCGTCGGTGTCGAGGGAGGACTTCGCCCCGGTGCTCGCTATCGCTTTCGAGCCCGACCCGAGGGAGGAGGTGTTGTCCACGCAGAGCGACCCGAAGCAGAGGTCACGGTTGCCGAGGCCGGACTCGTTCTACCGGAACAGGCCAGGCTGGCGCTGGGGCCCCTGGAACATACGACCACGGTGATCGCCTCGGGTGGGAGTTGTTCCAGGAAGGCCGAGACAGCCCGCTGCGGCGTGATGATGGAGCTGCCGGGAGTCAGTGCGGCCGCGAAGGAGTCGCTGTTCTATGTGACCCTGGTAGATGGTCGTCCGTGGAAGGCGAAGAGCAGCATCTGTCGGCGTCCGGCTCCCGGGAGAAGCTGGCAGGGCATCGCCGAAGATCTGGTGTTCCAGGTGTGTCCGGAGTCCGAGCGCTCTGGTGTGAAGGCTGGTGCACGAACGATCCAGATGGTCGCGCTTCTTCCCGGCACCGAGGTAGTGCTGCGTTCCGAAGAAGTCTCGGTGGACTTCGCCTGTAAGACTCCGTAGACGGCGGCTTGTTCGCTAACGCCAGCGACTCGCGGGACGCCGATCGCAAGAATGGCGCCCCTGACGAGCGCAGCTTCCCCCTCGGCTTCTGTGTCATCAAGAAGATCCCCTGATCCCGCAGCCCTACTGACCCCACCCAAAAGTCAGGCACGCACCAGGCACAGGCCAGAAGCGCTTCCCTATACGCTGGACGAGGTCATAGCGCGTAGGTCCGCTAAGAGGCTTTATGTTCACTTTGCTGAGCTAGTGAAACCCAACAACATCAGGGAAGCGGCAGCGTAGCAGGCGGCCCCGAGCAGATAGGCTGTCGAGAAGCCGGACTGGATCGCGACGATCATCGCGACTACGGGTGCTGCCACCGATGCCGCACCGTTGACCGCCCATGCCCAGGCCACCGGTGTCGCACTGTTCCGACCGACAATCGCCAGGCCGACTGGGAACGGCATGCCAAGACACAGTCCAACAGGCGCGATGGCGGCGACGGTGAGCACTATGCGCCCGGAGATGGGCAGGCCAATGGCATGGTCGAGAAGTTCGGGCAGGAAGAAGCGCATTGCCACCAGGACTACGACGCACAGGACCGGTGCATACAGGGGGGGGAAGCGACCACTCGCGACAAGTCGCCCCGCCAGCAAGCTACCGAGACCACTGAACAAGAGCATCGCAAACAAGACCACGACCAACGAATAGATAGGGTGTCCGAGGAAAAGGATGAAACTCTGCAAGAGCGGAATCTCGGCCAACAGATAGCCGAGACCAAGGGCCAGAAAGTAGAGGTTGGCGCTTAGCCTGGCCGTGAGTGGTGCAGACCGCGCCTGTTCGCTGCTTCCCAGGTTGATAAGAAACGGTGACAGCACGAACACCACCGCAACGATGAGCGCGACCCAGAAGAGGCCCAGCAGGAGCGTCAGGGCTCGGCCATGTTGCAGTTCAAAACTGGACAACTTTTTGTAGTCGCCCGTGTGGGCGTCGGCGAGTTTCATGAAGTGAAAGAAGAAGGGCCGGTCGTCGGTGGTCGGCTTGAGGCTGATCTCTGCCACCCACTCGATCGACTCGAGGCTTGGGTCGACGACAACCTCGCGGTGCAGGCGATCTGTCTCGTGTTGGCTCAGGCTAGCTCCTGCACCTGGGCTGTGGATCAACACGAGGTTTGCAGCTTCGACATGAGTCGCAAAGGCGGCAGCCTCTGCCTCTGTGATCACCCCATTCTTGACGATCAGGTTTACAGCCGACCCATTGCGGGCGAGCAGCGTTCGTTGAGCGACATCCTGATAACCCGCTGCACGCAGTCCTTCGGAAGCGAGCGCCGTGATCCGCAGGGTCTCGAACGGATACCAGCGGGTGATCGACAGGAAGCCGCCGGGACGAAGATGCTCCATGAATGCGGCAAAGGCCTCTTCCGTATAGAGGTAGCTCTCCGTCAGGGCATAGGCACCTCCCACGCTTGCCGCCCAGGTGTCGGTGACCGAGATCTTGATGAGGTCGTAGCGTTCGTCGTGGCTCTCGACGTGGTTTCGGCCCTCGTCAATGACGACCTCTACCCGCGGATCGTCATAGGGATGGCCAGAGAACTCGGAAAAGACCTCCTGGACCACCTGGATCATGACCGGGTTCAGCTCTACTGCACGGATCTGTCCAGCGCCCAGAGCCATCGCCGAGAGTACGTCTTTGCCTCCTCCCACGCCGACAATCAGCACCTTGGGCTCATCGGTCAGTGCGTAGGCGACATCGCTCACATCACGTGAGAAGAGTTGCCGTGCTTGCTCCGGCGACATCTCGGGGTAGATGTAGGTCCGCGCGCCCCCGTCGTTGGTGACCTCCAGAACCGGTGGGAACTGCGGAAAAGGCTCCGCATAGAACCAGGCCAGGGGATTGCCGGATTGCTCAAGGGGATGGACAGCCACCCGTGATACAGGATGCCAACGCTCGAAAATAATCGGTCGCTCGGCGACCTGACCCGTATTGTCCTCGTAGCTCTTGATCCGCTCAACCTGCAACCAGGGGGAGGCTTCATTGACGCCCACGGCGAGCAGGGTGGCGAAGACACCAATAAGCCCCACATAGGCGTAACGCTGGCGATCCAGCCCGAGGCAGAAGAGGGTTGCTGCGAGGAAAGGAAAGACCGCCACGAGCAGGATGGCGCTCGGCCCACTCAGGCCCATCAGGACCGGTACGACGAGGAAGCAACCGAGGCTCCCGCCGACCAGGTCAGCGAAGTAGATGCGATGCACACGGTCGCCGCCGTGTGTGAAGGCGATAGCCAGGATCAAGCCTGAGAAGAAGAAGGGTGCGCCGAGCAGAACGAACTTGGTGGTGAACAGTAGATAAGCCTGCACCAAAGCGGCCACTTCACCTGGAGGCACAGCATCGAAAGGGACAAAAGGTATCTGGAGGTCGATCGTGAACACGACCGGCACAGCAACACCAAAAGCAATGGCGGCAGCAGCCATCCGCGAAGTCGCTCGGCTGCGATCGAAGAACCCTCTGGCTACGCTGACCCATACGCCTCCAGCCCCAATACCCAGGAGCGCGAGCGAGATGGCCACGAAGGCGAAGTGGTACCACATCGTCAGCGAGAAGATGCGGGTCAAGAGGATCTCGTACAGCAGTGTAGCGAGGCCGATGAGGCCTATTGCCAGGAGCGGAATACGCACCGTCTTGCCGGGGTCGTGGTGCTGTTCGGGTTGCATGGCTGTTCTCCCCTACGGCTTCCTCAGACCCTGCGTATAGGCCAGACAAGAGGCGTTATGTTAACTCTGTTGCGGTAGGTCAGCGAGCAGGGAGCAGTGGCCATGTCAGTTGGCCCTGCAGGCTTGCGGAGAGGTCCCAGGCGGACCCTCAAGATCCGGGGGATGGCGGCTGGACATGGCTTCCTCCAACCGTCCGAGTCTAGCGGCGGCGGAGTGCATCCAGAAGCTGCCTGCCGAGAAGGAGGCGGGGTAAAGTCCTCGTCGGAGGTGGTGGTGAAGTCTGCGAAGCTGTGGGTGCTGTTGCTGGCCTGTTTGCTGCTGGGAGTCTTGTCCGGCTGTGATGGGGATGAAGACGCCGCTATGGAGGGGGACGATCCGGGCGAGTGTGACGACGGCGTGGACAACGACCAGGACGGCTCCACCGATTGCGACGACCCAGGTTGTGCGACGGCCGCAGACTGCACAACGGGCGACGACGACA
>CAZBDA010000088.1:0-15031 GCA_964490445.1 uncultured Rickettsiales bacterium | reverse complement strand
CGACGGGCGACGACGACACGACGGGCGACGACGACACGACGGGCGACGACGACACGACGGGCGACGACGACACCTCAGCGCCCGCGATCACCCCGGTCTACGTCACCGTTGCTGGTCACATCGAGGACGGCGTTGCCTACACCGAGTGTCCGCTGTGGCCTGGCCACCGCAACGACCTGCTGGTCTTCGCTGAGCACTTCTCCACCTACGGCTTCCGGTTCAGCCTGCAGGTTGACTGGGAATTCTTCTGGGGCGTGGTGAACTGCGAAACGGCATCGGATCGTGTGAGCACGGGTGGACTGAATGTCCTCGACTATGTCGTGCAGACCTACGGCTACGACATCGATCCCCACAAGGAGGGAGGGACCGACAAGGCGCCCGATAACTATGCTGATGTCCGGGCCATAGGGGGCCAGGCCACGACCGGCATCACGGAGGTGGTCGGCGGTTTCCTCTGGGACGATCCAGTCCAGTTCCAGGTGTTGGAATCAGGCGCTCCAGGTTGGCTGGACCCCTCGTTTGTCTGGCAGCCTGAAGTCCTCAGCCTTGGCGTAGGAACTGCACACCACAATGGGAACTTCAGCAACGATGACCGCACCTCGGGGGTCTGGCGGCCGGCCGGAGCGCAGAGCGACTTCTTGACTCACGATCCCGCGCGGGACCTGGTGTATGTCGCACCGGGCCTTCAGCACAACAACTGGAGCGGAAACCCCAACTGTGCGTTCCAGAATGTGGTCGACTACATCGAGGTGCTCGTCGACTACATCGAAGGGGGCGTGGTCTCGCCCGGGCTCTACACCGCGAGCGTCGCGTTGCCGAACAACCGGATGTTCAGTCCTGCTGCGTTTCCTGAGTTGGAGGCTCTGTTCGACCAGCTCCAGCCCCTGGTAGATAGCGGACGTGTCGTATATGCGACCTACCGGGAGGTGGCCGAAATCTGGCAGGAAAGCTACGACAGTCAGCCGACGATCTTCCCGTTCAACCAGGTCGATCCCGCCGACTACACCTGTCCATGAGCCGCCCCGCCAAAGTGTGTGCTCTGGGTAAGGGCACGCTGCGCTCGTCTTTGTGCTCGGAGGTGGTGATGAAAAGCTCTCGGGCCCGCACGATGGCCTGAGTCCTCTCGGTGTTGGCGGCCCGATTCACGCTGCCATCACCACAGGCACCGACAAAAGCCCCTGGGCTGGGTGTTGTTGCTCTCGTTGCACTCATCCACTTCGTTGTTGCTGTCGATATAGGCGACCGTACCCAGGCAAGTGCCATCAAGCGGAGGGCCCGGCCCACCAGGGGCAGAAAAGCCATCAGCGTCAGGCCACAGCAGATCGGACGGGGGCGAAATAGGACCTACCCAGATCCACTGTCCTGCCGCCAGACCCGGGTACGACTCCGAGAAGATCACACCAGCCACTCCACTCCCGTCCTCTACCGTGACTGTGAAGGGTCCGGCATCGGTCAGTCCACCGTTGTGCAGGGTTCCCCACCGCTCGTCCACGAAGCCACCGGGGACTCCATACAACACCGCTCCGTTTGGATAGACGGCCGGTGAGACCACCACAGTGCTGCACGTAAAGCAGCCCTGCCCATCCCACTGAATCGACTCGGCCGGCGGCGCCATCGGCCCCCAGAACAACTCAGGCAGGTCCGGTTGCGAAGCTCCAAGTGCCGGGTCGCAGGCCTGGGGCACCGGATCCGGACCTGGGTACTCGGCGTCCTCTGGAGGCGGACAGCAGGGGTTGCTCGGCAGCGCAGTGGTGTTGTTGTCTTCATCACACTCGGCATTCAACAGGCCGCTGTCGACGAAGAAATCGAGCGCCGCGAAGGTCAGGCTGTCCACCAGGAGCGGGCCGAGCCAGACCATCTCACCTGGGTTGATTGCCGGGACGCTCAGAGAAGCGACCACGTTGCCCAGGTCGTCTTCTACCAGCAGGTCGGTGGGCACAGAGGCGACCGCTCCGTGGTTCTCGACCGGGATGTAGATGAGCGAGTAGCCATTCCAATTCACCGAGGTCAGCGTCGGTAGCGGGTCGACATCCTGGTCGTAGGGGAACGTCCCAAAGCCGAGGTTCTTGTCACAGTTCTCGGTGCATACGTCGATCTCTCCGAGCCTCAGGTCCGGTTGGGTGCCGACGACAGTGGCCGGCGCACTGCCCGTGCGGAAATTGTTGTGGGTATCGATGTTGGATGCCGGTATCGGCGGGATCCGACCGTTGGGCAGCACGTTGGTGATGTTGTAGGCATGTTGGTTCCAGGCGGAGTATCCGTTGGTCCAGAAGCCGCCGGTCTTACCCAGGACAAGGATCCCTGTTTCGGTGGTTCCACTGGGCACGTCATTCTGGGCGATGATGATCTCACTTGAGCCATCGGCATCGACGTCCATGACGATCGGGTACTCATACAGTGTGCCATTGGAGTGATTGGAATACTGGAACCTGACCGCCCCGTCCGCGCCATTGAAGATCCACACGTTGTATTCGTCGGCATAGATGACTTCAGCGCTGCCATCCTGGTCGAAATCGAACGCGGAGCTGCCCGTCGTGGAAGAACTGAAGTCTGAGGTCGGCCTGGCCCAGAGCAGCGAGCCATCAGTGTCCAACATGTAGTAATTGTCCTGGCCGGCGACACCGATCTCAGGAAGCCCGTCACCATCAAAATCGGCCACTGTCGGAGTACCGCCACCTGCGTAGGGAACACTGACCTGCCAGAGCATCGCTTGACCGTCATCATCGATGAGTTGGACCAGAGACAGGCCGAAGCGCATCACCACGAACTCCGGCAGACCATCGGCGTCAAAGTCCCCAGCGGCAGAAAAACCATCCAATCCCAGGTCCCAACGAATGGAGCCGTCGTTGTTGTAGGCAGTGCGACCGGCAATGACCTCCTGCTGGCCATACTCCGGGTCCATGGGGTTCGTTATGTTGTCGATGTCGAGGCCATAGGAGGTGCGGAACCAGCCAACTCCGCCCTGCCCGCTAGTACCAGTCCAGCGGATGGTGCCGTCATTGTTGAGCACAACATTGCCGAACAGGATCTCTGAGGTGCCGTCGCCATCGATGTCTGCCAACGAAGGCGCCGAATATCGGTCGATGGAGATGCCAAGCGGGGTGTTCCAGACCAGATTGCCGAAGCGGTCGACCTTGGCCACGCCATCTTGTGTATTGACGACAATGCTCGGAAAGCCCGAGCCGTCCAGGTCGCCGATGGCCACGCCACCGGCGCCCATCGGGTAGACACCACCGAGGTCAGTCACAGAGAACAAGGTGTTGCCACCATCGCCTGTGATCGCGACCAGGGCTCCAGGTGCTGAATAGGCGGTGCTGTCGGAGAAGGCGGTAAACACGATCACCGGCACATCACTGTCATCGACCAGGCCATCACTGTTGGTGTCTTGGAGTGGGCCGGCTACCGGGGTCATCATCACTCGGTCGTAGCCCGGTTGGATCGGGTTCTCGGTCCAGCTCCACTCAGGGGTCACACGATCAAATGGCTCGCCAGAGGTCGAGGCTCCACAGGCGAGGTCGATGGGAACGGTGTAGGAGGGACGGGGGTAGCGGTCACAGGCGGCGCTGTCGTCGTCGTCGCCGGCTGTGTCGTCGTCGTCGTCGCCCGCGCTGTCGTCGTCGTCGCCGGCTGTGTCGTCGTCGCCTGCGCTGTCGTCGTCGCCTGTCGTGTCGTCGTCGCCTGTCGTGTCGTCGTCGCCTGTCGTGTCGTCGTCACCTGCGGTGTCATCGTCGTCGACACCTCCTCCACAGCCGATCGACAGCCCCAGCAAGACAAAGGCAAGGCATAGGATCTGCAGGCTGTTCAGTTTCATGACTTCTCCCGTGGGCGATGTGCGGGAAATCCTACCAAGATCGGAGCGCGCAGTAGGTGGTTGCTATCGACGGGCCTGCTTTGCCAGAACGCCATAGGCAGAACGCAACTGGTGGCGAGTCCTGCCTGTGGCCGTTACTGGGGCACTACTCTGCTCTTTGTTACTGCTCGAAGCAGAGGAGTCGCTGCGGACTCGCAAAGGGAGGGCCGCAATACCAGCAGCCGTTGTTGCAGATGGTTCCCTGGGAGTGACCGTTGACGCCTGCCCACCAGTTGTTCAACCTCGTCGTGTTGACCCCATGGGCGTGGGAGTAGCTCATGCCGCCGCCTCCGGCGCTGCTGGTCCAACCGCCGCAGTTGCCCCCCACATGGCTTGCAGGGTTGTGCCACACGGGAGTTCCCGCGGCTGAGCCCTGTTGATTGACATCGCTCAGGGCGCTTCCGTCGGTGAGTTGGTCGGTCGGAGTGTAGTAGACCGGGTGCAACAAAGCCTGGGTGGTCAGGCCGGTCCAATCATTTGCGATGGTCTGCCATCCGAACCCGGCCTCGTAGTTCTTATAGGGCGTTGTGCTGCGAACGAAGGTGCTACTCGGATAACTCCCCCCCGCCCCCAACCAGGCCTTATAGGTCCCACCAGAGTACTTCGCGACTGCATCGGCTTCGACCTGACACTTGGCGTCGGCTCCGGCGACTCTGCCCAGGTTTCCGTTAAAGATGTTGTCGGTAATGAAGACCCGTGTGCCATTGCCGAGCACTACCTCGTCAGGCCTGGTGGTGACCTGCCAATCTCGCTGCAGCGTGCCTGCCGTGAGGTTGGCCACCACTGTGGCATCGAACGTCGAAGAGGTCATGCGAATGCCGACGGTGTCCCCCTCCTGAACGAAGCTCAAGGTCCCGCCGGTGTCGGTTCCGTTCTTGATGATGGAT
Source organism: uncultured Rickettsiales bacterium (assembly GCA_964490445.1). Classification (GTDB taxonomy): domain Bacteria; phylum Myxococcota_A; class UBA796; order UBA9615; family UBA9615; genus UBA6601. Next base: position 10,294 of record CAZBDA010000088.1, on the reverse strand, counting down.
ACCGTCGCACTGGAACTCACGGTTACGTCGATGTCACCGATGAACCCGCTCAAGGTCACCTCGTTCGAATCGTAGGATGTGTTCGGCTCCGCGTAGGTCTCATCCACAAAGCTGAAGCTGTCCGGTTCAGCGTCCGTCACGCATACCGAGGGGGCTCCGTTGCAGGAGCTGTTCGCCTCTTCCAGGCAATCGGATGAGCACCCGTCGCCGGGGGCGGTTCCCCCGTCGTCGCAGGTCTCGTTCCCTTCAATCAGCGAGTCCCCGCAGACGGCGCAGACACCGGCTGCGTCCGGGAACAGGCTGGGATCGGCGTCGTCACAGTCGCTGCCGCCGCACAGCTCGTCGCTGAAGCCGTCGCCGTCTGCATCGAGATCGACCGCCCCGTCGCAGTCGTGATCCACGTCGTCGCAGACCGGCGGGGCGCCGGGAAAGACCGTGGCGTTGCCGTCGTCGCAGTCGGCACAGTTGATGACGCCGTCGCTGTCGTCGTCGCTCTCACCATCTCCCGCCTCGGTCGCAGCGTCGCAGTCGTTGTCCTGGCCGTCGCAGGTCTCGGGGTTGGCGAGGAAGTTCAGCGCATCGCTGTCGTCGCAGTCCCCCTGGCACTCCCACTGGCCGTCGCCGTCGTCGTCTGACTCCTGGTCGTCCACGCCGGCATTGTCGGCATCGTCGAGGCCGTTGCAGTCGTTGTCAACGCCGTCGCACAGCTCAGTGGCACCGGGGAAACTACTCGCATCGAGATCATCGCAGTCAGCGCTGACGGCAACGAAGCCGGCCGGCGCGTTGCAGGCCACCTGCGACCCGTCGGCGCGCCCATACGTGTCGCCATCGGCGTCGAGGTACCAGGTGCTCTCGCCGGTGGCACCGGCTTCATCCACCAGGCCATCGCAGTCATCATCGATGGCATTGCAGCTCTCGACTGCCAGGGAATGGACCGCAGGGTTGTTGTCGTCGCAGTCCTGGCAGGCAGCGTCGCCGTCGCCATCGACATCTTCGTAGTTGCTCAGGCCATCGCAGTTGTAGTCCGCGGGGTCGCTACAGTCTTCCTCGGGGGCACCCGGATAGTAGGCGGTGTCATCGTCATTGCAGTCGTCCGCGCTGCTGCTGTGGCCAACGGGCTGGTCACACGCGGCCACCGTCTGGCCATCGGCACCGAAACCATCGCCGTCGGTGTCCGGGTACCAGGTGTCCGCATCCGTAGCGCCAGCGTGTGGGTCGCCGTCACAGTTGTGGTCGATGTCATCACACAGCTCGTCCGCGCCGGGGTAGATGCTGTCATCGCTATCGTCGCAGTCGCCCCCCGCCACGCTGTGGCCGTCGCCATCGGCATCCTGTGCAGCCGAGTCGTCGTCATCGTCGAGCAGTTCGGCGCAGCCGGCGATGGGAAGGCAAGTAGCGATGAGGATGGCTACTAGAAGGCGAATCATTCGTAACTCCTGAAAATGACTACGTGCGACTGAAGACTCAGATTGTCAGATGAGTCCACAGGCCGCAATCAACAGGTCTCTGTGGCCGCACAGGTGCCTGAGCAGAAAACTCTAGCTCAGCAGAGTGAAGACAACGCCGCGAATCGGAACTGACCCTCAGCACTGCCCCCACCTCCGACTCCTCACCGCCAGTTGCCCCACAACCGACACTCCCGCCTCCCGCCCTGCGCTAGTCTTGCTTCTCGGAGGTGGTGGTGAAGCCCGGAAAGCTGTGGATGCTGTTGTTGCTCCTCGGGCTGCTGCTCTTGCCGGGGTGCAAGCCGAAACCCGAGGTGGTCGAGATCGAGCCGATACCCGAGCCGATACCCGAGCCGATACCCGAGCCGACACCCGTGCCGATGCCCGAGCCAATTCAGACCAGGGCCGGAATGAATCTGCTTCCCATTCCCTCGGGCAGCCTCTTCGGACTTGCCGCTCCCTTCATCCAGGAGGTGGGGTGTCTTCCTGGCGAGGAGCCTGGTGTGCGAGGCAAGTCCGATCAATCTCTCGAATGGCGCAAGATATTGACTCCAATCGTGACGTTGAGCCACGGCTTCTGGCTTGGGAAGACCGAGGTGACGCAGGGCCAGTGGCAAGCACTGATGGGGAACAACCCGTCGAACTTCGATTCCTGCGGCAGCGACTGCCCCGTGGAGCAGGTGACGTGGTGGGAAGCACTGGCTTTTGCCAACCGGGTGTCGACCGACGAGGGTCTGCCCGAGTGCTATACGGTCCAGGGCGGTAGCGTGACCGTCACCGCCACTTCCAGCTCGGTCTACGACTGCGAGGGCTATCGGCTGCCGACTGAAGCGGAGTGGGACTACGCTGCGAGGGCCAAGACGGGCCTGCTTTATGGGGGCAGCGTCGAGCTGTCCAACTTCTCACATCCAACTGAGCAAACAAGGGGGTGGCGTGCTCTTGCTGGACCCGAGCCTTCCTCTTCACGGAAGCCACTTCCCGTGCGGACTCATCCGGTTGCCACGAACCCCGGGAACAAGTGGGGACTCCACGACATGAGTGGCAACGTTTGGGAGTGGACCTGGGACCGTTATCAAAGCGGCTACCTGGTGAAGACCTTCGGAGTCGACCCCGAGGGTCCCAGCAATGGCCCCAACCAGGTCCTCCGTGGTGGCTATGTCAACAGCGATGCAATCGACGCCAAGCAAGGCTTCGAGTGGTACTCCTATCGCGCCCAGTTGGATCCTGATGGTCGCAACAGCCTCCTCGGCTTGCGCCTCGCGAGGACGATTCCTTAGCCTCACTGGCTCAACCCCCACAACCGACACCTTATCCCGCCCGCGCTGCGCTAGGCTTGCTGCCTGGAGGCCGTCGTGAAGTCAGGAAGACTATGGGTGCTGTTGTTCGCTTGTCTGCTGCTGGCGGTGCCTGGCTGCGAGGCGGGCAAGGCCCCCACGGGCCCCGGGACCGCCCTCGGGGAAACTGGAGATGCCGCGGCCGTCGATCGGGCCCTGGCCGACGCCGCCCAGGCTGCGGTCGGGCTGGGCATCGTCCGCCACGTGCTGTACGGCGAGGCGAAACCCGACGCGGCCGCGCTGGCGGCCCTGCCCGGCCGGCGGGCCTTCGTCTGCGCCTACCAGGCCGATCCCCGCAAGCTCTGCGCCACGGGTACCGGCGAGGACCTGGTCGCGTCGATCGAAGCGGCCGCAACCACCCTGAAGGCGGACGCCGGCTCGCGGATCCGCCCGGAGGATGCCGCCTCGATCCGGCTCAAGCTCGACGTGGCGACCTCCAGCCGCTCGCGGACCTTCAGCAAAGACCACGACCGGCCCAAACGCCGCAAGGTCGCCACCTACGGGTTCTTTGTCAGTAACGGCACCAGCGAGGTGTCCTGGCTCCTGCCCAGCGAGATGCTCGAGGACCGGCTGCATCGCAAGAAGGGCTTCGGACGCAACCATGTGCGCAAGGCGCTGTTGCGACGCAACGGCGCTGTCGGTGGCCTCGAGGGCGCCTTCGCCTACGAGGAGTTCCAGACCATCGCCTGGGTGGAGCGCGACCAGCCCGGGGCCACGCCCCCAGGCGTGTTCCGCCTCTACCGCCTGCACCCCGCCGAGTTCGCCGAGTCCGATCCCGCGACGCTGCTGCAGAGCTCGGTGTGGGCCGCCGACTACCTGATGTCGTCCATCTCGGCCAAGGGCAAGATCCGCTACCGCTACCAGACCGCCCGTGACAGGACGACCTCGTCCTACAACCTGATCCGCCACGCGGGCACCACCTACTCTCTCTTCCAGGTCTACGACCGCACCCGCTTCGAGCCCTACCGGCTCGCCGGAGTCGCGGCCATCGGCTATCTGCTGGACCACACCCGCCGTGACAAGCGGACCGGCCATTTCCTGCCGGCGGACTCCCCGGATTTTGGCGAGTCGCTGTTCGTGGTCAGCCTGCCCAGGCGCGGGCAGAGCGAAGGGGATGTGCACCTGGGAGGCGCAGGCCTGGCGCTGGTGATGCTGAACCAGTACGCAGAGTCCACCGGCGACACCGAGACCTACCGGGAGCAGGCCCAGGCGATGGCCCGCTTCCTGGTGGCCTCGCAGCGGTCGGACGGCGAGTTCTACTACTTCCCACCCAAGCGGGCAGGCGAGCCGCCCTGCCGGGACACGGTCGACCCCTATTACCCCGGCGAGGCGATCCTGGGCCTGATTCGCCTGTACTCGTACGACCGCAATCCCCTCTGGAAGGACACGGCCATCCGTGCCGCCGACTGGCTGATTGACGTGCGGGATAAGGGCAAGTCCGAGTCCAAGGTCGCCAACGACCACTGGCTGATGCTGGGTTTGAGCTACCTGTACCTGTACACGGGCGACCAGCGCTACGTGGACCACTCCTTCCACATCTGCCGAGCGGTCGAGTACCAGTACTTCAAGAACCAGAACGCGTGGGACCAGTACCCGGACTACCGGGGCGGCTACTACGACCCGCCGCGCTCCACCCCGGCCGCCACTCGGGGTGAGGCGCTGGGCGCGGTGCTGGAGACCTGCCACCTGGCGGGCCGGAAGTGCGCTTGGATCGAGAACCTGCTGATGGAGACGGTCCGCCACGAGATGCTCAGCCAGTACGACCCGGACATGAGCTACTGGATGCCCAACCCAGCCCGGGCTTTCGGCGCATTCAACGGCGGCCTGCTCGACACAGACGTGCGCAACGACTTCGTCCAACACAACATGAGCTCTCTGCTGGGGGCCGAGCGCCACCTGCTGCGCCACGACGGGGTGGTGACGCCCGGCGGCCCGGGCTGGATGGAGAAGCGGCTGGAGGGGACCGTGTATCCGGGCATCGCGGAGGCCGAGCTGGCGATCCTGCGGGCCGACAGCCTGCGCTACCGGGGGGAGACGATCTGGGAGCAGAGGGAGCAGGATGAGGCGGGCAAGTAGCTTGTCAGGAGAGGCCGAAAGACTCGGCCAGCGCGCAGTAGCAACTCATGCTCTGCTCGCAGTCCTGCCTACAGGTCCGATGCTCTGCACTTCGGAGCTTCTCTACGGTGACAGGTCGCAGTCTTCCTTGACGAAGTCTTCCTTCTTGAAGTTATCCGGTGCCTTGTGGAGGTACTGACATTTTGCGTCGCCACCTACGTGTTTGCCTTTGTCATCGTAGGTCCACCACCGCTGCTTTCCGGTATCGATATGAACGGTACTGTTCCCCCAGCCATAGCCCTTGAAGCCGGCCTCTGTGGCGGCCTCGTAAAAACTCGCTCGATGGGAGCGCGGTACCCGCACATCAAAGGCCTGGCCATTAATGTGCTCACTTCGCGAAGCTCCTCCCACCTTCTTGTTGTGCTCCTTGGCTCGAAAGCCCGAATCGATTCGGTAGCGAACCCTTAGCGATTCCCGGATCCTGTTCAGCCGGGACAGTGCGTCCGCGTTGATTTGCTCGCCACCTACGTGCGCCTCTGTGTATGGGGTGTTCCAGTGGTAGGGAGCCCAATGTGGACGCTTGAAAACCACCAATGCGGCAGCAATGATCAAGCTCCCTACAGCAGCCAGTATCCAGAGACTTTTTCGTTTCATGCGCCTGTTCCTTTGCTCTATCGCTGTGCTCTGACACTCGCCCACTAGTCCGCCGCCGAGCGTCCGCCCTGACTTCCCACTCTGCTCAGCTCTGCTAGCTGAGCAGAGTGAACATAAGGCCTCTTGTCGGACCGAAACGCCGCGCTGCTTCCTTCTTGTCCAGCTGTGTCGCGTAGTATCCATGCGGGAGGCTGAATTCAACATGATCCGACATCTCTCTTTCTTTGGGATTCTGCTCGTTCTGCTGGGAGTCCTCTCCGCGTGCAGCCCCGGCGCCGATGGGTCCGAACCTGCGCTGTCAGCGCCGCCTTATGTCGACTTCGGCGAGGTCGAGGTGGGGCAGAGCTCGACCGTTGCAGTCCCCGTGTCGAACCTGGGAAGCACAGCCGTAGAGATCCCGTTGCCTGTGGTCAGCGGCGACGAAGCCGCTGGCTTCTCACTGCAGGACTCAGAGTGGCCTGTGGCGATCGAGGTGGGGGGCACTGCCGAGGTCGTACTGCACTTCACACCTACTGATTCGGGTACATGGACGGCGCTTCTCGAGCTCGACGGGCTGGAGTCGGGGGGGCTGTCCGGTGGCGGTTCAGTGAATGAGCCTGAGAACTCTCACATCGCGGTCACCCTGGTGGGTACGGGGCTCGCAGCAGGGGACGACGACGACAGTGCCGGTGATGACGACGACACTTCGGGAGACGATGACGACAGCGTTGGCGATGATGACGACACCACGGGCGACGACGACGACATCGCCCCGGCCGATGCCGATGCCGATGGCTATCCGGCGGTTGCGGACGGTGGCAATGACTGTGACGACGGCGACGACGCGGTCCATCCCGGTGCGCTGGAGCTCTGTGATGGGGTCGACAGCAACTGCAATGGGCTGGTCGATGATGATGCCGTAGATGCGGTGACCTGGTACCTGGATGCCGATGGTGACGGCTACGGCAGCGCCAATCTCAGCCTCGATGCCTGTGTTGCGCCGGCGGGCTACGTCAACAACACGTCTGACTGCGATGATCTCAATCCCTCGAGCTACCCCGCCGCGGATGAACTTTGCGACGGCGCGGACAATGACTGCGATACAGACATCGACGAGGGAGTCGAGTCCACCTTTTATGGTGATGCTGACGGCGACGGCTATGGCTCACTGGCAGCACCCCAGTTCGGCTGCACACTGCCACAGGGGACCAGCTTCAACTCGGACGACTGCGATGACAGCAACCCCTCGGTCAGTCCCGCTGCATTGGAGCTTTGTGATGCTATCGACAACGACTGTGATCTCAGCGTCGACGAGGACGCCCTGGATGCGACGCTCTGGTACCTGGATTCAGATGGTGATGGCGCGGGAGGAAGCCTGCTCACCGAGCTAGGTTGCAGCGCCCCCAGCAGCTACGTCGACAACAGTGGCGACTGCGATGACCTCGACCCGACCGTGGGCCCCAATGCGCCCGAATTGTGCAACAGCGCAGACGATGATTGTGACGGACAGGTCGATGAGGGTGCCCCCTCGGCCCCTATCTGGTACCTGGACAATGACGGCGACGGATTCGGTGGTACCTGGCTTACCCAGCAGGCGTGCGCCATGCCGTTCGGCTATGCGCCTGACAGCAGTGACTGCGATGATACCGATGCTACGGCTCTGCCCGGCGGCACTGAGATCTGCGATGGCGCTGACAACGACTGTAACGGCGCCGCTGACGATGGCGTCGGGGTGCCCTGGTATGCCGATGTCGACGCCGATGGCTACGGTGACCCCGGGACCACTCAGTCTGCGTGTCTGCCACCCACCGGCTATGTATCCAACGCGCTGGACTGTGATGACGGTGCGGCGACCACCAGCCCCGCCTCGTACGAGGTCTGCGACGGCATAGACAACAACTGCACCGGCGGCGTCGACGAAGGGAACGCGCTCGATGGCACCGACTGGTACATCGACGCCGACGCCGATGGCTTCGGCGATGCAACTGGTGTGGCGATCTCCTCTTGTGTTCAGCCTGCCGGCTACACCGACAACGACGATGACTGCAACGACGATCCCGCTACCGGTGCGGGCGTAAACCCCAGCTCTTCCGAACTCTGCAACCAGGTCGACGATGACTGTGACGGTACGGCCGATGACGGAGCCGTAGATGCCGTGATCTGGTACATCGACAGTGACGGCGACCAGTATGGCGACGCCAACAATAGCCAGTTGTCCTGTACCCAGCCCGCAGGCACCGTGGCCGACGCCACCGACTGTGATGATACGGACCTCAACACGAATCCCGGGGCCCCTGACATCTGTGACTCCGTGGACAACGACTGCGACACCGCAATCGACGAGAATGCCGCTGGCACTTTGTCGCTGTGTCCCGCATTAGATTGCCAGGATGTCCTGGATAGCAGCCCTTTGGCTGGCGACGGCGTGTTCTGGATCGACCCCGATGGCTCCAACTTCGGTACATCACCGTTCCAGGTGGATTGCCTGATGAGCGTCGAAGGTGGCGGTTGGACCCGGATCCTGTTGATCGACCCGGGGGGGGCCTACAACCACATCGACGGTGTTCCCAATTCCCAGGAGTACGTCAACAATGGTTCGTGGGTGTTCAGCAAGACCCTGCTGAAGAATGGCAACCGTGAGTTGATGTATCGCGAAATCGGTGGCGCGGGCCGCCTTCATCGCTACGACTTTGCCCAGGGGAGCAACGTACAGGGGGAGGACTTCGTTGGCGCGGTGACTGGCGATCTTGGCGCCGAGCCTGCGGTCTGGAACTTCCAGACGTCCAACTGGCAGTTGGCCGGCGATGGGCAGTGCAACAACAACAACCACAGCCAGTGGAATTGCGTACCGACCAGCGGGGTGCGCTTCCACCATGCAACCCGCGACTGGAGCAATGATGGCGGCAGTTGCGCAACGAGTGTCTGCTTCACGGGCTATTCGACCTCTGGCAATCCCAATCCGGGCGACCTGATCCTGAACTGGGATGGCAACTTCAACACCACCCCTCACAACCTGTACGTGCGCTGATAGGTTCAGCAGCCTGCGGGTTCCACGCGGCTGCCACCGGACGACGCGGCAACCAGCTCTGCAGAGTGATCAGTGCCTTGCGGATGAAGGGGGAACATACTCGGAGATCGGGGCATTGGTTCGATAAGGCGTAGGGTCCGATAAGAGGCCTTCTCTTCACTCGGATGAGCTAGGGGGGCTGCTGAAGGGCCCACCTGAACCACCCTGACCTGCAGCGGTTCCCCCACAACCGACACCTCCCCCCGCTCCCTCTGCGCTAGGCTTGCTGCCTGGAGGTTGTGATGAAGTTCAGGCACGTTCGGGTCCTATTCCTTGCTTTCCTGCTGCTCGGAGCACTGCCAGGCTGCAGTGGCGATGACGATGACAGCACAGGTGACGACGACAGCACCGGCGACGACGACACCAGCGGTGACGACGACAGCACAGGAGACGACGACAGCACAGGAGACGACGACACCAGCGGTGACGACGACAGCACAGGAGACGACGACTCGGCGTTAGGCGACGACGACACCGCAGGCAATGACCTCGATGGGGACGGCTTCAGCTCCGGTGGCGGCGACTGCGACGACAGCGACCCCAGCGTTCACAGCTTTGCCGACGAGCTGTGCGACGACATCGACCACGACTGCGACGGCGACAGCGAAGCGGGGGCTGTCGACGCCCCCACCTGGTACCTCGACGCTGACGGTGATGGCTACGGAGACGCTGTCGCGAGCACGGAGGCCTGCGACCAACCGGACGGCTACTCGCCCTTTGCAAGCGACTGCAACGACTCAGACCCGACCTACCACCCTGGCGCCACCGAGGCGGACTGCGCCGATCCTGCTGACTACAACTGCGACGGTTCGGTGGGCTACGAGGACGCGGACAGTGACGGCACGGCGGCCTGCGAGGACTGCGACGACAGCAACCCTGCCGTGACGACGCCTGCCCGGCGCCGGCGTCGTCTACGACTGGGACGGCCAGGTCGACGAGGCCGGTGCGAGCGGCGAGACCCCCTGGTACCTCGACGCCGATGGCGATGGCTACGGACGGGCCGCTACCAGCACCAGCGCCTGCAACCAGCCACCGGGCTACGTGGCCGACTCCAATGACTGTGATGATCTGGATGCAGGGGCCTACCCGGGTGCAACCGAGGTCTGCGACGAGATCGACAACGACTGCAATGGCCAGGTCGACGAGGGCACGGCCGCGCCGAGCACCTGGTACGCCGACTTCGACGGCGACGGCTTTGGCAACTCTGCGCTGTCGGCAGTGGCCTGCAGCGCGCCTTTGAACTACATCGTTGACTCGAGTGACTGCAACGATCTGGACGCCGCAACCAATCCCAACGCCAGCGAGGTCTGCGACGGTGTCGACAACAACTGCGACGGACAGGTCGACGAAGGCTTCGACACCCCTGACGCCTGGTACGCAGACCAGGACGGAGACGGATTCGGTAACCCCGCCATGTCGGCGGTGGCCTGCGACCCGCCGCCGGGCTACATCACCGACTCGAGTGATTGCGATGACCTGGACGCCAGCTCCTACCCCGGCGGAACCGAGGTCTGCGATGGTGCGGACAACGACTGCGACAGCCAGGTCGACGAAGGCGTGGGCAGCACCTTCTACAGCGACAGCGACGCAGACGGCTACGGTGACGTCGCGGCGCCGCTGGTGGCCTGCAGCCTGCCGTCCGGCAGCAGCGCCAACGCCCTGGACTGTAACGACAGCCTGGCCCAGGTGAACCCGTCGGCAGCCGAGGCGTGTGACGGACTCGACAACAACTGTACAGGCGGCATCGACGAGGGCTTCGA
>CAZBDA010000087.1:12018-22276 GCA_964490445.1 uncultured Rickettsiales bacterium | reverse complement strand
CACAGGTTCCGGTGCAGCCTCGGCCTCGGCGACGGGTGCAGGTTCGGTCTCTGGCACAGGTTCCGGTGCAGCCTCGGCCTCGGCGACGGGTGCAGGTTCGGTCTCTGGCGTAGGTGGTGGTGCGGGCAGCATGGCCCGTGTGGCGAAAGCGTCGCGGGCGACGTCGCCGAGGCCGGTCGTCGGCTGGAAGCCAAGGGCAGTGAACACTCCTTCGAGCAACTTCGACCCGGTGCCACGAGGATCTCGTTCCTCGTCGAGGATGCTGAAGGAGATCGTGTCGGCGGCGACCGTAGCGCCACTTTTGGTGACGAAGCCGGTCAGGCCGAGCTTGAGTTGGGCGTCGAGCTTACCGGTCAGGGTTGGAACCAGCAGGTAGTCCAGCTGCAGATCCTCGGCTAGTCCGCGCAGGCAACTGGCATCGCCGCGGCAGACTGACAACTCGATGCCGACCAGCTTCGCTTGCCAGGCGGGGGGAGCTACCACTTCAGTGGAGGGGAGCGCTCTTGCGGCTGTCAATGTCCAGTCGTCGAGGTGCCGCGCCAGCGCCTCGAGCTCAGCGTTGCCCGCAGTGATGGGGCTCAGGCCAATGCGCAGAGGTGCCTGGCCGAGGAAGTCCTGCATCGAGATCGTCGAGATCTCTGCCAGCGAACCGTAGGGTACCAGCGTACGTCCCTGTGGCACCTGCAGCAGCATCCCCTCGGGAGTGGACTGGAGGACGATCCCGTCGTATTGGCGGCCATCTGAGAGGCGGATCCTGCGGGCCGCGTCATCCTGTCCCAGGGCGCTGCCGGGGACAGTCAGCAGCGATGCGCAGATCGCGGTCGAGAGGAAGAGCTGGGTCCAGTGCCGCAAGTTGAGCAATCTCGTCAATCCGGTTCTACGGTGCCCAATGGGGGCACCAACCCCGTTACGATAGCAGCCTGTCCGCGACCGGGGCTCTGGCGGACGCCGTCAGCGTCCCTATAATCCGCGGCCGGAGACTTCTGTGAGCGAACACCTGCACAGCCAGCAAGCGAGCCCGCTCCGCTTGAACATTGAGTCTGCGAAGGATGCCGAGCGCGTGACTGCTGCTCACCTGGAGGCGTGCGGGCCGGCTCTCGAGGTGGCCCAGGGTCGCCTCGCTTCTCTCCAGCGCGCTGGGAACGCCGGCTTTCTGTCCCTGGATTGGCAAGGCTGGCAGGCGACCGAGAGCAGGAAGGTTGCGCAACGTCTCGCGGGCCTGGGTGACACCATGCTGCTCCTGGGGATCGGCGGCTCGGCGCTGGGCGGGCGAGCGATTCACGATGCCCTGGCAGCCGAGGCTACTGCGGGTCGACGCCTGGAGGTTCTCGACACCCTCGACCCTGCCACCGTGCAGCGCTGCCTGAGTGGCCTTGATCCGCAGCGAGTCGTCGTCGCGGCCGTGTCCCGTTCCGGTTCGACCCTGGAGACCCTCGCCCTGTTGCGAATCTGCATGGGCTGGCTGCAGGACAGCCTGGGCGATGCCTGGAGTGAACGGTTGGTGCTGGTCACGGCCACCGATTCGGGGCCGTTGCGCCAACTCGCCCGGGAGCGGGACATCGCATGCTTGCCGGTGCCGACTGATGTGGGCGGGCGCTTCTCGGTGTTGACTGCTGTGGGACTTCTACCTGCGGCCTTTTTGGGCCTGGATGTCGACTCCCTTTGCGCCGGCGCCGAGGCACAGAAGCAGCTGGTGCTGCAGCCGGACCTGGCTACCAACCCCGCCTGGCAGCTGGCGGCAGTGCACCACTGTTGGCGGGAGCACCTGTCCAACTCGGTGTTGCTCAGCTACAGCGACGCTCTACTCGGCTTCGGCTCGTGGTTGCGCCAACTCGTCGCCGAGTCCCTCGGCAAGGTCGGGTCGGACGGGCAGTGGCGTGGCTGGAGTCCAAGTATTGCTCGCGGGCCGGCTGATCAGCACAGCCAACTGCAGCTGTGGCGGGACGGTTCGTGCAACGAGTTGTTCACGATTCTGCACGTGGAACAGCAGCAGTCAGACCTGGCGGTGCCGAGCCTGGCAGGCCCCGAGGACGAGCCGGGTCGCTGGTTGCAGGGCAAATCGTTGCACGAACTGGTGACTGGCGCGAGGCTGGGAACGACCGCAGCTTTGCGGGAGTCTGGTGCGCCGATAGTCGACCTGGCAGTGAAGCGCCTGGATGCGGCGGCGTTGGGCGCCCTGTTCGTCCTGTTCGAGACGACGGTTGTGCTACTTGGCCTGGTGCAGGGGGTAGACCCCTTTGACCAGCCCGCCGTGGAGGCTGCCAAGGGCTACACAGCGGGCTTGCTCGGACATAGCGACTGTGAGGCAGACGGCCAACGTGCCAGGGCTCTGCTCGGCAAGCAGAGCGAATCGTGACCGCTGCTTCTCGCATCCGGATCCTGCCCGACTCACTGGTGAACAAGATTGCTGCCGGTGAGGTGATCGAGCGCCCTGCGTCCGTGGTCAAGGAGTTGGTCGAGAACTCTATTGACGCCGGTGCCGAGCGGGTCGAGGTCGAGGTCGATAGCGGTGGACGGGCCCTGATCCGGGTCTGCGATGACGGAGTCGGCATGGGCCGCGACGACGCGCTGCTTTCGCTGGAGCGGCACGCTACTTCGAAGATTCGCAACGACGATGACCTGTTTTCCCTGGGTTCGCTGGGCTTTCGGGGCGAGGCCCTGCCGTCCATTGCTGAAGTGAGCCGATTCGAGTTGCTTACCGGCACTCCCGGTAGCGAGGTCGGTTCCCGCCTGGTGGTCGACGGTGGGGTGCTCCGAGAGGTCGAGGATGCCCCGAATCCCGGCGGCACTGAAATCGTCGTCCGGAGGCTGTTCTTCAACGTCCCGGTTCGGCTGAAGTTCCTGCGCCAGCCCCGCACGGAGATGGGCCACGTCGTCGACGTCGTCACGCGGCTTGCCCTGGCGCATCCGGGAGTCGGCTTCAAGCTGACGTCTTCGGATCGAACCCTGGTCGACGCGCCGCCCTCGGACGGCCTGAGCGCTCGTGTCGCGAAGCTGCTGGGCAAATCCAGGGCCGGGGGACTGCATCCGTTCCACGACGAGCAGGATGGGGTGCATGGCGAGGGGCTGCTGTCGGATCCGTCCTCGCACCGTTCCAACAATGCCGGCTTGTACCTGTACGTGAATGGTCGTCCGGTGCGAGATCGCACCTTCGTCGGTGCGGTGCTGTCGGCCTATCGGGGAGTGGTGCCACGTGGCCGCTACCCCACGGTCGTGTTCTTCCTGGACCTGCCGCCAGACCGCGTGGACGTGAACGTGCATCCGACCAAGGCCGAGGTGCGCTTCCGCGACGGCCGCGCCGTGTGGCGCTTCATTACCGGTGCGCTGGGAGCGGCGCTCGCCGAGGTGGCGGGTCGGTCGAGCTCGCGGCCCGAGGCCCAGCCCTTGGGGCGTCCGCCGCCGTCCGCCGTCGATGCGTTGGCTCAGCCGCTGCCGTTGTCGGCGCCTCGCCGCGAAGGCCTGCCGCCGTACCAGGCTTTCGGCTCGTTGGCCTCGCGGGCAATGGACCAGGCGTCGCCGCCGGCGTCCACCGCGGGGGAGCCTCCCCCAGTCGTCCCTGTGCGGGCGGACTTTGCGACCTCTGTGCGCCCGGGCCAGTCGTCCGGTGGGCGAGGCTGTTCGGGGCGCGTTCTTCCGGCTCGGGTCCTCGAGGAGTCCCTCGCCCGAAGTCGGACGACCGACGGCGCTGCGCCGCGCTTCTCGGAGTTGGTGTACATCGGCCCGTTCGATCGCACCTTCCTGCTCTGTGAAGCAGGCGGTGAACTGGTGGTGGTGGATCAGCATGCCGCCCACGAGCGCGTGTTGTTCGAGAGCTTCCACGACACGACTCTGAACGAGGGAAGCCCGACGCAGCGCCTGCTGGTGCCCGAGCTGATGGAGATGGATCGGGCCCGGGTTCTCGCGCTGGAGGACGCCCACGGTACGCTACGAGAGATGGGGGTCGAAATCTCTGCGTTCGGTGACGACACCATCGCCCTGCACGCAGTGCCCGCAGCGGTGGGCGCCGGCCGTGTTCGCCAGGCCATCGCCGACATGGCTGACGAGCTGGTGGGTGGCGAGGTGAGCACGGTCGTGGAGCGACTGCGCTATGACCTCAGCGCGCTGCTGGCCTGTCACTGTGCTGTGCGGGCCCATGACCCCCTCAGTGCCGACGAGGTGAGGATGCTGTTTCTGCAGTTGGACCAGCTCGACTACAACTTCGCCTGCCCCCATGGTCGTCCGGTGATGGTGCGCTTCGCCCGGCCCGAGGTCGCTCGCTGGTTCGTTCGTGACTGAGGAAGTCACCCTGGCGAACTCCCGTCCGCCCCTGGTCTGCATCGTCGGTCCCACCGCTTCGGGAAAGAGCAGCCTTGCCATCGAGGTGGCGGAGAAGCTGTCAGCCGAGATCCTCTGCGTCGACTCGATGCAGGTCTACCGCGGCTTCGATATCGGTACTGCGAAGCCGAGTCTCGACGATCAGCGGCGGGTGCGTCACCACGGCATCGACCTGGTGGATCCGAGCCAGCAATTCGATGCCGGCGCATTTCTCGACTATGCGCGCCAGGTGGTGGCCGAGCGCCGCGCTGGCGGAGTGCAGGTGCTGGCCGTGGGCGGCACCGGTCTGTACATGCAGGCGATGCTTTACGGCCTGGCGCCGAGTTCGCCGGCTGACCTCGAGCTGCGCGAGCAACTGCGACGGGTGGAGGCGAACGAGCCCGGTTCCATGCACCGGCGGCTCGCGGAGGTGGACCCCGAGAGTGCCGAGACACTGCATCCGAACGACCTTGTGCGGGTGGAGCGGGCGCTGGAGGTATTCCTGCTGAGCGGTGAGAAGCAGAGCCAGTGGCTGCAGAAACACGGCTTCGGCGAGCCCGCATTCGAGCCGTTGGTATTCGGGATTCGCTGGCCCCGCGAGGAACTGCGCTCACGTATCGCCGCGCGGGTCGGCCAGATGTTGGCCGCTGGCTGGCTGGATGAGGTGCGCGGCCTGGTGGCTGCGGGGGTCGATGAGCAGGCACCTGCCATGCGTGCCCTCGGCTACCGTGAACTGCTCGCATTGTTGCGCGGGCAGGTGAGTCGGGACGAGGCTGTGGGACGCATCACGGTGCTCTGCCAGAGGTTTGCCAAGCGGCAGACCACGTGGTTCAATCGCGTCCCGTCCATCCACTGGCTTGATCCTGGGGAGGACACGGTGAAGCGCGTCATAGAGTTGAGCCGCCCCTTCCTCGGTCGCGGCGCTGGCTGTTAGTTCGGAGCAAGGTCCATGGCTGATTTCGTGCTCGAGTTCGAGCGACCTATCGTCAACCTGGAAGAGACCATTCGTGGCTTGCGCGAGTTGGCCGAGGAGGGTGGCATCGATGTCAGCGACCAGGTCGCCGAGCTCGAGTCCAAGGCGAGCGCATTGCGCAAAGAGGTGTTCTCCGAACTCAGCCCCTACCAGCGCACACAGATCTCGCGTCACAAACAGCGCCCCTACGCCCTGGACTACATCGAAGCCATCTTCACCGACTTCCAGGAATTTCATGGTGATCGCAACTTCATGGACGACCAGGCCATAGTCGGTGGGCCTGCTCGCTTCGCAGGACAGAACGTCATGGTTGTTGGCCACCAGAAGGGCCGGGCCACCAAGGAGAACGTGCTGCGTAACTTCGGGATGCCTCGTCCCGAGGGCTATCGAAAGGCTCTGCGCCTGATGAGCATGGCGGAGCGATTCGGCATGCCGATCATCACCTTGATCGACACACCAGGGGCCTATCCTGGCATCGGCGCCGAAGAGCGCGGCCAGGCCGAAGCCATCGCCAAGAACATTCTCGTGATGAGTCGCCTCAAGGTGCCGATCCTGTCGATCATTCTCGGTGAGGGCGGTTCCGGCGGGGCGCTGGCCATTGCAGTGGCCAATCGTGTGCTGATGCTGGAGAACTCCATTTACTCGGTCATTTCACCCGAGGCCTGCGCGTCCATCTTGTGGCGTGATTCCACTCAGGGACCGACGGCATCAGAGGCGCTCAAATACACGGCGCCCGACTGTCACGGTCTGGGTGTGGTCGACGAGATCATTGACGAGCCCCTCGGCGGTGCACACCGTGACCGTGCGGCCGTCTTCGAGTCGGTACGCGAGGTACTTGCCCGCCACCTCGGTGAACTGAGTGCCTTGGAACCCGATGCCTTGCGCCAGGACCGTTACGACCGGTTCCGCTCGTTGGGCGTGGTTGCCGAGGGCAAGTAGCCCTACCGGCCGGTCTTGTCACAGCCCTCCATGTCCGGCGCTGCCGCGAGCGAGTTGTTCGCCGGTCGCAGGTCGGTGTTGCCGGCCGCCGGGCTCGCCGGTGAGGTCTCACTGCCAGGTGATAAGTCGATCTCCCACCGGGCGCTGATCTTCTCGGCTTTGAGCGATGGAGAGCAGCGTATCTCGGGCTTGTCCGAGGGTGCCGACGTGCAGGCCACAGCGGCTGCCCTGGTTGCCCTGGGAGTACCTGTGGAGCTCGGCGATGTCGCGGTGGTGGGCCCCGCCGCTGGTGGTCTGCAGGCACCGTCGGGGCCCCTGGAATGTGGCAACTCCGGTACCAGCATGCGCCTGTTGGCCGGCTTGCTCGCAGCGCAACCCTTCACCTCGACGCTGGCCGGGGATGCGTCGCTCTGTCGCCGGCCGATGCTGCGGGTGGTTGCGCCGCTGCGAGCCATGGGTGCTCGAATCGACGGGCGCGATGGCGGTCGGCTGGCGCCCCTGACGATCTGTGGCGGCGAACTGCGCGGCATCGAGCACCACTCGGCAGTTGCCTCGGCCCAGGTCAAGACCTCGCTACTGCTGGCGGGCCTGTTCGCGCAGGGCCGAACGTTGATCCACGAGCCCCACCTCAGTCGCGACCACAGCGAGCGCATGCTCGCGGCCTGCGGCGTCGAGGTCGAGCGCTTTGACGGTGGGGTCGCGCTGCACGGCGGGCAGCGGTTGCAGGCTCCCGAGACCATCGCCGTACCGGGCGACATCAGCGCTGCGGCCTTCTTCCTCGTTGCCGCTGCTCTGCTGCCCGGCTCGATGCTCCGGTTGCGCGGGGTTGGAGTCAATCCCACCCGTACCGGCATCCTCGACGTGCTCGCTGCTGCCGGAGTCCGGATCGAGCGTACTGGCGAGCGCATGCAGGTCGGGGAACCCGTGGCGGACCTCACGGTCCACGGCGGCGAACTGCAGAGTTTCTCGGTGACAGGTGCCCTGGTGCCGCGGCTCATCGACGAGTTGCCTGTCCTGGCGGTGCTGGCCAGCCGCGCTGAAGGAACCAGCACGATCACCGGAGCAGCGGAACTTCGTGCCAAGGAAAGCGACCGGATCGAGAGCACAGCTGCTCTGTTGCGCTCTCTCGGCGTGGCAGTGGAGACGAGAGCCGATGGCATGTCGATCGAGGGCAATGGGGGTCGTCCCTTTGCCGGAGGGGCCGAGGTCTCGGCTGCCGGTGACCACCGCATTGCGATGAGTGCCGCGGTGGCTGCCCTTGTCGCGACGCAGCCCATCCAGATTGACGGTACGGACGCCGTCGAGACCTCTTTTCCCGACTTCTTCGAACAACTGGAGCAGTGCAGTGAGCGAGCAGCAGGTGACTGAGCGTGGCGGCGCCACCGCCCTGGTGGTAGCGATTGACGGACCTGCGGGTGCCGGTAAATCCACTGTGGCGCGAACCCTCGCCCACGACCTCGGCTACACCTACATCGACACCGGCGCCATGTACCGCGCGGTCGGTGTGCTGGCGACCGAGCAGGGGACTGCCCTGGACGACGCTGCCGCATTGAGCGAGCTGGTTGCTTCGCTGCAGTTTGCCTTCCCATGGCAGGACGATGAGCTACAGACGGTGGTCAACGGACGCAATCTGAGCCGTGCGATCCGTAGCCCCGATGCCGCGATGAATGCCTCGATTGTCTCCAAGATGCCGGAGGTGCGCGCCGGCCTGGTGGCACGGCAACGGGAGATGGGCGGTGCTGGCAACGTTGTCATGGAGGGTCGGGACATCGGCACCGTCGTGTTCCCCGATGCCGGGCTCAAGGTGTTCTTGTCGGCCTCTGCCGCGGTCCGCGGCAAGAGGCGCTGGCTACAAATGAAAGAGCGCGGTCAAGACGGCGAACTCGCTGTAGTGATTGAAGAAGTTGAGCGTCGCGACCAGCAGGATCGAAGTCGCGCGATTGCCCCGCTCCGCCCCGCAGAAGATGCAGTGATTCTGGATACTTCGGAGATGAATCTCGAGGAAGTCCTCGCCGCTCTCGCGAAATTGGTCGCCGCTCGCGGGGGAGAATAGGGGCCTGCACTCCCTTTCCCCTTTGACAAGAGCCGAGGGGCACGGATATAAGCGCGCCCTGCGAAAGCATACGGAAGCCCATTCGTTACATTGCTCCGCTGTTGGAATGATGGCGTCTGGGACTGTGCACAGCGCAGAGTTGAGAGAAACATTTCTATGTCCACCACTGACACCACCACCAATGCACTCCTCACCAGTTCGGCCGCCACGGCTGCGGCGATGGATGACGAAGAATTTCGTCGTCTCTTTGAGGAGATCATCAGCGACAAGGCTGTCCGAGAAGGCTCTGTCGTAAAGGGTACTGTGATTCGCCTGACCTCTGACCGGGCAGTCATCGATATTGATTACAAGTCAGAAGGCACCGTGTCCCTTCGCGAGTTCCAGGAGCCAGGCAGCGAGCCGACCATCAAGGTAGGTGACGAAGTCGAGGTCTACCTCGAGAGCCTCGAGGGACGGGACGGTTCGCTGGTTCTGTCCAAGGAAAAGGCCGACATGATGAAGGCCTGGGACAAGATCCAGGAGGCGGTCGACGAGGACGAGGTCGTCGAAGGCACCATCATCTCCCGCGTCAAGGGTGGGCTGAACGTCGACATTGGCGTCAAGGCCTTCCTGCCGGGTTCCCAGGTCGATCTGCGGCCGGTGAAGAACCTCGAGCGCCTCATCGGCGCGACGGCAACCTTCAAGATCATCAAGTTCAACAAGAAGCGCGGCAACATCGTGCTGTCCCGCCGGGTTCTGCTCGAGGAAGAGCGCCGTTCGCAACGCGAGGAGACCATCGGCAAGCTGAAGGTCGGCGCGATCATCGACGGTACGGTCAAGAACCTGACCGACTACGGTGCATTCATCGACCTCGGTGGCATCGACGGACTGTTGCACATCACTGACATGAGCTGGGGCCGCATCAGTCACCCCACCGAGATGTTCAACGTCGGCGACGAGGTGCAGGTTCGTATCCTCAAGTTCGACGCCGAGAGCCAGAGGGTGAGCCTGGGATACAAGCAGTTGCGTGAGGATCCCTGGAACCACGTCGGCGAGCGCTATCCCATCGGTTCCATGGTCAAGGGCAAGGTCGTCTCCATGCCCGACTACGGCATCTTCGTCGAACTGGAGCAGGGCATCGAAGGCCTGGTTCACATCTCCGAGATGACGTGGAACAAGCGGGTCAAGCACCCCAGCAAGTTGGTTGAGCTCGGTGCCGAGGTCGAGGCGGTTGTGCTCGACATCGACCTGGAGCAGAACCGCATCAGCCTGGGCATGAAGCAGCTCGACGACAACCCCTGGGACATCGTCGAACAGAAGTTCCCCGTCGGGGCCATCATCTCGGGCAGCGTTCGCAACATCACCGACTTCGGTATCTTTATCGGCATCGAAGACGGCATCGACGGTTTGGTGCATATCTCCGACCTGAGTTGGAGCCAGCGCATCAAGCACCCCTCGCAGCGCTACAACAAGGGCGACGAGGTCGAGGCCAGAGTGCTCAAGATCGACAAGGTCAACGAGCGTTTCAGCCTGGGCATCAAGCAACTGTCTGATGACCCCTGGGAGTCCGTTGCCGGCAAGTACTTCCTAAGCCAGACGCTCGAGGCCGAGATCGTGCACGTCGCCGAGTTCGGAGTCTTCGTTGAGCTCGAGGAGGGCGTCGAGGGCCTGGTCCATGTCAGTCACCTGGTCGGCGATATGCTCTCTGACGCCTATGCCTTGCAAAGCAAGCTGCAGGTCGAGGTCATCTCGGTTGATCCCCACGAGCAGAAGATTGGCCTGGCCGAGATCGGTGAGGGCGCAGCTGCCACGCCGTCCGACCAGGCGTCCAGCACAGCTACCCTGGCCGATGCCATGAGCGGTGACATGCTCGACGCTCTCGGGTTGTCCGACGGTGCGACTGAGGACGAGCCTGCCGCTGAGGCAGCCGCCGAGGACGAGGAGCCTGCCGCCGAGGCAGCCGCCGAGGACGAGGAGCCCGCCGCCGAGGCAGCCGCCGAGGACGAGGAGCCCGCCGCCGA
>CAZBDA010000087.1:0-11918 GCA_964490445.1 uncultured Rickettsiales bacterium | reverse complement strand
GCCGCCGAGGCAGCCGCCGAGGACGAGGAGCCCGCCGCCGAGGCAGCCGCCGAGGAGGATGCGGGGGACAGCGAAGAAGATAGCGCCGAGGAGGACGAGGCGAGCAAGGACGCCTAGCGTCTGCGGCGCGATGGCGGTTGCCATCGTGCTGTGATGCGGCGTCCCAGGGCATCCGTCTTCCGTGTCGACCGGCCGTGAGGTCTGGGCGACACGGGAGTCGGGAGTTGGGTTGCCCGGTGGATAAAGAGCCCGCCGGGGGAGTGGAGTAGCTCCGTGACCAAGAGTGAATTGATCAGTGCTGTGGCAGACCAGGTGCCGGACTTGACGCGCAAGCAGGCCGAACGGCTTGTGAACACGATTTTCAGCACGATGGGTGACGCACTGGTCGAAGGTGACCGCATCGAGATCCGGGGTTTCGGGTCCTTTCATGTTCGCGAGCGCGCTGCCCGTCGCGGTCGCAATCCACGCACCGGTGAAGAGGTGCTCGTCGCTTCGACCCGAGTGCCTTTCTTCCGCGTTGGCAAGGAACTTCGCGATCGGGTGGATTGCGCATGACCCCGCGCAGGATCTTGCTGGCCGTGCTCGTGCTGCTGGTCACTGGCGTGCTGGCATTGTTCTACCTGCAGAACGTCGACACCCGGGTCGATGTCGTGTTCCGTTTGCCGGGGGTCGCCTGGTACCTGGCCCAGGACAGTCCGCTGCCGTTGTTGCTGGGCATCTCGCTGCTGTCAGGACTTGTCCTTTCCGGTCTGTACTTTGGTGTGGCGTCTGCCAGGAAGTCGCGCAAGATCCGCGCTCTGGGCAGGGAGGTCTCCGCCTTGGAAGACGACCTCGCACTGGCGCGGCTGGACCAGGGAGGTCCCACTGCGTCCGCTTCCAGCGAGCCGGCAGCGTCCGGCGGTGATGACTCCGTCAGCGCCGAAGAGGCGACGGACTTCGACGAGCTCATCTGAGCCGGCCTGAGCGCTTCCGCAATGACTGGGAAGAAGCTTGCTGCACTGGTGGTTGCTGTGTCCGTCGTGTCGCTGGGTGGCATGTACGGCAGCTACCACTACGGGAAGCGGGTCGGGCAGACCCAGGGCTACGGGTGGGGCGTCAAGAAAGGCCGCGTTGAGGGCGCACGGGAGCGGCCCCCAGAGGCGGTGAATCGAAACCATACGGCTGTGGAGTTGGCTGCTACCGATGCGGTGGCCGGTCTTTCCCTGTCGCCGGGCGAGCTCGAGGCTCTGGCGACGCTGATGAACCGCGCACCGTCGCCCTGTCGCCGCGCAGCACGTCGCGGTGTGAGCCTGGCGACATCGCTGGTTGACCCGAAAAACTCCTGTCCTGGCTTCGGCCCTTCACAGGCCCGACTGGCACTGGCCGCGTTGCGCAGCTTTGACGATGCCGACGAGGCGCTGGCGGTGTTGCGCATCGAGCGGCGCGCCCTGCTGCAGACCCAGGGGCGTGCTCGCCGGGGCAA
Organism: uncultured Rickettsiales bacterium; assembly: GCA_964490445.1. GTDB lineage: Bacteria > Myxococcota_A > UBA796 > UBA9615 > UBA9615 > UBA6601. The sequence goes on along the minus strand of CAZBDA010000087.1, from coordinate 10,456 downwards.
TCCCGATGCTCCGGTCGTGCTGGTGGAGTGGGCGGACTTTCAGTGCCCTTACTGCGTGCGGGTGACGGCCCTGGTCGACCGGTTGCTGGAGCAGCGGGATGATGTCCAGGTGGTCTTCAAGCACTTCCCGCTGTCTTTCCACCCGGCGGCGTTGCCGGCGGCGTTGGCAGTGGAAGCGGCCGGTAAGCAGGGACGCTTCTGGGAGATGCACGACGCGCTGTTCGCCATGGGCAAGGCCATCGGCGAGGGCATTGACGGCGATGCACCGCTGCCCGATAGCGGCCCGGTCCCGTTTGAGTCGGTGGCTGCCGATCTCGGTCTCGATGTCGAGCGATTTCGCAGGGACGTGCGTTCCGAGGAACTGCGCGGTCTCATCGAGCAGGACCGCAAGGAGGCGATGAGCATCGGGGTGAAGGGTACGCCGAGCTTCTTCATCGATGGTCGTCGGGTTGTCGAGCGGCCCAGTGTCGGAAACTTCTCGATGCTGGTCGACAAGGCGATCGGGGAGCGGGAAGGACGCTTCTCCTGGGACTTGAAGCCGGCGCCGTGAACTCGCCACCGCCCTCAGGCCTGAGCGCGGACCGGTTGCATGCCGCGGAGGTGCTGTTGCAGCAGCTACGCCGGCCCGGCCGGGTCGATCAATGGCTGGCTGCTGGACCCCCGGAACTGAGTGCCGCGCAACGCCGCCGCAGCTGGGCGTTGGTCTACGGGGTGCTGCGCAGCCAGACGATGCTTGAGTTGCGGCTCGCCCCCTACCTGAAGAAGCCCTTCGACAAGCAGTGCCTGGAGGTGCGTGTTGCGTTGCTGCTGTGCTGCTTTGAGTTGCAGTGCATGGACGCCGTCCCTGACAGGGCTGCTGTGCACCAGGCGGTCGAGTTGGTGCGTCACCTGGGCCAGGAGGCCCGGACAGGCTTCGTCAATGCGGTGGCTCGCCGCCTGTCGCGGGACGAACTCCCTGCCCAGTTGCCCGATCGTGACAGCGATGCCCGCGCTTGGGCGGAACAGGTGGCTTCGCACCCGGCCTGGCTGGTAGACGCGATGGCGGAGCAGCTCGGCGACTCAGAGGCCGCATCCTGGTGTGACACCAACAACCGCCAGCCTCCGGTGTACCTGAGACTGCGCGAGCCGCGTCCTGCGTCTCTGCTGGCCCATTGGCCGACTGATTTTGCGATGCAGGAGCTGGCGCTGGTTCCGGGTGCGATGCGGTTGGCGGAGGAAACCAGCCCCGTCCGTACCCTATCCGGCTTCGACGAGGGAGCCTTCTGGGTGCAGGATGCCGGGGCCCAGGCAGTTGGGATGTTGCTGGGGCTGAAGCCGGGGATGCGGGTGCTCGATGCCTGCGCGGCGCCCGGCGGCAAGACGCTCGCCGCGGCCCAGGCGGTGGGACCCGACGGAACGGTGGTGGCAGTGGATCGCTCGAGGTCCCGGTTGACGCTGCTCGAGGAGTCGCTGCAGAGACTCGGGCACGGGAATGTCGAACTTCAGCGCCGCGACCTGGTCGCAGAGCCGTGGGGAAGTCGACAGGAGGACGAGGTCTTCGACGCGGTGCTGCTCGATGCCCCGTGTAGTGGCCTGGGAGTGATTCGGCGCCATCCCGATGTGCGTTGGAACCGCACACCGGAAGCTCTCGAACAGTACAGCAAGACCCAGCTCGCCTTGTTGCGTTCCGTGGCGGCAGCGGTAGCTCCGAACGCGTCGCTGGTCTACTCTGTGTGTTCATTCACCGAAGCGGAGACCGACCGCGTGATTGCTGGCTTTCTCGAGGACTGTGAAGAGCGCTTCCAGGTTGTAGACCCGCGCAGTGTGTTGCCGGAATCCAGTTGCTCGCTGCTGGCTGGAAACGCCCTGCGCACCTATCCCCATCGCCACGACATGGACGCGTTTTTTGCCGTGCGACTGGAGGCGGTGCGGTGATTGTCCCCCTGCGTGGTGCAGCTCAGGCGATGGCGGTGACGTACAGCCTCGGGAAGCTGACTGCAGCTCACGATGATCTGAATCGCAGCCTGGAAGAGTCCTGGGCGGGTCTGCTGACTGTTCTCACCGAGCGTTGGCCCGACTGGCCGATCGAAGTGTGGACTCGCCTTCTTCCCTACGAAGAGGACGGCGAACCAAAGTGGCATCTGCAGTTCCTGGTGTCTTTTGCTGGCGAGCAGGCGGACAACCGCGACGTCGCCGCGATGACCGGCTTTCTGCTGCAGGGCCTGTCGCGCTGTCTCGGCGAGGAGCCGCTCGTCAACAGCTGCCCGGTGGCCCCGGACTGCAAGCCGCTGTGGGTGGTCGATGACGGCACAGTACTGCGCCTGCTCGCGCCAGAGCACACCATCGACAGGGCGGTCTTCATGCTTGGCCACTACGCTGGTCAGCCCACTTACTTTGCCGCTTCGGTAGAGGCCTGGCCCTTGTCCCGGCCCGACGTCCCCATCGAGTTTGCCGAGGCCGATTTGGCCTGGGCCTTTGATGGTTGGGGCTCGTTCAGCAGCTAAAGCTGTGCTGGAAGCGAAGCCAGTCCGCCTCCTCTAATGGGGTCGGCTGTCGGAAGCAGCCCTCGCTGACCAGTAAGCGTCCTTCTGCTTCGGCACTCGGTGGCCGGGAAGCCAGCAGCAGTCCAGGGAGCAGCTTGAGCTTCTCCGGCTCGCGCAGCGCAAGGTCTTCTGGGAATAGCAGTTGCAGTCCGTGCGCTGGGAAGGAGCAGGGGGCTCCCTCGGGGGGTAGCGCAGAACCCGTGGCTGCGGCCTGCACGTGGATGGTCTCGCCGTCCCAGGTCGCATAGCTTTGCCCGGGGCGATAGCAGGAACTCCAGATCCGGCGTCCGGTGGAGAACACGCTGTAGGCCCCCATGGGTGCGCTGTCGCCGCACAGGCTCAAGGTGGCTACCGGGCCAGTGAGCTTCGACAGAGCCAGGGCCACTGCGTCGGAGGGAATGTGGCCGAATTCCTGCCAGCCCTGCTCCGCGAGGTGCTCTGGGAAGCCCAGCTTGCTACCGAGGACGAGCTTGCTCAGTTCGGTGAGGATGCCGTCGCTGCCGGACACGGCGAGGTGGATCGTGCGGATGGTGCCGGCCAGGGGGTCGGACGATCTGCCGGTGGCGAGGCGGTCGACCCGAACCGGCGCGGAACAGTGCACCGCCAGGTCGGCGTCCGGGCGAAGGTGCCCGCCCAGTAGTTCTCGCACGATCTCGTGTACCGAGCGCAGCGGAATTGCATCGCCGCGGTAGACGATAATGGTGGCGCCATCGTCCATTCTCCGTCAGTGTAGCGTGCTCGCGCCGGATGTGGCGCTTCTTCCCATCGAGAGGTCTCGTTGAAAGGCTCAAAGCGTCGCGCTACCCTCGCATCTTCGATGCCGAACCTGGGCCCTGAACACCGCTCGCTGCGCTTTGCTGATCTCGCCGACGGGCGCCGTGTCACGCCGATGTTGCGCCAGTACGCTGAGCTCAAGGAGCAGGTGCCGGACGCCCTGTTGCTGTTCCGGATGGGCGACTTCTACGAGATGTTCTTCGAGGACGCGGAATTGGCCGCCGGTCTCCTCGACCTGACGCTTACCGCCCGCGACAAGCTCGACGAGAGTTCCATCCCTATGGCGGGCGTGCCACACCATGCGGTGCGTGGCTATGTACGCCGCCTCATCGACGCCGGGCACAAGGTCGCTCTCGCTGACCAGGTGGAAGACCCCCGAATGGCTCGTGGCATCGTCAAGCGGGCCATCACCGAGGTGGTGACACCCGGCCTGGTTACCGAGCCCGAGAATCTCGATGCTCGAGCAGCCAACTACCTGGCTGCGTTTACAGGCCCTGGGGGTGCGGATATTGGCCTCGCTTACATCGACGTGTCGACCGGCGAGTTTGCCTGCACCGATCTGCCCGACGAGAGTGCCCTGGCTGCGGAGTTGCACCGCTTGCAGCCGAGTGAACTGCTGTACTGCGACACGCTGGAAGGCAGCGACTCGTTGACGGAGTTGCAGGGCCTGCTGGAAACTCGCTGGGCGCCCCTGCCGGAGCAGGCCTTTGCCCCCGAGGCCGCCGAATTGGAGGTCAAGGAACTGTACGAGGTCGCTGATCTGCGCGGCTTCGGCTTGCAGAAGCGCTCGCAGGCGCTGTGCGCCGCCGGGGCGGTGCTGTACTACCTGCGCGCCTCGCAGGTTCGGGGTCTGGGACACATTCGTCCGCTGCGTCCCTACCATCTCGACACCTTCATGGTTCTCGATGAGACCACCCGCAGGAACCTCGAGTTGTTCCGCACGATGGCCGAGGGTCGCCGCAGCGGCAGCTTGATCGGGCTGCTGGACCGCGCAGCAACGAGCATGGGAAGCCGCCGCCTGCGCCGCTGGATCAGCGCTCCTTTGCTGGATCCGGCTGCTATCGACCAGCGCCTCAGCGCCGTCGAGATCCTGTACAAGTCCGCTGAGCTGCGCGAAACCGTGTTCGAGCGTCTGAAGCTGATACACGACATCGAGAGACTCAACTCGAGGGTTACCTCTGGTCGGGCCAATGGCCGCGACCTGTCGAACCTGCGCGACTCGCTCGAGCAGGTACCGGCCCTGGATATGCTGATCGACCGCCAGGACACCAGGTCTCTACCCATTTTCGCGCCGCTGCCGGACCTGTCCGCGCTGTGTGCCGACGTGGCCGCCTGCCTTGCGGACGATCCCCCTACTTCCCTCAAGGATGGCGGCATCATTCGCCGCGGCTACCACCCTGAACTCGACCAACTGGTCCAGCTGAGCAGGGAAGGCAAAGGCTCGCTGGCGCGGCTGGAATCCGAGGAACGAAAGCGCACCGGCATCTCCAGCCTGAAGGTGCGATACAACCGGGTCTTCGGCTACTTCATCGAGGTCACCAAGGCCAATCTCGCGGCAGTCCCCGAGCACTATGTCCGCAAACAGACCCTCGCCAACAGTGAGCGCTTCCTGACCGCCGAACTAAAAGAGTTCGAGTCCAAGGTGCTGGGTGCCGAGGAGCGTCGTTGCAGTCTCGAGTTCGAGCTGTTCCAGCAACTGCGCGAACGGGTTGCCGCCTGCGCCTCGGAGTTGGCCGCCCTGGCCGACCGGCTGGCTGGCATCGACGCGGTCTGCTCGCTGGCCGAGGTCGCCGTGCGCAACCAGTACGTTCGGCCGAGCGTCGATGATGGCCTGCTGCTCTCGCTCGAAGAGAGCCGCCATCCGGTCATCGAGCAGATGAAGTTGGGTGAGCGCTTCGTTCCCAACGACATCCTGCTGGAGCCCGAAGGCAGCCAGTTGTTGGTGATCAGCGGACCCAACATGGCCGGCAAGTCCACGATCATGCGGCAGGTGGCGCTGATCACGCTGATGGCTCAGGCGGGCAGCTTTGTACCGGCGAGAGAGGCGCATATCGGCGTGGTCGACCGGATCTTCACGCGGGTGGGCGCTTCAGACAACATCGCCCGAGGCCAGTCGACGTTCATGGTCGAGATGAGCGAGACGGCGGCCATCCTGCACCATGCCACCGAGCGAAGTCTTGCGATCCTCGACGAGATCGGTCGGGGTACTTCGACCTACGACGGGCTGTCCATCGCCTGGGCCGTGGTCGAGCACATCGCCGACGTGCTGCGCTGCCGAACCCTGTTCGCGACTCACTACCACGAGCTGAGTGAGCTGGCGCAGACCCGGGAACAGGTCAAGAACTTCAACATCAGCGTCTCGGAGTTGGGTGGCCGTGTCATCTTCTTGCGCCGCCTGCGCGCCGGGGGCACCAGCCGTTCCTACGGCATCCAGGTGGCCAAGCTCGCGGGTCTGCCTGAAGCGGTGCTGAGCCGGGCACGCGAGTTGCTGGCCAACCTCGAGTCGGACTCGCGTGACGCCATGGACGAACCGCGCATCGCGCGCCACAAGGGCGAAGAAGAGCGCAACGCCGGGCAGATGGCCTTGTTCGGCGACCGCAGTTCTCTGCTCTGCGACGAACTGTTGCAGTTGGAACTCGATCGGCTCAGCCCACTGGAAGCGCTGAACCTTCTTGCTGAGCTGCAGGACAAGGCCCGACGGGTATGACGAGGCTCCTGGTCATGGTCAGACTTGGGATGCTCGCCTCTGCGGCCCTGGTACTCGCTGCCTGCACGAGTCCGCCGCCGGTCCAGGAGGCCGCCGTCGCCCCGACCTCGTCCACCCCTGCTGTGGAGTCCACCTCCGCCACTCCCCCGCCTGCTACGAAGCCAGGGCCGAAGCAGGAGACCCCCCCTGGCCTCGAGGTGAAGCGCGCCTGGGACATGGTGGTAGTTGATGCCGGCCACGGTGGCGACGACGAGGGGGCTATCGGCCGGTCCGGCGCCGAGGAGAAGGACATCACCCTGTCCATTGCCCGCGAGGTGAGCCGGGCGCTGCGTGCCCGTGGTTTCCAGGTGATCGAAACCCGGGCTGACGATACCTTCCTGAGCCTGGAGCGTCGCACCAGTGTCGCCAACGCTTCGGGTGCAGGTCTGCTGTTGTCCATTCACGCCAACTCCGCGCCGTCGGCCAAGGCCCAGGGCATCGAGACCTACTACATGGACCTCGCGTCCGACGAGGCGGCGATGCGGCTGGCAGAGCGTGAGAATCGTTCTGGCGTGCTCGCGCTCGGCGAGGACCAGCCCTCTCGCAGCGGCATCGACGACGTGGTCTCGGAGCTTCGGATGGGCGCTACCGCGAAGCAGAGCCGCGACCTGGCGGAGACGCTGCATCGCAGCCTGCTGAAGGCTGGGGAGGAGTTCTATGGCAAGCGAGTCGTGCGCGACCGTGGTGTCCGCACGGCACCCTTCTGGGTGCTGGTCGACAGCGAGGTTCCCGCCGTCCTGGTTGAGGTGGGCTACCTGACTCACAGCGAAGAAGAGCAGCGCCTTCGTACCCGCGGCTACCACCACGTGGTTGGCGATTCGCTGGCCCGAGCTGTGGCTGAGTTCGCCGAGCGTGCTGCGCTCACGGGGGCGGATCCAGAGGGAGCCTCGCAGTGAGCACTTTGCGGGGCAATACCACGGCGCCCGTCGAGGCCACCGAGAGCCAGGGCGCCGACTTTCTGCGTACTGCGCGCGGCCACGTGACCGGCTTTCTGCGCGGTGCCGACCGTTCGGGAACCCGAATTACCCACCTGTACACCGCTGCCGTCGACAACTCGATGCGGCGTCTGTTTGCCGAGGCGAAGCGCGACGGCCTGCCGGGTCGATTCTGCCTGGTGGCGACGGGCGGCTACGCGCGGCGCGCCCTGTGTACATGGTCTGACGTGGACGTGATGCTGATCGCCGACGACAGTGCCGACGTGGACCTCGAGGAGATGGCGCGCAAGCTCCTGTATCCGCTTTGGGATTCGGGCTTGGACGTTGGTCACCATCCCGGCACCATCGCCGAAGTCCTGGCCGCTGCTGATGGGATCCTGACCACCCAGACAGCGCTGTTGGAGCTGCGCTTCGTGACGGGTGACCGCAGCCTCTACCAGGAGTTGCTGGAAGCGGTGTCCGAAGCAGTCGAGCGCTGGCGAGGGCCACTGCTCGAGCGGGTGCGGCCCGAAAACCTCGCCCGATTTGCCCGCTACGGTCAGTCGGTGTTTCTGCTCGAGCCCCACGTCAAGGAAGGCAAGGGGGGGCTACGGGACTTCCACTGGCTGTCGTGGATTGCCCGACTCAAGTACGGCGCGCGGGGTGACTACGACATGCTCATGGATGGGTTGGTGGAGCCGCACCACTACCGCGCGCTGATGGATGCCTACGAGTTCCTGATGCGGGTGCGCCTGCAGCTGCACGTGTTGCATGGCCGCCGCCAGGACCGGCTGATCTTCGAGTCCCAGGAGCCCGTTGCTCGGGCCCTTGCGTTCAAGGGCAGCGGTGGCCTGCTGGCGGTCGAGCGTTTCATGGGCGAGTACTACCGGCAGGCCTACGCGATGGCCCACATCTGCGGCCTGTATGTCGCACGGATGTTGGAGTTCTACTGGGACGAAGAAGAAGCTCGCGAGGGGCCAGCCCGCAGGGGCGCAGCGAGCTCGACCGCGCCGGTGACGCGGGTCTCCTGGAGTGATCAGAAGGCCTCTGGCGACGGCCTGTGGGTGTTGCACAAGGGTTCGGTCCGCTGCCTGGACCCCGAGGTGCTGAGCAGCGATCCCGGCAACATCATGAAGCTGTTCGAGTTCGTCCAGGCCGAGGGCGCGCGCCTGCACCACGACAGCCTCGAGCACGTGCGTGGTGCCCTCGGACGGATCCACAAGCGGTACCGTCACGACCCCGCGATCAGCGTGCGTTTTCTGCAGATCCTCGAGGGAGGCGACGTGTTCCGTACGCTGGTCGCCATGCACCGGAGTGGCTTCCTCGGTCGTTACATCCCTGATTGGGGGGCCTGCTTCTGCCAGGCGCAACACAACCGTCTGCACCTGTACACCGTCGATGTGCATCTGCTCTATACCGTCCGGGAACTCGAGGCTCTGGGTTCCAGCGTGTTGGCCGAAGAGCAGCCCGAGGTGCATGCTGCCTGGTTGGCGCGAGAGTCCCGTGCACCGCTGATCCTGGCCGGCCTGTTCCACGACATCGCCAAGTCTCATGGCTCGGCCCACAGCCGGGTCGGTGCCGAGAAGGTAACCGCTCTGCTGAATCGTATGGGCATGGCCGAGAGCGACATCGAGCGTGTCGCCTGGCTGGTGCGCCATCATCTCATCCTCAGCGATACCGCCTACCACCGCGACCTGTACGATCCGCGTACGCAGAGCGACCTGGCCGCGGTAATCCCCAGCCGAGGACACCTGGACGACCTGCTTGCCCTGAGCTGGGCAGACGCTCGTGCCACCAATGCGGCCAGCTTCACATCCTGGCGTCAGACCCTGTTGGTCGAGGCCTACCGGGCGGCGCTGACGGCCATCGAGCCCGGAGCGGGGGCAGCGCGCCTGCAGAGCCCCGAGCAGAAGCGGGTCCAGGTAGAGGCACTGTTGATTCCCGAGGTCGGCCGCAAGCGTGCTGGGGACCTGGCGGCCCTGGTCTTCGAGGTGCCCGTTGCCTCCCAGCCGCGCTACCTCGAGCGCACCTCGTCGGAGCTGTTGGCGTCGCACGCGGCGCTGCTCGCGCAGCACGTGGCGGAAACCAGCGACAACGCTGCACACCGTTTTGTCTGCCACGAGCGTTACCGGCCCGAGTGGGGTGTCTCGCAGTGGATGGTCTGCACTGGAGACCAACCGGGCACCTTCTCTACCCAGGCGGGGGTGCTGGCAGCCTGTGGCCTGAGCATCATCTCGGCGGCAGCGGTGACCCGCACCGACGGTACCTGCATCAACTCCTTCTCAGTCACCGACACGCGCGGTCGAGCGGTCACCGACCCCGGTCGCTGGCGTCGGGTCCAGCGCATGCTCGGCCGGGTGATGGAGGGCGAGAAAGACCTGGAGGAAGTGCTCGCGGGAGTGCGTGATCGAAGCTCGGTTGCAGACAGCCAGGATGCACGTATGAAGCGCATCAAGGTGTCCAACGAGTTCAGCGATCTCGCCACCCTGGTGGAGGTGGTAACTACCGACCGGGTGGGACTGGTCTACGACATTACCCGGGTCTTCCTGGATTTCGGTCTCGACCTGCAGGTAGCCAAGATTTCGACCCGCCACGACCTGGCATCGGACGCCTTCTACGTCGTCAATCGACGCGGCAACAAGATGGGCAAACGCAGTCGACGGGCCCTGACCGCGGCGCTGCGGGAGCGCTTCGATTGAGCACCCCGCAACGGTCCGTTGATGCGCTGATCGGCCTGTACCTGGATGTGCTCCGGGTGGAGCGCGGACTGGCGGCCAACACGATCGCTGCCTATGCCCGGGACCTCAGCCGGTTGGCGAGCTTCTGCGAGACCCAGGGTGTTTCGGATGCGACAGTCATCGACCGATCCGTTCTCGAATTGTTCACTCTTCAGTTGTACGACGAAAACCTGTCGGCTCGGTCGGTAGCTCGCTACGTCAGCAGCGTGCGTGGCTTCCTACGCTTCCTGGTTGCCGAAGGACACCGCGACGATGACCCCGCCAGTCGCCTGAGCAGTCCGAACTTCGGTCGCAAGCTGCCCGAGGTCCTGCGCCTCGATGAGGTGGAGCGCCTGCTGGCCGCGCCCGGCGTGGACTCGCCCAGGGCACTGCGTGATACCGCGATGATCGAGCTGCTCTACAGCAGCGGATTGCGGGTCTCGGAACTGTGTGGACTGGGTCGCAACTCGCTGCGGCCCGACCCCCCCACGGTGATTGTGCGCGGCAAGGGCGACAAGGAACGCATTGTGCCGGTGGGCCCCGCTGCCGAGCGTGCGGTGAACCTGTACCTCGAGGTGGGCTGGCCGGCGCTCGATGCTGGCCACGGCAGCAGCTGGTTGTTTCTGGGCCGGGGCGGACGGCCCTTGAGTCGGCAGGCGTTCTGGAAGAACCTGCGCCGCTACACGCAGCGCGCGGGCATCACTGTGCACCTGAGCCCACACACCCTGCGTCACTCGTTTGCCACCCACCTGCTCGAAGGTGGTGCAGACCTGCGCACCGTGC
>CAZBDA010000086.1:1153-22495 GCA_964490445.1 uncultured Rickettsiales bacterium | reverse complement strand
CCTCGGTCAACTGGGCGGTGTGGGCCCCGGTGGAGTAGTTGTTGTTGGCGACGAAGTTGTCGACCTGCGCTTCTGTGAGCTGTCGGTCCGTGTCGCACAGCCACAGCCCGCTCGAGAGATCGAAACGCGCGATGTCACCGTCCAGACAGCTGAGTCCGAGATCGGCCAGGGTGTCTGTGTTGGCAGCGGTCGTGTCGATGTCTTCGCCACAACTCCAGGCGCTGTTGGCGTCATCCCACTTCAGGACCTGTCCCTCGGCACAGGCGAGGTCTGCCAGGCTGTCCAGGTCCAGGGTGCAGATCCAGGCCAGTTGGGCCTCGTCCCACCTTGGGATCTCATCGTCCAGGCAGCCCAGGTTCGCCAGTGTGTCGGAGTCCTGGTCGCCGTCGGCGAGGTCGGGCGGAAGATCAAGCAGGTCGTTCCAACTCACCGGTGCAGGGGGGCCGACCCAATTGCCCTCGTCATCTACCACCAGGGTTCCGTCGACGAGGACTTCGCGGGCGTCGACAATGCCGCCGTCGACGCTGTCAGCGCTCGCTGCGCGCAGGGCGTAGGGCACCGACACCAGCTCCTGGCGAGGACTCAGCACCACGTCGTCCACCGAGAGTTCGAGCCAAAGGGGCTCGTTCTCGAAGACGAACTCATCGAGGGTCTCGACCTCGCCCAGCGTGACCGAGTAGTAGCCCTCTTCGAAGGCAACGGAGTGGCTTTCAGTCCACACAGCGGTGGTCGAAATGTCGGTCTCGTACAGGCGAAAGACCATCTCGTGGTCGCCGCTTAGAGGTCCATCCTCTGCATCCACGAGGCGGCCCTGTTGTGACAGCTTTGCCGGAGAGGCAAGGGCGATCGCGGGCAGCAGCCCCAAGGCGATAAAGAGCCACACGCGGGATTTCATAGTCTCCTCCACCACTCGCGGTGACAGCAGCCCTGCCAGCCGTTCGTCTCTCAATGGTAGCCAAAGCGGCGGGCCCGGCCGGATTTTTGGCCTTTGCTATCGAACGAGCAGGTGGCGATCAGTCATCGCGCCACCAAACCCACCAGCGGGCGTTTGGGTCGTCTTGGGTGCAGTAGGACCCGCCGGCCCCGTTGCCGAGGATGTTCTTGCGGGTGCCGATATACACCTCGGAGTTGTTGGTTCCCCCACAACCGTCGTGGATGGAGCCGAACAGGCTGTTCGTGTTGTCACAGTGCGTCGTGTAGCTCTGGCCCGAGCTGACCCCGTAGCAGGAGTAGATCCAGGGGGAGCCACCAGTGGCGGTCTGGAAGTTCCAGGTGATGTTGCTGCTGGGCAGACCCGTCACGTTGTTGGTAAAGAGGCTCACCGGGAAATCACCGTGGGTCGGCGAGGTAAACCACATGCCGGTGTTGGCCCCTGGACTGCCCGGTGCGCTGGTAATGATGTAGTCCGTCGGCGTGTCGTTGCCATTGTTGGTGAAGGCCAAGCGGATGCGGGTCGCGGTGTCGGGGACCTTCCAGCTGGTGTCGCTGGTGTTGGACTGGTCCGGCAGGCTCCCGGTTGCCCACGTGTTGTGCATGAACTCCTCCTGCCACTGTGCACCTGTCCTGCGCATCGCCAATGTCCAGCCGCCGCCGTCGTCGCTCATGTCGCAGTAGGCCGTGCGCGCGCCGGTGCCGTCAGGGTCGATGAAGTAGCTGCCGTCGCTTGCGCCGGGATCGCCGGCCAGGATGGCCTGGCAACTCCCTGCCGGGCACAGGGCGCCCTGGCCCAGGATCCCCTCGTCGGCGTTGCCGTCGCAGTTGTTGTCGATAGTGTCGCAGACCTCGGATCCGCCCGGATAGATACCGGCTGAGAGATCGTCGCAGTCGTCGTCAGCGGAAGGAGTGGTCCCGTCGGCACCGCAGGTCGTGAACCCATCGCCGTCGGCATCGAAGCCTTCATCCACGGAGCTGTCGCAGTCGTTGTCCGTGCCGTCGCAGATCTCGGGGTTGCCGGGGAACAGCAGTGGGTCGGCGTCGTCGCAATCCTGCCCGGAAGCAACCGCTCCTGGCGGCTGGGCGCATGCAGTCAATGCCGTCGCGGGATCGCCCTGCCCGTCGCCGTCCGAGTCGGTGTACCAGGTGCCGGCATCGAGGGGGTTGTTGTCGGTCGTCCCATCGCAGTCATTGTCGGAGCCATCGCAGACTTCGATTCCCCCGGGATGAGAAGCGGGGTTCACATCGTCGCAATCCTGGTTGTTGGCGCTGCTCCCGCCGGGCAGGAAGCAGGCCTGCACCGGGCTGGCCGGATTGCCGTAGCCGTCGCCGTCGGCGTCGCTGTAGTAGGTGGTGCTGACCCCCTCGTCGACCTGTGCGTCACAGTTGTTGTCGGCGCCGTCGCAGATCTCGGTGGCGCCCGGGTAAGTGCTGCCGTCGAAGTCATCACAGTCGCTGGAATCGGCGCCATAGCTTGGCGGCGCGATGCAGGCCGTCACCGAGACCGCCACGTTCCCGTAGCTGTCGCCATCGAAGTCCGCGTACCAGGTGGCGGGGGCCGCCGTGCCGTCGTCGATGGCGGAGTCGCAGTTGTTGTCGATCTGGTCGCACACTTCGGTGGCGCCCGGATGAACGGACGGCGCGAGGTCGTCGCAGTCCCCGGTGCTGGCGACGTAGCCGAGGGGTGCCTCACAGGCGGTCGTGGATACGGCGGCGTTGCCGAAGCTGTCGCCATCGGCATCGGCGTACCAGGTGCCGGGTGCTGCGTCGCCGTCGTCAATGGCTGCGTCGCAGTTGTTGTCGATCTCGTCGCACACCTCGGTGGCGCCCGGAAAAATGTCCGGGGCGAGGTCGTTGCAGTCGTCGCTGTTTCCGACGTAGCCGGACGGTTGCTGACAGGCAGCGATGCTCTGGATGCTGCCACCATAGCCGTCGCCATCGCTGTCGAGGTGCCAGGTGCTCTCGCCCGTGGCCCCGGCTTCGTCGACTTGTCCGTCGCAGTCGTTGTCGACGCCATCACAGGCCTCGGTGGCGGCCAGAGAGATCGTGGCGTCGTTGTCGTCGCAGTCCTCGCAGGCGGGCTGTCCGTCCCCGTCGCCGTCGGCAAAGCCCACCTGACCGTCGCAGTTGTAGTCGGCGGGATCGGTGCAGTCGACCTCTGCTGCGCCGGGGTGGAAGGAGGGGTCATTATCATTGCAGTCGCCGGCATAGGGACTGTAGTTCGGGGGCGCAGTGCAGGCGACCAGTAGCTCTTGGTCCTCGCCGTAGCCGTCGCCGTCGATGTCCCGGTACCAGGTGCCGGCGTCGGTGGCACCTGCCTCGGGGTCACCGTCGCAGTTGTGGTCGATCTCGTCGCACAGCTCCGAGGCGCCGGAGTTGACGGTCGGATCGCTGTCATCGCAGTCGCCGCTTCCTTCGATGAAGCCGTCGCCGTCGTTGTCGATATCGTTGCCGGAGCTGTCGTCGTCATCTCCTGCCGTGTCGTCGTCGCCCGCGCAGACGGGGTCGTCCTCGCAGTCCTGGTCCTCACAGTCGATGTGCCCGTCGCCGTCGTTGTCGTCGCCGTCGTCACACTGCTCGCCTGCCGGGCTGTCGTCGTCGTCGCCTAGCGGCGCGCAGACACCATCGTTGCTGCGGCCCTGCCCGTCCGGGCATGGCTCGCTGGACGCGCCGCACGCGGACAAGATGGCCAGGGAGAGGAACAGAAGGAACGGGCGGCTTCCCATGGCGACCTCCGGCAAGAGCCTATCGAATGGCTCGGATCTGGAGGATACCTCGCCGTCGCGGGGGAGAGTCCGACAGCCAACTACGTGGTCGTCGCTGCCCTGACTTCGGAGTGCTACCTGCGTGAGGAGAAGTCGAGGGCCCGGTTGATCGTGCGAATGCTGCCGTAGGTAAGGGTCAGGATGCCGTCGTGAACTGTTCGGATGATGCGGGTGGGAACGGCGATGACTTCGATGGACTCGAGGATCTCGAAGGGCTTGCCAGCGGCCTTGCGGTGGTAGGACTCCACGGTGGTAGCGCCGATTTCGACACCATCGTGCAGCAACTGCTCTAGCCCACGCCAGCGTTCTAGGCTTTGCTGATCCACGATTCGACCTGTTTGGACACTTCGGGGTTGCGAGCGAGTCCGAGATGGGAGAGGCCGGAGACAACGCACAGGTGCCCCGGGTCCGTCGGGCGAAGACCTGGCTCGCAGCCCCTTTGGTCGTATCCCTCGGCGCTCTGTCTGCGGACCATTGCGTCACCAAAAATGCGGCTGACGGGGTGGTCGGCGCTGCTACCGATGGCACCGGCGATGCGGCAATGGGTGACGCTCTCGAGCCAGGGGACCGGGACACGGCGATTGTGGAGCAACTCGTCCGGGTCGTATTCGAGCCAGTCCTCTTCGACCAGGTTGCCGTAGCGAAGATCCTTGATGCCTTCGCTACGGCTGTGCAGGACGTCGCGGATGACCTGGGTCGCGGTGGTGTCGAACATGCCCAGCAAGTTGCCTGCGATGTTGGCAGCCTTCTCCAGGGGGGCGCCCAGGTGAGGAGAGCCGATGTAGATCGCGTGACTGAGACTGGATACCCAACGGAGTTTCTGCTCGGCTGCCTGGTGACAGGCGCTGCGGATGACGAGACCGCCCATGCTGTGACCGATCAGCACGATCTGCACTGGTGGGCCCTCGCTTCGGCCGCAGAGTTGCTCGAGAAGCCGGGCGAACAGGGCGCCATTCTCGGAGATGCGGCGGCCGGTGTTGTACCGCAGGTAGAGAGGCGTGAAGCCGAGGTGGTGTTCGAGTTGCTCGGCGTAGTCGGTGAGCCTGCCGTCGAGTTCGAAGCGCCACTGCGATTCGTTGCCGCCGAGTCCGTGGACGAGTACGCAGAACCTGCTGCCCCTGTCACAGGGGATCGCGGTGCAGTCCAGGGGACGGTTGTTCCGGTAAAAGGCCATCTGCTGCTGCAGGCCGTTCTCGGACCTGGCGAGGAAGTCGCCGATCCAGGCGTTCAGCGCGCTGATGGCGTGATCGGTGATGCCGGTTCGGGCGTGCTTCGCCGCCGAGGGAGGCTGCGCGGTCGGGACAGCTGCCGCGTCGGGAACCTGGGCTGCACGCTTTTCCTCGCTGGCCATCACAGAGCAACCATAGTGCTGGCGGGCTTGGGGTCAAGAAGGATGCGCATCCGCAGGATCAGCGGACAAAAGGCCGCCAGGCCGCCTGCATTCGTGACTGCTCGGGGTCGTAGATTGTGTCGGAGGTGTTCGGAGCAGCACAGGCTTCCAGCGGCGCCTCCCCTTATACGAAAGGAATAAATGTCAAGTAAATGTGTTGAAAATGACAATAACATGTGAAACACTGTCGGTTGTGTTGGCCTGCCGTCTTCCATTCCATCGGCCCAGAGCCCGGGCATCCGCTCCGATGAGCGAACTGCCTGGCTCGGAGAGCCTGAATCTCGGCTTGCAGCACCTCTCGACAAGCATTACTCCGGCCTCAGGGTCGGACCAGAAGAACCGGCTCTCGGGCCGGATCAAAAAAACTGGCCTCACGGCCGGACAGGAAATAGGAGAAGTCCGATGGTCTATACGCCTACTAGAATTGTTGATGGACCCCAATTCGTGGAGTTGGTGCCCAGACACTCAAGGCTGGATGTGCCCGGCTAGCTGAGCGGTCGATTCCCGCCAGCGACGGCAGCAAGCCCCCCACTGAGTTCGACCTCAATTGAGGTCCTGCCAGTTACGCCAGGTGCATACCTGGTGGTCGGACAGGTTTGCCCGCCGCTCGGGCTTCCGCCAAGTGCCCTCCAGACATCAGATCAAAGGAGTACTTCATGTTTCAACGTGAGAGGCTGGCCGCCTTCCCACTGGCCCTATTGTTCTTGTCCGCCACGATGGCTTGTGGCCCTGTCTTCGTGCCAGAGCCGAGTCCGACCACGGACCTTACGTCTTTGCCCCTCGGCGAGGCAGTACGGACGATCTTCGAGCAGAAGTGTGCCGGGTGCCACGACAACGGCCAGGGCCAGGGTGGGATGGACTTCATCCTGGACGCCGCTGCCCTTCGCGATCGCGCAAAGGTGGTGCCAGGAAACCCGCAGGCTTCACCTATCTGGCTGCGGATCACGGAACCCGATCCCATCCGGGCGATGCCACCTTCGACATCCGGCCTGAGCGTCAGCGATCTCGAGAGAGATCTGATCAGGCAGTGGATCGAGGCGGGTGCCACCGACTTTGAGGTGAGCATCGAGGTCCCGTACATCTCCCTGGAGGAGGCCATCAGCGTGATGGCTCGAGACGTTCGAAGCCTTTCCGAGAAGCCACGCCAGGTGACTCGCTACATCTCCCTGGTTCCGCTTTCCAACCAGGGTGTCGGCGACTCGGTCCAGTCCCAGGACCCGGGGCACCTGTCCTTGTCCGACTATCGCGGTGCGGTGTCGGCATTGCTCAACAGCCTGTCCTGGCAGGAAGAGTTGGCTGCACCGGTCACGGTGGACGAGGCGGGCACGATCCTGCGAATCGACATAATGGACTACAGCTGGGACGAGATCCGCGACCCGATACAGGGGCTGGATTTCTGGCAGATCCTCGAAAATGCGTACCCCTACCCGGTGCTTTCGTCGTCCGACGATTTCACCGACCTGCAGGCCGAAACCGGCACCTCGCTGCCCTTTATCAATGCAGGCTGGCTGTTGGCCAATGCGTCCCGGGCGCCGCTCTACAACGATGCCCTGCAGTTGCCGGGGACACTTCAGGGAGTCGAAGAGTTGCTCGGCGTCGACCTCGAGTACAACCGGGCCAACCAGCGCTCCCTGCGCGCCGGCTTCAACGATTCCGGGGTCTCCGACAACAACCGGCTGGTCGAGCGTCAACCCACCAGCTTCGGCGCCTACTGGCAGTCCTTTGACTTCGCGAGTAACTCCGGGCTGCAGGACATCTTTACTTATCCGGTCACCTTCCATGCCGATGGCGGAGAGGCCATCTGGAATCTTCCCAATGGACTACAGGCCTACATGATCGCCCTGGCTGACGGCACCCGGATCGACGAGGCGCCGACAGAAATCGTCCGCGACGAGTCCAGGGCCGATGGTGTGGTCAGGAACGGACTTTCCTGCTTCAACTGCCACGGTTCGCAGGGGATCCTGCGCACCGACGACATGGTGCGCGACCACGTCGAGGACAACGTCGTCTCGTACGACCAGGAAACCATCGACACGGTCCGTGACCTTCACAGGGCTACCCCGTTCGCCGAAGTCCAGGAGGAGGATGGGCAGCGATATTCGCAGAGCATGGACGAACTCGGCCTACCGGACCGGGGTGCCGGCCTGATCCCATTGGCCTCCCTCAAGTACGAGGGCCTTGTCTCCCTGTCCACGGCCGCGGCCGAGCTTGGCCTGACGGTGGATGAGTTGCGCGGTGCCCTGGACGCGAACAACTTACCCGTGGGTGACTTCGTCGAGCTGCTGCCCCTGCTCGGCGAGGGCGGCTTGGTTTTCCGCGATAGCTTCCTGACCGTATTGCCTGCTCTCAATTGCTACCTGGCCCAGCGACACCTCAATCGCACGGGTGAAGAGGCCCGTCACACCGGCTGCCCATAGGGCGGTCGAGAGGGGATAGATCGTGGTGTTTTTCTCGTTTGGTCGAAGCTACCCAGGAGCACAGAGGTGCCCTGCTGTCCTTTCGCAGCGCCTGTTCGCCTTTCTGTTTGCGTTGTTGCTTGGACTAGCTGGCGGCACGTCCGATGTCTTTGCCCAGGACTCGTGGCAGAGGCACATGGTGCTCGCGAACAGTTACTACCGGGTCCACTTCCTGCCGAATGCTCTCGCAGAGTTGAAGCGGGTGGTCCAGGATCCTGAAGGAGCTCGGCAACTTCGGGCCTGGGAGATGCTCATCGAGATCTCCTCGAAGGCGAAGGATCTCGAGACCAGGATCTGGGCTCTCGAGAACGGACGAGAACTGTTCCCCGCTGAGACCCAGGCACAGATGCAGGAACAACTGGACAAGGTTCGGGAAGGCTATGGCCGCCTCCGGTTTGCGGCGGCCGGCCGAAAGAGGCTCTCCAGCAAGAGCGTGACGATCGAGGTGCTCGGGGAGATCGGCGACACAGAGGCCGGGGCCTACTTCGAGAGGGCCCGGCGACTGCTTGCCGAGCAGGGCCATGCGAGCGGGATACACTACCTGCCAGCCGGCCTGTTTCTGCTCGACGGTCGGCAACTCGAGGTGGTCGCAGGCAAGGACACCCTCGTCGAGGTCAGCTCGGAGACAAGCGTCGCCTTCGCCTTCGAGGTCGCCGGGGTGGGCGGCATGCGCAGCGGTGGTTTCGACACCGGCATTCCGGGCTACGTGGCCGGTCTCGAACTGGGTATTGGAGCTCGGGTCAAAATTCGGCCAGCCACTTCTCTGCTGCTACTTGCCCGACCGATCGGCGCTGTCGGCTCACGAAGCTCTGTGGTCGCCGGCCAGGGGCCGAGGGTGTCGGTAGGCGAGGTCACACCCCTGCTGGGTGCTTCGCTCGAGGTGGGTCTCGAGTTCCGGGTCGGACGAGTCGCCCTCAGCCCGCGGCTCGGCTACGGACTACAGGCCCTACCGACTGGGCTCGGCTACCAGGGAGATGTCCTTGCGACTTCCGGCCCCGAGACCACTCTCCAGGGCACCTACATTGTCCCTTCCCTGGCTCAGGGCCCTCGCCTGGGCATGCAGGTGCTGCTCAACCCCGCGGCCAGCCGCGACGGACGAACTCCCAGCGTGTTTGTTGGATTGAGGGGTGGCCCACTGTGGGCGACGCCGCTTTGGGGTTCGGTACCCGACGGTAGTGACATCGACATCGACAGCAGCTCGTGGGACGGGTTCGACAATGTTGCCGCTGGCCGGGACTTCCGCGCCGGGCAATTTGCTGGGCCGACGTCGAAGACGAGCATCCTGTTCGGTGAATTGCAGGCGTTTGTCGGCTTCGAAGCTCCGACCCAGGGCGCTCGATCCCTTGCCCCCAAGAAGCAGGAGTTGGCTGCGAATGTTGGCTTGTGAGCCTCGGAGCGGGTCTTCACTCTCGACGCCAAGTCAGCTTCTCTGGATGACCGATGCATCGGTGCCAGTGTCGACCGGCGAGGGCAACGGACTGGCTTGCGCTGGCACCGTCCGAAGGGGAACGCGCAAATTGGACTCGCCAATGGACTCTGCTACGTTCGGGCGGCGGAGGAGCAGACGTGGCGGAACTCGTTGAACTGTCGGTGTCGGGGATGACCTGCATGGGATGTGCAGGCAGCGTGCAGCGTGCGCTGGAAACGGTCGACGGTGTCGAGTCCGCCGAGGTCACGATCGACCCCGGGTTGGCCAGGATTGCCCTGCGCGGTGACCTCGACCGGGCAGTGCTGGTCGCGGCGGTGGTGGCCGCTGGTTACGGCGTCGAGGGCGCGGCGGCCCCGAGCAGCGGCGCGGCGACTGGCGCGGACAGCGACTTTCACTGGTCGGACCGGGGCCTCTGGAAGCAGTCAGCTCACAACACCAAGTGGTGCCTCATCGGTTGTTCCATCGGTGAGTTCGGCACCCTGGCCGCCTACTCGGTGTTCGGTATCGGCGCTTTGGTTGCCACCGGTTCCGGGCTGTACTACCTGCTGCTCCTGCTGCCGCTGATCAACGGGCTGATCACCAGTGTGATGTTGGAGACCGTCATCCTGGTGCGTGGTCAGATGGACCTGGGAAACGCCCTGCGAACGGCGCTCGGGATGTCATTCATCTCGATGCTGATGATGGAGATCGCGATGGAGATCACCGACCTTCTGTTCACTGGCGGGGTGCTCGGCATGAACCCGGTTGCGATTCCGCTGATGCTCGTCGTCGGCTTCTTGACCCCGTGGCCTTACAACTACTGGCGGCTCAAGAAGTACGGCATGTCCTGCCACTGACAGGGACAGGTCGTTGACCCGCAACATCGTCCGCGCCGCTGTCCTGTGCAGCGTCGTTCTGTGGGCTGGTTGTGGCCCGTCTGGCGACCAACTGCCCGAGGCGCCGCCAGGCCTCAGCTACACGGCGCTGCCGGCATGCGAGGCCGCTGTCCCGTCTCCGGGCGCCTTTCGCGACGCTCTGCCAGGTTCCGGCATCGACTTCGTGCATTCCGTGGAGGGATTGGCCCATACCGAGGACCAGCTGAGCCGTGACGAGCACATGGCCGAGCTCGCTGGGGGCGTGGTCGCCGCAGATTTCGATGGTGACGGCTGGAGCGACCTGTTCTTCCCGCAGAGCGTGGGCGCGAACGCCCTGTACTGGGGCGGCCCGGAGCTGACCTTTGTGCGCGCCGATGAGGACAGCGGCGTGTCGCTGGCAGACGAGCTCTCCGGTGTCGCCAGTGCTGCGGATTACGACGGCGACGGTCTGCTGGACCTGGTGGTGCTGGGCACCGATCGCTTTCACCTGTTTCACAACGAAGGGGACCGCACGTTCCGCGACGTCACCGCGTCTTTGGGCATGACCTCGACCGTCGGCACCGGCACCGCTACCGCCTGGGCCGACTTTGACGGTGACGGCGACCTGGACCTGTACTCCGGCGTCTATGGCGTCGACTCCCGGCTCTACGAGGGCTGGTTGGCGACCGCCTGGGACTCGCTGTGGCGGAACGACGGGGACCGGTTTACCGACGTGGCCAGCTCGCTGCCGTACCCCACCGACAGTGACGGCGCGGTGATCCACGCGCTCTGGCATGACGTCGACGATGATGGTGACCCGGACCTGCTTCAGGTCAACGACTGGGGCACCTTTGTCGATAGCTTCTTCTGGGAGAACCTCGGCGCCGACGGTGCAGGCAGTTGGCTCTGGGTCGATCGCAAGCCGGATGCGCTGTCGACCGTGTTGGCCTTCCCCATGGGCATGGCCGTCACCGACCTCGACGACGACGGCATCACCGACCTGTGGTTCAGCAACATCGGCGCGACCCAGGCCTTCTCTGGTGAGGCGGCTGGTGGGTGGGGCTATATCGACCAGTCGGCGGGTTGGCCCCTGGAACTGCCCACCGGTTCCACAGCGGTGTCCTGGTCGGTGGTGGCCGTCGACCTCGACGGGAGCGGTGAGCCGGGGCTGCTGCTTACCTTTGGCCCGCTGGCCAAGGACCCCGCGCACGTTGCCGAGGCGTTTCCAGATCCGAGCGTCTACTTGGAGCAACCGGACGCCTTTTTGGTTCCCGGTCGCGACGGGGCCGGCAACCGCAGCTTCGGCCTGGACAACTCGGTGTTTCCGGCGGCAATGATCGGCAACGCTCGCGGAGTGGCGCTGAGTGACTTCAACCGGGACGGCGTTCCCGACGTCGTCATCGCCAACCTGGGCGGTCCGCCGGCCCTTCTTGTGGGCCAGTGCACTGCCGCGACTCGCGTGGCGATCGACCTGCGTGACCCGACCAGCGGCAATCACTACGCGGTGGGAGCGAGAGTGACCGTCGAAGCGGCGGGGCGCCGCCAGAGCCGCGAGGTCCTCGGCGGCGGGCCGGGTACTTTCAGTGGCAACGGGCCGCAGTTGCTGTTTGGTATCGGCGAGGCCGAACGTATCGAGCGCCTGAGTGTGCGCTGGCCAGGGGGCAGCGAGGACAGTTGGCAGGACCTGTGCGGAAACTGTCGAATCGTCCTGACTCGCCGCTAGCCCGCTCGGCCTTGTCCGGGGAGCCTGCCGGACTCTTTGCAGAGTCGACGATGTCGGCGATGCGTGTCTGGACTTACGATTCACGCGTCTTGCCCGTATCCTGGGTTTTCACCCCGTCGGAGGAAACGAGCATGTCCAGGTCACTGTTGAGGTTGCTGCTGATGTTCTCTCTGCTGGTTGCGGTCGCGTGCGTGGCTCCCGCTCGTACGGACTACCGCCCCGCTGGTGAGGTCGCCGCCGGTGGCCGCGGTGGGAGTGTCCTCGACGCCGACGATGACGACGACTCGCTCTCAGGCGACGACGACTCGGTGCCAGGCGACGACGACACGGCTGCTGCTGATTGCACTACAGCGGACGCGATGTGGGATGCCTGTGCGCTGGAATCGGGTGCCGCAGAAGCTGCCCCTTTCTGTGCCATGAAGGAGTTTGCGGGAGCCCCCGCGGCGGGCTGGGGCTGTGTTATTGCGGTCCTGAGCGAGGCGAACTGTGCAGAGGGCCTGCCGGCCATGGAAGAGTTCAAGCCCTGCTTTGTAGCTGGCTGAGTCGGACCGACTCGCCGCAGCACTTAGAGGACGCGAATCCGGACTGACGATTCACGCGTAGTGCCCGTATCGTGTGAACTCACTGAGTGGAAGGGAACATCCATGTCCAGACCCCTATCGAGACTGACCAGCGCTGTCTTCTTACTCCTGCCCCTTGCACTATTTGCGTGCTCGCTGCCGGCGCCGTGCCCCGACGGCCAGGGAAGAACCGCTGCCGGCGACTGCGCAGCCCTGCTGCTGCCCTGTCCTGAGGGGCAGGCTCGAACTGTCAGCGGCGAGTGTGTCGACATCGCCGGTGACGATGACGACACCAGCGGCGATGACGACAGCACAGGGGATGACGACACCAGCGGCGATGACGACAGCACAGGGGATGACGACACTTCGGGCGACGACGATACCGCGTCGGGCCCCGATGACGATGGCGACGGCTTTGTCTCGCAGAGTGCGGGCGGAAACGACTGCAACGACGATGACCCCACCATCCACCCCGGAGCCGTGGAGCTTTGCGATGGCATCGACAACAACTGCAACGGCGTCGTCGACGGCGACGATCCCGGCGGTGCCGTTTCCTGGTATCTCGATGCCGATGGCGACGGCTACGGCAGCTCCCAGGTCGCGGTCACGGCCTGCGAGGCGCCCGATGGCTTTGTCGATAACGACGATGACTGCAACGACCTGTTGGGTCACTCCTACCCCGGCGCCAACGAGGTCTGTGACGAAGCCGATAACGACTGCGATGGCGACGTCGACGAAGGTGTACAACTCACCTGGTACCTGGACGGCGACTCGGACGGGTACGGCAGCGGCAGCGGCACCGTGTCCGGCTGTGCGGCGGCACCCGGCTACGTCGACAACGATGCCGACTGCAACGACGCCGAGGCCAACATCAACCCGTCTTCCTACGAGTTGTGCGACAGCCTCGACAACGACTGCGACGGTACCGTCGACGAGGAGCCCATCAATGGCACGACCTGGTACCTCGATGCCGACTCAGATGGGGCTGGAGGCTCCATCCTGACGATTCAGGGCTGCTCGGCGCCCATCGGCTACGTCGACAACCAGGACGACTGTGACGACCTCGATCCCGACGTCTCGCCCGCTGCACCGGAACTTTGCAACGGCGCAGATGACAACTGCGACGGAGCGATCGACAACGAGGCTGCCGACGGGGCCACCTGGTACCTGGACAATGACGGCGATGGTGTCGGCGGTGGCTGGCTGACCCAGCAGTCGTGCTCGGCACCGCCAGGCTATGCCGTTGACAGTTCCGACTGTGACGACACCGACGCGACTTCCTACCCCGGTGCGACGGAACTGTGTGACGGAACCGACAACGACTGTGACGGTGCCCTCGGTGGAGATGAACTCGACGACGATGGCGACGGCGTTACGGAGTGTGACGGCGACTGCGACGATCAGGACCCGCTGCGCTTTGCGGGCAGCATCGAGCTCTGCGACGGCATCGACAACGACTGCAACCCGGTGACCATCGCCGGCGACGGCGAGACCGACGATGACGGCGACGGCGCCCTGAATTGCGACGACTGCGATGACGCCGATGCTGCGGTGAGTCCCTCGGCCGTCGAGGTCTGCAACTCGCTCGACGATGACTGCGACGGCACGGTGGACGTGGGGGCTACGGACACATCGACCTGGTACCTCGATGCCGATGGTGACGGCTATGGTGGCGGCTGGCTGACCCAGGTGGCCTGCACCGGGCCGACCGGCTACGTGGCGAACTCGGATGACTGCAATGACCTGGACTCGAGCAGTTATCCCGGCGGAACCGAGGTCTGCGACGGCCAGGACAACGACTGTGACGGCACGGCTGACAATGGCGCGAGCGCGACCTGGTATGCCGATGCCGATGGCGACGGCTACGGCGATCCCGGCACTGTGCAGTCTTCCTGCTCAGCGCCTATTGGCTATGTCTCCAACGACCTGGACTGCGACGACGGAGAGGCGGCCAGCAATCCTGCTTCGTTCGAGATCTGCGACGGGATCGACAACAACTGCGTCGACGGCATCGATGAGGGTTCGGCGCTCGACACCACCGACTGGTACATCGATGCGGACGGCGACGGCTACGGCGTACCCGGCACCTCGTTGGCTGCCTGCAGCCAGCCCACCGGTTATGCAGCCAACGACGACGACTGCAATGACGACCCGTCGGGCGGTGCAGCAATCAATCCTGCCCAGACGGAGAACTGGTACGACGGCATCGACCAGGACTGCAACGGTGGCAGCGACTACGACCAGGACGGTGACGGCCACGACAGCGAAGATTACGGTGGTGATGACTGTGACGACACCGACGGTACGCGCTTCGACGGTTGCCCGCTGTACGCATTTACATCGCATACCTTCAACACCTGCGGCGTTAGTGGTCGCGAGGGACCGAGCCTGTCCGCCTGTCTGAACGAGTACTCGACGTCACCGTGGGCCACCGACAGTAGTTACTTCAACATGCTGACCCAGGGGATTCAGCGCTGGACTGTTCCGGTGACGGGTAGCTACCGCATTGAAGCGACCGGTGCGGCTGGCCAGAGCAACAACAACTCGCTGTCCGGTGGTCTGGGTGTCACCATGCGGGGTGACTTCAACCTACAGCAGGGCGAGGTCATCCAGATCCTGGTGGGCCAGCTAGGGACCAGCAACACGACCCACGGCAACGAGAACGGCGGCGGTGGTGGCAGCTTCGTAGTCGATTCTGCCAACGATCCGCTGGTCATTGCCGGTGGTGGCGGCGGTGGGCCGTCGACCAGCCATGGCGGTTCCTGTTCACGCACCAACGGTCACGCCGTGACGGGGACCGCGGCGCAGAGCGTGTCCTGTTACACCAGTGCTTCGGGCGGTACTGGTGGCAACGGTGGCGCCGTGGGAGGCAATGGCGCTGGCGCTGGCGGTGGTTGTGAGCACGGTGCTGCCGGCGGCGGCTTGCTCGGCGACGGCCAGGACGGTGGAACCCACTGCGCCCTGGCGCGGGGCGGCGGCGGATTCGTCAACGGCGGGATCGGCGGCACGGGCAACACCTGCTACGGCACGGCCGTCGGCGGCTTCGGCGGCGGCGGTGGCGGCAACCTGGGCAGCCCCGGCGGCGGTGGTGGGTACTCGGGCGGAGCCGCCTCAGGCTGCTGGTCCTCCTACTCCGATTTCGGTGGCGGCGGCGGCTCGTACAACGGCGGCAACAACCAGGTCAACGCTGTCCAGCAGGGCACAGCCAACGGGCTGGTGGAAATCACCGCGCTGTTCTGATCGTCGCAGCAGCCTCGCGCCCGGCACCGGCAGTACAGTGATACTGCGTTGCGAGCGAAATGAGATGAGCGTTCCGGGAGGCCGAAGAATGACTGGTTACCGACTGCTCCTGTTGGCCCTGGTACTTCCCCTTGCCACCATCTCGACGCCTGGCGGGGACTCGGTTGTGAGCATCGCCAGTGCGGAAGACAACTTCGATCACTCCTACACCGCCTGGGAGGGCATCCTCCGCGAGCACGTGCGGCGCAACGGGCTGGTGGACTACCGTGGGCTGCAGTCCAATGCGGCTCTGAAGGGATTTCTGGATTCGGTTGCCAACGTCTCCTCCGAGCAGCTGGCGAGCTGGAGCCGGTCGCAGAAGATTGCCTTCTACTGCAACGCCTACAACGCCTACACGTTCCAGACGATCCTCGACGCCTGGCCGGTGAATTCGATCCGCGACATCAAGCCAGATGCCTGGGACAACGCCCGGTGGAAGGTTGCCGGGCGGTCGATGTCGCTCAACGACATCGAGCACAAGAAGCTGCGCGGCAAGATGAAGGAGTACCGCGTCCACTTCGTGCTGGTGTGCGCGGCCAAGTCCTGCCCGGTCCTGCCGAACAAGGCCATCGTGCCCGAAGGAGTGAACCGCCAACTCGAGCGCTATGCTCGGGCTTTCTTTACCGATACTTCGCGGAACCGCGTCGACCAAAGCGCGGGCAAGGTCTACCTGTCCAAGCTGATGGACTGGTACCGCGGTGACTTCGACAATGCGCCTGCTGCCTACATGGCCAGGTACGTCGACGAGCAGACCAGGATCTTCCTCGAGGCCGGCAAGTTCAGCGTCGAATTCAACCAGTACGACTGGAGCCTGAACAAGCAGTAGCTGTCAGCCATTGACGACGCCGAGCTGATCACGTCCTCCGGCGTCGCCCTGCGCTGGCCAGCAGCATGAAGGCGAGCAAGGCTGCCAAACCGGCAGGAGTGCTGTTGCCCTGGGCCGAGCAGGAGCATCCCGCAGGTGGAATGACGATCTCGGTGGCTTCGCTCCAACCCGAGAAGTTGCCGGCAAGGTCGAGAGCACCCCACTGTGCGTCGGCGCTGGCACCGGGAGCGGCCTCTGGCCAACTCCACCGGCAGCTGCCGACACCCAGGCGGAACACGCCGTCCGGTGACAAGTCGGACACCACGCCGTTGAGGTTGTCGGTGTCGAAGTCTCCAGTCTCGCCGAGCTGAGCTACCAGCAGGTGGCCGGTCTCCTCGACGCTGATGTTGACGACATCGGTGGGTCCGCACGAGCTCATCTGGCCAGGCAGGCGGGCGGATGAAGAAGAGCTTCGAGCCAGCTCGCGGGGAAGCGCCGGAGCCTCGAGGTCGGCGGCGCCTCCGACCGAGAATGTAGTCAGAGACACGAGCGTAGGCTCCGGGCTGTCCAGGTTGTAGATCTCTTTGACCAGGCTGTAGACGCCGCCGGCAACCAACTCGGCTGTGGGAGTGAACACCGCGATCGACAAGCTGCTTTCCGAGAGTACGCCCGCACTCAGTTCGATCTCGGTCCCGTCATCCTGCAGCAGAAGAAATGGCGGCGAGCTCTCCAGGTCCTCGACCGTCGGGGAGTCGTCGCCGAAATGAGCACCACCGACCCAGATGCGGGTGTTGGTCGGGACCTCGGTGGCACCGTCTGCGGGTGCCAGGTAGTCGGTGTTGTTCAGTGCGCAACTGCAGGCGTGCGCCGGGGCGGGCAGTAGCAGGGCGCCGGCCGCCGCGAGGTGGAAGCTCAGCAGGGTGGCAAGAAGCGGACGTGAGGGCATGTCGGGCTCTCCTGGTGACGGTTTGCCCTACTCCAGAGCAACTTGCATGCCAGGGTGGGGGGTCCGTTGGGCCTAGCTTAGTCTGTCCTGAGCGAAGGCAAGGTTCAGGGGAGGCGGAGGCGCTCGCCGGCCCGCACCTGGTCGGGCGGGATCATTGAATCGGGATTTGAGACAATGGCCCAAGTATGAGTCCCGCCCACGACCTGAGTTCCCTGGAGAATGCCGAGCTTCCCCATCTCCTCGGCCGGTACCTGCTGCAGCGGCTGATCGGCAAGGGGGGCATGGGGCTGGTGTTCGAGGCGGAGCTGCAGGGTCCGGTCGGCTTTCGCAAGCAGGTGGCGCTGAAGCTCCTGAAAACACCCAAAGGAGGCCCGACGGACGAGCAGCGCCAGGAGCTGGCGGGTGAGGCTCGCCTGGGCGGTCTGCTCCGTCACCCCAACATCGTCGACACCTACGAGCTGGGCGAACACGAGGGCCGATTCTTCATCAGCTTGGAGTTGATCGACGGGATGTCGCTGCAGCAGATCCTACGTGAACGCGGCGCTTTGCCTCCGCTGGCGGCGCTGGATGTGGCCTGCCAGGCCTGCGCCGGCCTTGCCCACGCTCACGCCCTCCGGGTGCAGGGTCGCAGCGTGCAGTTCGTGCACCGCGACCTCAAGATGGGCAACATCCTGGTGACCCGTGACGGCTTGGTGAAGCTGGTGGACTTCGGGATCTCTCATGCCCTGGGAGTAGTGGACAGCCCCGATCCTGCGGAGGGGGTTGTCGGCACCCCCTCGTACATGTCCCCGGAGCAGGTGCTCAGCGAGCCGCTGGATGCGCGCTCTGACCTGTTCTCGCTGGGGGTGATCCTGTACTCGCTACTCACGGGCAACCGCCTGTTCCCCGGCAAGACGGCCGTCGAAGTGCTGCAGAACGTGCTCAACGTGGATGGCTTCCTGCAACTGACCGAGCCCCTGGTTGCGGTGGAGGCGGTGCTGCCCGGCAGTGCTGCCGTGTTGAGTCGCTGCCTGGCGGCAGACCGCCGTCGTCGTCATGGCAGCGCCGCCGAACTGGCCGTCGAACTCGATGCCTTGCGCTCCGGAGCAGGTGCGGGACCCGGTCTCGGCGGTCTGCTCAACTCGCTACTTGAGGGGGATGCATCCCACGGCACCCCCTGGCGTCAGCCGGTCGTAGGGGATTCGGCAGGCAGGCAGGAAACACCCTCGACCACCGTGACTCAGCTGCCTCCGAGCGGACTGCCCGCGCCTCGCACCAACCTGGCCGGAGAACCGGATCGTTTCGTCGGTCGCGAGGACGACCTGGAGGCTCTGGCAGGGTGTTTCGAGAAGGGCGTGCGGCTCGTTACCCTGAAGGGACTGGGCGGTGTCGGCAAGACCCGACTCGCGCAGCGCTTCGGTGCCCTCTACCTCGAGGAGTGCCCCGGCGGAGTCTGGTGGGTCGACCTGGCTGAGGTGCGCTCGGCGACCGGGGTCCTGCACGCGACTTCCAGGGCTTTGGACGTACCTCTTGGAGGCGCCGCACTCGAGGACCTGGTGACACAGCTGGGCCACGCCATCGCAGCGAGGGGGCCGGTGTTGCTGGTACTGGACAACTTCGAGCAGGTCGTCGAAGACGCTCCTGCCACGGTGGGGCGGTGGTTGGAGATGGCTCCCGAGGCGAGGTTCCTGGCGACCTCTCGGGAGTCGCTGAAGCTGAGCGGGGAAGAGGTCCTCTCTCTTTTGCCACTGCTCGAGAAGGACGGCATCACCCTGTTCGAGCTGCGGGCTCGCGCGGCTGGCGCCGGCTGGAAAGACAACGACGAGAACGCGGCTGCGGTCGCCCGCATTGTCCACGAGCTGGACGGCCTGCCTCTGGCCATCGAACTGGCGGCTGCTCGTGCCCGGCTGCTGTCGCCGGCCCAGCTCCTGGAGCGGCTCTCGGAGCGCTTCGAGCTGCTGCGTGGTGGCCGGCGGGGAGCGTCGCCGCGGCAGGCGACCCTGGAAGGTCTCATCGATTGGTCGTGGAACCTGCTGCAGGCCTGGGAGCAGGCGGCGCTGGCCCAGTTGTCGGTGTTTCGCGGAGGCTTCTTCATGGAGGCCGCCGAGGAGGTCATTGACCTGGCGGCATGGCCCGAGGCTCCCTGGTCGCTGGACGTGGTCGGCTCGCTGCTGGACAAGTCTCTGCTGTACAGCCGAGAGGTCCTCGACCAGCCCCGTTTCGGCATGTACCGGAGCATCCAGGAGTACGCGGCAGAGAAGCTGAACTCGGCAGCCCCGCCAATGGGCGGCGAGCGAGCTGTGCGCGAGTCGCGGCTTCGTCATGCCAGCCATTACGCCCGGCTCGGAGATGCCGAGTCTATCGAGGCGCGCGACACCGGCGGTGGGACCGACAGCTGGCTGCCCCTGTTTCTCGAACTCGAGAACCTGGTGGTGACCGTAGAGTCGGGACTTGCGACCGGCCACCTCGAGGAGGCAGCTGCTGCTGCGAAAGGAGCCGTTGCGATCCTGATGATGCAGGGCCCCTACACGACGGCGCTCGCTTTGCTGGAGCGGGTGCTGGCGGAACCCGAACTGGGTGATCGGACGCGACTGAGGCTGGAGGTGTCGCACGGCTGGCTGCTGGGCATCACCGGCCAGGCGGAGCAGGCGCTCTCGGTGCTGACCGGGGGCCTGGCGCGCGCCCGCGCACTGGGTGAACTGCAGCTGGAGGGCCGTCTGCGCAACAACCTGGGCAGGTTGTGCCAACGCCAGAGCCGCATGGAGGAGGGATACCAGCACTACCTGCGGTCTCAGTCCATTGCTTCTGAGTTGGGTGACCGGCCGGGGGAAATCAAGAGCCTGGTGCTTTCTGCGGACCTGTACCGGGAGCGCGGTGAAGTCGACGAGGCGCTCGCCAACTACCACAGGGCCCTGGTGATCATTCGCGAGGTGGGAACCGGCGCCTCGAAGGTCAGATCTTCACCAGCCTGGGAGGCCTGAACCTGGAAATGGGCCGTCTCGAGGAATCGGGGACTCACTTCGAGAAGAGCCTCTCTCTTGCCCGCCGTGGCGGCAACCGGCGATCCGAGGGGTTCGTCCTGGGCCTGCTGGGCCAGCTTTACACCGAGCTGGGCCACCAGCCGGAGGCCCTGTCGTACTACGAGCAATGCCTGGAGATCGTTCGCCAGCTGGGGGATCGGAGCCACCAGGGCGTGACTCTGGGAAACATCGGTGATCTGCTGATCCAACACGGTGACTGGCAGGGTGCGGAGAATCGCTTGACCGAGTCCATTGGCCTACTCGACGAGGTCTACCCCGCCGCTGCGGGCGCCTTTCGGGGCAGCCTGGCCCTGGTGCGGGCGAGGCAGGGTGATTTCGACACGGCGCGGGTTCTCCTGGCTCGTGGTGAGGAACAACTGCGCGGCGTGTACGCCTTCGAGTTTGCCAAGCTTCTGTGTCGACGCGGCACCGTCGAGGCCATGGCAGGGGACAGCGAAGCTGCCCTGGGCGCCCTCGCCGAGGCGCAGTCCATAGCTGTCGAGATCAAGTCCGGCCCGGAGTCGGAACTGGGCCACGAGATAGCCCAGCTGCGACAGCAGCTACACGGCTCGCCCCAGGGCGCCTGAACGGAGCTCTCGTTGGCTGCAGGTGCTGCTGTCGGTGCCGTGCCGAGCGTCTACTCTGGCCTCAACTCCTGCCAGGTCTGTCCGCCATCCTCGTCGCGGAGCACCACGAACAGCCGCGCGCCTGTAGAACTCTCGCCGGGCAGTGGACGCCAGGCAAACTCCCGGATGCTGAGGTCTTCCTCCTCGTCGCCGCCGCCGAAGGAAAAGCCGCCCTCCTCCTCGCCGCAGGGGTCTGTGTCAGCTCCATCGGCAGCCCTGGCGCCTGGCCCTCCGGGCAGGCCCCCGCCACCGGGCCCCTCGGGTTCCAGGTTGGGGCAGCCCGCGGTACGAAACAAGGTGACGCTGAGCGTTTCCAGGTCGGTGTCGTCCGCGACTGCGATGTGCAGGCTCACGCCGGCATCTGCCACCTCGCCTATCAGCAGAGCTGTGTTGATTCCGGGCAGCTGCTCTCCTTGCGCTGGGAAGACCTGTTCCCCGATCGTGATCGAGACGATCTCGGGATTCTGGTTGAAGGCCGGTAGAGCTTCCCACGGGTCGTCCGTCGCAGACGAGTCATCATCATCTCCCCAGGGGAAGGCCGAGGAGTCATCATCATCTCCCCAGGGGAAGGCCGAGGAGTCATCATCATCTCCCCAGG
>CAZBDA010000086.1:0-1053 GCA_964490445.1 uncultured Rickettsiales bacterium | reverse complement strand
GGAAGGCCGAGGAGTCATCATCGTCGCCGGCCAGATCGTCGTCGTCACCGGCCGAGTCATCGTCATCGCCGAGGTCGGGAAACAGGAAGTGCACGAGCTTGACGGCAGCACGCTGGTCACGGGGGGTCTCGACCTCGTAGCGCAGCGGCAGGATCCCCTCGACCAGTTCGGGCAGCCCGTCGTGATCATCACGGGCAAAGCCCGACGAAAAATCCAGTACCAAACTGGCACCGTGGGGTCCTGGTGGGAGCAGTCCCTGCAGGGACTCTAGGCTCTCTGAGTCCACTCCCTCGGGCAACTCGAGGCTCCAGGCGTGGCTCGCGTCGGCCAGCTCGGCGTCCTCGGGGTCCACCACCAGGGCGGTCACCGTCACCGAGGGCGGGGGATAGGCGAACAGGTTGGCCGTGGCCGGATTGGCTTGCACAGCCAGCACCCGCAGGTTGTCGACCAGGGTGGCGTCCGGCAACTCGGGAAAGCACGACACCGTGCAGCATGCTGCGAGCAGAACCGCCGGGATGTGGAGTGCCCCTTTGCCAGCCATCAGAACTCCACCCGGATCGCAAAGTTGATGGTGGGAGGCGTGAAGAATCCGAATTCCTGCCGATAGTCGTAGGACGGGATCTCGAAGTCCGAGTTTTTCGCGGCGTAGACGTTCTGCACATCGATGTACATGTCGATGGTGTGCTTGTCCTTGCGGAACATCTTGTCGAGGCGCAGATCGAGCTGGTGGTAGGGCCCGCTGCGGGCCGTATACAGGCCGCCATAGACCGGAACGAACTGGCCAATGTCTGTGTAGAACACCGAGTCTTCTATCGGCGTCTTTGGCGCTCCGCTCTGGAGCTGGAAGCGTGCTCCCAGGGTGACTTCCCCCGGTAGCGCGAACTGCACCAGCGCTGTCAGTTGGTGACGGCGGTCATGCTGGAACCAGCGGAATTCCTCGTCGGGGAAGTCCTTGCGCTCTGCCCAGGACAGCGAATAGCCGAGCCAGCCGGTAATGCCGACCCGCCGCAGCAGGCCAAAACGTGCGAACACCTCCATGCCGTAGATCCGCCC
>CAZBDA010000085.1:0-22974 GCA_964490445.1 uncultured Rickettsiales bacterium | reverse complement strand
ACCTCGACCGCGAGCGGGTTGGTGCCCGCGGCGCTGTCGTCGCAGTCGCTGCTGTCGTCCGCCCGGTTGTTGACGTTGTCGTCGCACGACGCCGGCGCGGTCACGCCTGCCGCAGCCACCAGGGTCACCGTCGACGTACCCCCGAAGCCGTCCGCGTCGCTGTCGACGAAGCACACAGCCGTGCCGCTGCAGTCCTCGTCGATGTCGTTGCCGTCGAGCTCGGTCGCCAGCGGATTGGTGCCCGCGGCGCTGTCATTGCAGTCCGTGCTGTCGTCCGCTCGGTTGCTGCTGGCGTCGTTGCACGACGCGGGCGCCGTCAGGCCTGCGGTCGCTGCCAGGGCCACCGTCGCCGTGTCCCCGAAGCCATCCCCATCGCCGTCGACGAAGCACACAGCCGTATTGCTGCAATCCTCGTCGATGTCGTTGCCGCTGACCTCGATCGCCAACGGGTTGGTGCCCGCGGCGCTGTCGTTGCAGTCCGTGCTGTCGTCGGCCCGGTTGTTCACGTTGTCGTCGCACGTCGCCGGCGCGGTCACGCCTGCCGCAGCCAACAGGGTCACCGTCGACGTGGAGCCGAATCCGTCCGCATCGCTGTCAACGAAGCACACAGCCGTGCCGCTGCAGTCCTCGTCGATGTCGTTGCCGTCGACCTCGGTCGCCAGCGGATTGGTGCCCGCGGCGTTGTCGTTGCAGTCGGCCAGGCTCCCGTAGGTCGCCACACAACCGGGGTCTGCCGCGTCGAAGAAGGTATCGAGATCCGCATCGAAGCCGTTGTCGATGCCCCCGACACAATCCTCGTCCTCGCCATCACAGGACTCAATATTGGTTGGGTAATTATCGTTGTCCCCGTCGTCGCAGTCGTCGCCACCTTGCAGGTTTGCAAAAGTGGTGCCGACGGCCAGCCCGGCAAAGCTTCCGCACTCGATGTAACCGTCACCATCGGCATCGACCTCATTCGACGGGAGGCCGCCGAAGCAGTCAGAGTCGTAGCCGTCACATGCCTCTGGGGCGCCGGGGTTGACGCTGCCCGAGTAGGGGTTGTTGGCGGACAATTCGTCGACGCAGTCGTCACCACCGGACAGGCCGATGGTGTTGCCGGGAGAGGTCACGAAGCCACTGCACTCGATATAGCCGTCGTTATCGTCATCGACCTCGAAAGCATCCTCCGGCAAGAACGGGTTGCCGACATTGTTCAGGCAGTCCGTGTCGTAGCCGTCGCACACTTCACTGGCCAAGGGATGTACATCGTCGGAGTAGTCGTTGCTCGAGTCGTCCAGGCAATCGTCCCCGGCGTTGATGTTCAGGCCGCCGGTGCCGGCCGCCGCCGTCTCGTAGTTGCTGCACTCGATGAAGCCGTCACCATCCTCATCGAGCTCAGCCGACGGGAGGCCGTCGGCGCAGTCCGTGTCGTAGCCATCGCACAGCTCCGGCTGGCCGGGGTTCACATCGTCGGAGTACAAGTTGGCGTTTGGGGCTCCGGACAACGGCACATCGAGACAGTCACCGTTGTCCACCAGGGCCTGCGGATGGTTCTCGCCCGAGTCGATCGCCCCAGAAACAAAGTTCGCGCACGCGATGTAGCCATCGCCGTCCTCGTCCAGTTCGTCGGCCTGGTCGGGCGGTGATGCACTGCCCGTAGTGCAGTCGGTGTCGTAGCCGTCGCAGACCTCGGCAACGCTGGGATTGACGCTGGCCGAATACAGCGCGGGGGCCGGCAGATCCAGGCAGTCCCCACCGCCAAGCAGACTCTGGATCCCGGTCCCCGGCGGCCCCACAAAACCAACACACTCGATAAAGCCATCGGCATCCTGGTCAATCTCCTCGGGCTGGTCCGGGAAGGACTGGCCAGGATTGCCGCTGTTGCAGTCGGTGTCGTAGCCGTCACAGGCATCGGTCGGTAGATCCGGGTGTACGTTGCCGGAGTATGCGTTGGCGTTTGCGGAGCCGGTCAACGGCACGTCGAGACAGTCTCCTCCGTCAATGATGGGGTTACCAATACTGTTGCCCGGGTCGACCCAGTTGCTGTTGCTGGTAAGGGCACACTCCAGGTAGCCATCGACGTCGTCGTCGAACTCCTCTTGCTCATCGGGGCTGTGGTCGCCTGCGCCACCGCTGCAGTTGGTGTCGTAGCCGTCGCAACTCTCGGCTGCCGACGGATTCACTGTCGAAGACCAGGTATTCCCTGCGACATCGAGACAATCGCCGCCGCCCAGCAGGTTGGCACTGGTCGCGGAGATGAAGTTGTCACAGGCGATGAACTGGTCGCCATCGTCGTCGTCTTCGTCTGGGTTGTCGGGGGTGTTGCTGCTGAAGCCGTTGCTGCAGTCGGTGTCGTAACCGTCGCAGACATCCGTAGGCACGCCGGGGTTGACGCTGGCTGAGTAAGGGTTGCTCCCCGACGGCTGGTCCAGGCAGTCGTTGCCACCGCTCAGCAACTCGTTGGCCTGAGCGGCGTGCAGAGCCCAGCTGCCCGACCCACCGTCATCGCACTCCACGTAGCCGTCACCATCGTTGTCGAACTCGTTGGGGTTGTGCGAACTGCTGGTCACGTATTCGAGTCCCGACAACTCACTGCAGTCGTTGGTCCAACCGTCACACAACTCGGGCGCGTTGGGATGGACCGCGGTGGCAACACTGTTGGCATTGAGTCCGGTGGGGTAGGCGGGGATCTCGGCCAGCAACTGCGCTCCACTGTCGAGGCAGTCACCATCGGCGCACTCGCTGTAGCCGTCGCCGTCCGCGTCCAACTCGTTGCCGATGGTGGGATCATCGAAGTCAGCCAGGCCGTTGCAGTCGTTGTCCTGCCCATCGCAGAGTTCGAGGTTGGTCGGGAAGTTGTTGGCGTCCCCGTCGTCGCAGTCGTCATCAGCCGTACCGAGGATGAAGTCGGGGCCAGCCGGACTTACCCCGTCGCCGTCCTCATCGGCGGCGATCGTTCCCTCGTCGACCACGCCGTCACAGTCATCATCCTGGTTGTTTGCGAGTTCCTGTCCGGAGGGGTTCACCAGTGACTGACTGTCATCACAGTCACCGCCCTGGTACTCGCCGCCCACATAGGTGGTGACCGCCCCCGGTGGCGGCCAGCAAGTCAGGTAGCCGTCCCCGTCGACGTCCAACTCGGCACCCATGAGCTGGCCGTCGCAGTCGTTGTCGCGACCGTCGCAGATTTCCTGTGCCAGCGGAGAAACCGTTGCCTGCAAGTCGTCACAGTCGCCCTGCGCTTCGGTGAGGCCATCCTGGTCCACGTCGGTCTCGCTGCCGGCGGAACACGCCAGGCAAATCGAGTTCGGGTCGGCACACTGCGCCGCGCCGCTACTGGTATCGCTGAAGCAGTACTCGGCAGTAGTGCGACTGCCGCCACTGTCGTAGCCGGGATCGCCCGGACACTGGTTGTCGACCCAGCGGAAGAAGCCATTCTCCCAGTACGAGTCAGGAATCTCGGGCGCCCCCGGGTAGATGTTCGAGGAGACCGGGTCCGTGGGATCATCATTGCAGTCGAGTCCGCCGGAGAAGCCCACCAGGCCGGTTGTCGAGGGGACACACTCGACGTAGCCGTCACCATCATGGTCGATCTCGCTGAGACCATCGTTGGAGAAGCTGGGATTGCCATCACAGTTGACTCCCAGGCAGAAGTCAGCGGCGCCATTGCAGTTGTTGTCGATGCCGTCACACAACTCGGGCGCACCGGCAAACACGGTGATGAGCGTATCGTCGCAATCATTGTCACTGGTCGCGAGCAGTTCGCCGTCGGGACCGCATTCGGTACCCGAGCCCGTTACGACCCCGTTTCCGTCCCCATCATCGTCGGTCTCGGTGGGGTGCTTGAACCCGTCGCAGTCGTTGTCTTGGAAGTCGCACAGCGAGTTGCCGCTGCCATCCAGCTCACTCGCACCGGGATTGACCTGATCGTCGAGGTCATTGCAATCGCCACTGCCAAGGGAGCAATCGGGGCCAGCAGGAGTGCACACTGGCTGGCCCCAGCAGTCATCATCGAAACAGTCGGCGTCCCCGTCACCGTCGTCGTCGAGGCCGTTTGCACACTGCTCTCCGTTTATGACCACGTTGCAACTCGGATTGGCCGCCGCGTCCTGGTTGCAGCGACAGATCTCCAGAACCAACGGCTCGGGTTCGCAGGGCACATAGAGGTCGCCGTCAGTGTCGTCCTCTTCGAACAACTCGATCTCGGGCGTGGCCGGATCTTCGTCTGTACCCACCACCCCGTCACAGTCGTTGTCCTTGCCGTCGCAAAGCTCGGGGGCACCTGCGTACACCGTTGCGTCGAAATCGGAAGCGGCAATGGGGTCGCCTGCTGCATCACTGCATTCCAGCCCCGAACACAGGGGGCGACCATCGTTGTCGGCGTCGCTGTCGTCGAGACCGTTGATTTCGTCTGCAACCCCATCACAGTCGTCATCGATGCCGTTGCAGCGGACCGTCGCGAAGGGAAAGCGCTCTACGTCGGAGTCGTCACAGTCTTCTCGGTACTCAGGAATACAGTCTTCGGTAATCGGCGGACTGGCGCTGGGGTCACAGTCTGGAATGAAGTCGACCACGCAGTCTGCGGTGACCGGCGGAGTCGCATTGGGGTCACAGGGGATATCACCGGTTCCGAACGCGGGGTTCAAGACCACTGGAGCAAAGCCCTCTCCAGGTGCTCCACCGCAGTACCACACTTCATCGAGTGGGTCGTCGACCGCACCAAAACCATCGCCATCGTCGTCGCGGTGGTACAGCACCATGCCAATCGGCGGAGAACCGGCAAGCCACAGGGGGCTGAGGGGGGTGGCATCAGCATCGCTGCAGTTGTCGTCCCGTTGTTCGTCCAATCCGCCCAACTCGCAGACCTCGACGTTGCCGGGGAAATTCCCACCGTCGGAGTCGTCACAGTCATCCTCGGCAAGGACCCGCCAATCGGAAAGCGACAGGCCGGTAGCAATGGCAGGATCGAGACCACAGGCGTCAGCGAGGGCCTCCGGATAGCTCCAGTCTTCGTCGTTGTCGGGCATCTCCGTACAGGAAAGGGCCAACGAACCGCCGCCACCGAGCGGCTGTTCGAGGTCACAGACACCATCGCCGTCCTGGTCGGTGATCAACGTCACCGAACCGTCACAGTCAGTGTCGAGCTGGAACTCGCCTTCCTCGCATGACTCCTGAAGCAGTCCGGGGTTCGCCAGCCATCCCTCGACCTCAGGATCGTCCTCGCAGTCCTCCTCGGTCTTCAGGAGACTGCCTTCTGGCGCGACGCAGAAGCCATCCCCGTCGGCATCCCAGCCCAACGAAGTACAGTCCACGGTGCCCTGCAGAATCACCTCGATACAACCGGCTGCATCGACCTCATCGCAGCGCTCCCGGTCCTGGTAGGCCTCCGACTTGATCTGCAAGCGGCCCAGGTTGACCCCCTCGACCTCGCCGCGGAACAGGACCGTAATCTCCAGCTCTGCGTTTGCCTCAATCAAGTAGTTAAAAGGCTCGGCGACAGTTCCAGGTTCTGCTTGCGGTGATCGCTCTGTATCGATGAAGAACGCCCCGCCATGAGGAGCCGAGGGATGGCCACTGTCGATAAAGACCTCTAGCGGAATGCTCGATGCGCTCCCGTTGCGAATCGTGACGGTCTTGCGCACCTCCTCACCGGGACGGACGCGAGGCACGTCAGGCTCGCCATCACCATCGAGATCCGGAGGCTGGTCGGGATTCTCGGCATCAACCACTCGCGCGCGAGTAAACGACAGGTTGACCTTGTTGATGCTCAACACGTGGTCCGGGTTGACACAGCCCCCCAACAGCGGCGGCGTGGCGACCACGAGCAGCAGGATCAATGCCAACCAGAGCAACTGAGGATCGAATCGTAGGGAGGTCATTGAACTCCGGGAACGAGACGCCAACTGGGATGAGCGGCTCCCTGTTGCCGAATCTGCATGCTAGCAGCCCCTGGTTGGTTACGTCGACGCTTCCACAGGTACCGCACGCCCCACTTCGGTTTAGGGGGCAGGGGGGCTGCCTGCAAGGGCGTACACGTGCACTTCTTCCTGGCCTGCGGCCATCCATGACTTCAGTAGCCTGGCCTCGCTCTGTAGGCCAACCAGGGTGCTGACCAGCGACTTCGGCAACTCGCCGGCCGAGAAGGACGTCATGGTTGCACGCACCGAGCCCTCCGTCGGCCAGGACCTGCCATCAGTGCCGATGTATACGAAGCAGGACGTGGCTGGGAAGTTCTCCTCGATGGCCTCTGGCGGCGACTTGCGAACGCCTTCCACCAACCGGGTATCCAGCTCCAGCCGGAGGGTCGGCATGACCTGGCCTTCCTCGGCGCCGCCCCCCTCGCTGAACAACAAGGTGTAAGGCCGTTCGGCAGAGAGCTGCTGTTGGCACAACTGTGCGACCTCGGGGATGCGTAGCTTCTGCTCGAAAGGGGCCGCCGCCTGGGTGTACTCGTAGCCGAGCCACTGCGGCGGAAAGGGGGAGGCGCCCGCAAGCAAGGCCCA
Source organism: uncultured Rickettsiales bacterium (assembly GCA_964490445.1). Lineage (GTDB taxonomy): Bacteria > Myxococcota_A > UBA796 > UBA9615 > UBA9615 > UBA6601. The sequence goes on along the minus strand of CAZBDA010000085.1, from coordinate 16,492 downwards.
GCGCCCCGGACTGGGCACAAGGCCCCGGTGGTGGGTCAAAAACAGGAACTGGTGGGCGGTCAGCAACAAGACAACGGCTGCCACTCCAGCTCGCAGAGATCGGCGCGGCAGCGCGCTCCAACCGACCGAAGCGAGCAGCGCCGCAGGTGCCAGGATCGGAATGGAGTAGAAGGGCTGCTTCTTGCCGATCAGCGTGAGTACCAGCAGGCCACCGAGCAGCCAGGCCTCGAGGAGGGCGCGCTGCTCCTGCTCCAGCTTTTGACGACCGTGGAACAGGTAGCAAAGCAAGCCCAACAGGGTAAAGGTGCCCAGGGCGGGCCCCATCTGGCAGTCGAACCAGGACAGCGGGTAGTAAAGGATCCCGCGCAGGCTCAAGGCCGAGTAGCGACTCGTCTCGAGCCCCGTGGCATCCACCTCTCCGCCGACCTGGCTAAGGATCTCGTCGATGTGCGATACCAGGAAGTTGCCGTAGTAGTAGCCACACAGCAGCACAGCAAAGCCCGACACGAGCAACAGGCGAAGAAAGACGCGTCGGAACTGTTGCGGTTCTCCCCGCCAGCCTCCCCACAGCAGCACCACCGCCGCCGGCACGAGGTAGACCGCGAAAAACACGCGGTCGCACAGCAAGCCCAGGCCGGCGACCAGGCCCAGGAGCAGCGCCCCGGTTCGGCTGCGAAGGCCCGGCCCGACAAGCAGCAGCGCCATCGCCAGCGCAACGAGCGCCGCCAGTACGATGTTCGGCTCATAGCGGCGCATGTTGCCGAATACCGCGGGGTAACCGGCGACCAGGGTCACAGCCAGGGCCGCGGTCGGACTGCCGCGCACGCGCTGGCCGATAAGTGCAGTCGCCAGCAACAGCAAGGCCGCCAGCGCACCGAGAGAGACGGTCGCCACCAGCCGCGAGCGACCGAACACCGTCAGTCCGGTAGCAGCGATCAGGTGGTTCAGGGGCGGGTAGTACTCACCCCACAGGGTCTGGTGTGCGTCGGAGTACGAGTTGTCCCTGAGCCGGAAGTACACCTCGGTCAGGGTGTAGAGGTGGTCCGCCTCGTTCTGGAAGCCGTTGGGCAGGTCATTGCGCTGCAACCACCAGCAGGTGGTCACCAACAGGACGACGGCAAGGCTAGCCGTCCAGACAAGGAGCAGAACCTGATCCCTTCGCTGCACTGCCGCAGTTTAGACCGCAGCATGGGCTGTGGCCATATCGGCAGAAGCACGTGCAGTCGTTGGGATCGCAGGCTATGTTGGGCACTCAGAGTGGAGCAACTGCTTTGATTGAGGCCTGACTTTGGAACGATTCGACCTATCCGGTGTGAAAGTCTCGCTCGTTTATCCCCCCTATGGGGCGATCAAGAACGAGCCCGGAATCCGCGCCGTCAAGGAGAACTACGGGGTCTTCCCGTCGCTGTCGCTTCTGTACGTGGCCGGCTGCCTCGAGCAGCACGGCGTCGAAGTCCAGTTCATCGATATCAACGCCGAGAACCTGAGCATCGAAGAGACGGTCCAGCGCCTGCGCGCCTTTGGCCCCGACTTCATCGGCTACACCATCACCACCTATCTCTTCTACCAGACGCTGTCCTGGATCAAGGCGATCAAGGAGGAGGTCGAGGTACCGACCATCGTCGGCGGCGTGCACATGCAGATGTACCCGAAAGAGTCCATGACCCACCGCTGCCTGGACTACGGCGTGACGGCCGAGGCCGAGATGACCCTGCCGCATCTCATCGACGCGGTCACGCGCGGCAAGACGCTGCACGGGATCAAGGGTCTGACCTTCCGCGATGAGAACGACGAGATCGTCTACAACGGCGACGCCCAGTTGCTGCAAGACGTGTCGCAGGCCTCCTGGCCGGCCCGGCACCTGCAGGACAACAGCCTCTACTACTCGTTCATCAGCAAGTACAAGAACTTCTCCTGCCTGATGACCTCGCGCGGCTGTCCCTATCGCTGCATCTTCTGCGAACAGGGCGGCCTGCAGTTCCGGCCGCGTACACCCAAGGACGTGGTGGACGAGATCGAGGTCGGCTACAAGGAATTCGGGATCCGCGAGTACGACTTCTTCGATTCCGCATTCACCATCCAGAAGCCCCGCGTCATCGCGATCTGCCAGGAAATCGTGCGTCGCAAGCTGGACGTGATCTGGGCTGCACGCACCCGGGTCGACTGCATCTCAGAAGAGATGCTGCAGTGGATGGCCCGCGCCGGTTGTGTGCGTATCTACTACGGGCTCGAGAGCGGCAACCGCAAGGTGCTGCGAACCCTGCTCAAGGCGGCAGACCTGGACCAGGGCCGCGCCACGGTCAAGGCAACGCGCGACGCCGGAATCGACGTGTTCGGCTACTTCATGATCGGCAACCCAGGCGAAGACCGGGCCACCGTCCGCCAGACCATTCGCTACGCGCTGTCCATGGAGATGGACTACGCCCAGTTCTCGAAGGTCACACCGATGCCCGGCACCCAGCTCTACGACATGTACCTGGAAGAGTTCGGCGAGGACTACTGGCGCGAGTACATCCTCGACGAGGACTATGAGTCCTACATCCCCAGGCCCGACTGCGACCTGAGCGAGGAAGAAATCCAGGAGCTCGTGCAGTTGGCCTACGTGCGCTTCTACTACCGGCCGATGTTTGCGGCACGAACCCTGGCGCGGATGAAGTCGGTAGACGAGTTCAGGCGCTCCGTCTCGACTGCCTGGCAGATGCTGGTGCAAAAGCCCGAGGGCCAGTTCCAGGAGATGGACCTCTCCTGAGTCGGTTATGCTCTCGGCGTGCGACGCCTCGTTCCTACCCTGCTGCTGCTCTACCCGCTGCTGAATGCGTGCGGCGAGGTCGAAGAGCCGGCCCGCGAAGACGAAGACCGGGATGGCTACACGGTCGCCGAGGGTGACTGCAACGACGGGGACCCGAACATCTATCCCGGTGCACTGGACCGACCCGCCGCGAACAACGAAGAGATCGGGCTGGGCAACGGCATCGACGAGGACTGTGACGACATCGAAGCAGTGCTCTGCTATCGCGACGCTGACAACGATGGCCACGGCGGCGAGTCAGGTCATACCGTCACCGATCCCGCCGGAAACTGTGAAACCTCGCCGTATTTCTCCCTGGAGGACGACGACTGCGCCGACAACGACCCGGCCGTACACCCCGGTGCCGAAGAGGTGTGCGACGGCCGGGACAACGACTGCGATGGAATAGTCGATCCGCCCCTCGATGACCTGGACGCCTGGTCGGTCGGCTACATCGACGAAGACCAGGATGGCGACGGAGCGGCGGGCTCGGCCCCGATTACCCGCTGCAGCAACGACCCAGAACTCGCCCCGACGGATGGCGACTGTGACGACAACGATCCTGACGTTCGAGGGGCCGACCAACCGGACGAGATCTGCGCCGGCAAGGACAACAACTGCGACACCCTGTACCTGCAGGGCGAAGAGCCGGGCAATCGAAACGATTGGGACGGTGATGGCTACTTCACCTGCAGCTGTCCGGACTGTGACTGCAACCTCAACAATCCCAGCACCTGGGACCCGCTGCACTGCGGCGACTGCAACGACAACGATCCGACCATGAATCCGGACGGCTACGAGATCTGCGGCGACGGCTACAACAGCGACTGTGACGCCGAGACCGACGAGACCGAGGACATGGATGAGGATGGCTTCAGCACCTGTGGCGAGCCGGGATACGAGGACTGCACCGACGGCGACCCGCTGATTTTCCCCGGTGCAGATGAGGACCCGGGTAGTTGCATCGACAGGAACTGCGATGGACAGGTCCCCGGCGGAAACAATGTCGACCAATGCGGCGACGGGATCGACAATGACTGCGATGGCATCGTCGACGAGGACGGTGCCGACATCATGATCGTCAGCACCGACCCCGCCATGAGGTCAGAGATCTCGACTCTGCTCGCGCAATCCGAGCCCGGGCCCGCGTTCTGCAGCGGCTACGTGGACGGCCGCAGCTTCCGTGACAACGATGAGAATGGAGACCTGAGCCTGGAATCGTTCAGGCTGGTGATCTTCACACCAGACATGGCGAATGCTGCTGGCGAACCGGGCTCGCAGCCCCTGCCGCAGGGGCTACTGCAGGTAATCGAGCACAGCTACCTCAACCGTTCTGACAACTCCAATCAATATTCCGTCCCCTCGTTGCTGGGCATGGGCTACGCCGGAAAAGCACTGTACGGGGCACTCTTTTCCTACCAGGACTATGACTTGCAGGGGGATGACAACGTCGACCTCCTGGGCCAGGAGATCGAGATGGCAACGATGGCCATCCAGTGCGGTATGACACCGTACGATACGTGTGACCCTTCGCAGACTCCACTGGGCGTCGCCCTACCGAACCTCTGCTCCCCCCTGGACCAGTTTCACGATCCAGGTACAGGCGGCAACGCGTACCTCTTCTTCACCAATCCAAACTATGTCGATTTCACCTTCGGAGCACCCGTAGCAGTCTTCGCTTCGGCTATCGACACGAACAGCCCGAACTCGCAACCTGGGCTTGCCTATCCGCTCTGGTCCGGTAATCCAGGGTCTACCGCTGCGTCCCCGTCCGTTCAGTTCATCGCCGAGCCCGGGTGCACGTCGAATGACGGCGACTGCTGGAGTAACTGCGGCGTCGAGCGGGGTCTTGTCGCCCGCCAGGAAATCAACTTCAGTGAGTGGGGCGCGGACCTCCCGGGACAGCCGACAATCAGCGATCAGCCCATGCTCTACCACTGGGGTTGGGACGCTGCACCCAGCTCCTGGACGGTACAAGGAAAAAGACTGTTCAAGAACGTCGCTTGCTGGGCTGCGGGCGGAAGCAGTGGCAATCCAGGTTGTAGTGCTACTGCCACCCCCGGCTAGCACGCCGACAAAGAAGCGCTGCCACCGGAGGCATTCTTGAACACCACCGTTGACCTGCTGCTCTCGTTCACGCGAGTGGGCACTCTTGCCTGGGGAGGTGGCGCCGCACAGGTGCCGCTGATGAAGGCCGAGGTGGTCGAGCGGCACGCCTGGATGACCGAGACCGAGTTCCTCGATGCTCTCGCGGCGGGCTACGCGCTGCCCGGACCCATCGCCAGCAAGATGGCCGTGTACGTGGGCTTCCAGGAGGCGGGCGTGCTGGGTGCGGCGGCCGGACTGGTAGGCATCATCCTGCCATCGGCCTTGATGATCGTCGGGGTGCTGCTGCTGCTCGACAACTTCAAGGAGCATCCTCGAGTGGTCGGAATGCTCGCCGCGCTTCGTCCCGCGGTGCTCGGTCTGCTCATCTGGATGGTGCTCGACCTGCTGCCATCGAGCGTCGACTCGTGGCACACCTGGCTGATCGCCCTGGGCTCGGCGGGCGCCCTGTACTTCCTGCACCTGCACCCGGGATGGCTCATCCTGGGCGCCGGGCTGATCGGCGCATTTGTCTATGCGCCTCGCTGAGCAGTGGGGCGAGACAAAGCCTACCGCGCCCGGGCCACCTGGCCGCCTGGGCTACCTGGCCCTGTTGTCCGTGCTTGTGCTGGCCTCTCCGGCGACTGCGCAGGAGCCCTACGTCGTCGGCGGCGAAGACGACCCGAGCGTGGCGAAGGAAAAGGCGCCGGCTTCGGTAGTGCACGCAAAGGCCACCCTGGTCGGCAGCCTGCAGTACTCGGATCGCTTCGCCGTAGGGCGAGTCGTGCTCTCTCCTGACGGCCAGGAGGTGGTCGCCGTCACGCGTGCCAGCCACTCGGGCCTGAAAGCCTGGGAGACTGCCACCGGCACCAAATTGCAATTGCCGCCGACCCCGGACACGGTCGATGCAATGGCCTACTCCCACGACATGAGTCTGCTGGCCGTATCTGCCCGCCGCGACCCGATGGCACGGGGCAGCCAGGGCGGATTGTTCCTCTACGACATGGGCAGCGGCGAGCTTCTCGAAAACGTCGCCGGAGGCGAAGAGGCGACCTCGATGGCATTCAGCCCCGACGACTCCATGCTGCTGGTGGCGAATGCTGACGGAATCCTGTCCTGGACACCGCGAAACCACTCCGCCTCTCCCCGCCTGTTCCTGGATCTTCGTGAAGGAGCCGACTGGGTCGGATTTGCTTCGGACCGCGAAGTCTACGTGGCGGCCAACGGCGGCGGACTCGTGCTCAAGGTCAGCTTTCCAGGCGGCGAGGTGCTCAAGTCCTGGCGCGGCAGCAGCAGCGACGGCGTCGTCGCGACCTGCCCTGACGGGTCCCTGGTCGCGCGTAGCGAGGGCAAGGAGTTGCAGCTTCACCGCCTCCAGGGTGGTGGTGGTGGCATCCAGCGGATCGATGCGGGAAGCAGGATCACAGCACTCTCCTGGGGGGCATCGGGAGACACGCTTGCAGCCGGCACCTCGTCCGGCAAGGTGCTGCTGTACCGCCTGGATGGAGTCGGCGGCCTGCCGGTCCGAAGTGGACGTTCCAGTGCCAAACACAGTCAGCACGAAGCTCAGCAGCACGAAGCGGGCGACATCGAGCCAGCAGAAGACAGCGAGCAGAAGCGTCCGTCACAGGACAGCACCAGGTCCAAACGCAAGAGCCGTGTACGTCCGCCAAGGGGCCTGCCACCGCCACGTCCCATCGGGCCCGCCAAGCGAGCGCAGGTGCTTCCTCGCTTCGAAGTACTGATCCTGACTCAGCTCGAGGGCGACCCCCGCACCAGCCGCTCAATGGAAGAGACTCTTCGCTCGCGGACCAAGAAGCTGGACGGCTGCTGGTACAAGGCGTTGCGCAGGAAGCAGCCGGTCGCCGGACAGCTGGTACTGGATCTGAGCGTCTCGCCCAACGGCGAGGGACGCTCGATGAGCGCGCCGCTCAAGGACAGCATCGGCAACACCGACCTGCACCTGTGCCTGGTAGACCGCCTGCGGGGAGAAGTCTTCGGGCCGGGACTGGGAGGAGCCGAGATCCAACTTACCGTGCAACTGCGAGTCGTCAGCCCACCGTGAGCTCAACGCCGCACAGCCGCAGACGCAGCCTGCTCGTGCTTGCCGTAGTGGTGCTGGGCGGCATCGGCATCGGCCTGCTGGGCGCGCTGCTACGACCTGGCCCGACTCCGACCAGCGTGCCCAACGGCGTCGTCGTTCGAGCCACGCAGACCGCTCCCAGTCTCGACATCAGCCGGGCCCAGGCCAGCTTGTTGGAACGCCTGGTAGCGAACGCAGCAGAGACCGATGCCCCGGAGCAGTTGGCCGACTTCGACAGCTTCATCAGGGTGTTCAAGCAGCAAGCACATCGTCGCCAGCTGCTGCTCGACCGGCTCAGCTCAGACGACGTCCCGCCAACCCTACGGCTGGCATTCGCAGGTCACATTCCGTCGCGACCTGCACAGCAGCGAAAGACTGCCTTTGCCGCACTCGTCGTCCCGCTGCTCGACCATGATCAGGGAGCCGTTCAACTCGCTGCGGCAAGGGCCCTGGAGGCGGCCGGGCAACTGCAATCCCACACCTCGTCCAGCTGCCTGTGCCGCTTTGGTCACTACCGCAGCCCCGCAGACAACGAGCTGGGCTACCTGCTTGCCTGGACCGTGGCGGACGAAGGTCGACTGACGTGGTCGCCACGCGAACTGGACAGCAAGCCGGGAGGCTGGAACCTGCAGGTGCTGCGTTCGGTGGATCCCAACCGCGGAAGGCAGGTGCTCGGGCGACGACTCGACAGGCCGATGGAAAACGGCCAATTCGTCGTCGAGAATGGCGACGCAAGCCCCCATTTAGTGCTAGCGGGAGTGGATTGACAGTCCGCAGGGCATCCGCTAGCTTCCGACGTCCGCGCGGCCCCATGGCCGCATGTTCATTGGGAATCTGAAGATGAAGAGCGCTTCTGGTGCGGTCCACGGCGACCAGCACTACATGCAGCTTGCCCTGGCCGAGGCCGAGGCGGCGGCGGTCGAGGGGGACGTGCCCATCGGCGCAGTCCTGGTCAGCAGTGACGGGATTGTGATTGCGACGGGCAGGAACCGACGTGAAGAGTTGGGGGACCCCACCGCCCATGCCGAGATGCTGGCCCTTCGCCACCGTGCTGGACGGGGCAACTGGCGCCAGGAAGCCACCACGCTGTACGTGACCCTGGAGCCCTGTCCCATGTGCATGGGGGCACTACTCCTGGCTCGAGTCGAACGGCTCGTGTTCGGGGCAAGGGACGCCAAAGCAGGAGCCGCTGTGAGCCTGTATCGAATGGCGGAAGACCCCCGCCTGAACCATCGCATGAGCGTGCACGGCGGAGTGCTCGAAGAGTCCTGCAGCGCAGTCCTCTCGGAGTTCTTCCGGGACCTCCGACAGGCACGCCGCAGTGAACGAGAGAATAGACACCTGGAGAGGTGACCGAGTGGTCGAAGGTGCACGACTGGAAATCGTGTGTGGGGCAACTCACCGAGGGTTCGAATCCCTCCCTCTCCGCCATACAATTCATTGCCTGCACTGTGCAGGCTGTGGAAAGTGGTCTTGAGGAATGGAACGGGATCTTCGGACCTCGTATGGAGAGCTGGCCGAGTGGTCGAAGGCGCTTGACTCGAAATCAAGTGTGGGGCAACCCACCCGGGGTTCGAATCCCTGGCTCTCCGCCATTTCCTCCAAGCCACTTATGGATGCCTCGGCGTCCAGCCCCACGTGGGTAGGAGTGACAGTCGGGCCCCGAACGGCCGGTAGCGGTGAACTCCGCCAGGCCCGGAAGGGAGCAACGGTAGCCGTAATCCCGGGGTGTTCGGTAGGTCCGGCTGTCTCTCCTGCCCACGAGGGCTTTTTTACTCGATTTCGCGCTGCTTCCGGCGCGGGATCCACTAGAATCCTCAACCCATGACACACCAGGCCATCGCTCGTAAGTGGCGTCCGCGACTCTTTGAAGAGATCGCCGGGCAGATCCATGTCACCCGAACCCTGCAGAACGCCATTCGGCTCGGCCGAGTGCACCATGCATTTCTACTGACCGGAGCGCGTGGAGTAGGCAAGACCTCTGCCGCCCGCATCCTCGCAAGAGCCCTCAACTGCGAGCAGGGCCCCGCCGAAAACCCCTGCAACGAGTGCTCCTCCTGTAGCGAGATGCTGGCCGGAAACTTCCCCGACCTGGTCGAGATTGATGCTGCTTCCCACAACAGCGTCGACAACATCCGCGACCTGGTCGAGAAGGTGCAGTACACGCCGCAACGGGCGCGCTACAAGATCTACATCATCGACGAAGTGCACATGGTCACCAAGCAGGGCTTCAACGCTCTGCTCAAGACCCTCGAAGAGCCACCTGCTCACGTAATCTTCATCCTCGCGACCACCGACCCCCAGCAGCTGCTCGACACCGTAATCAGCCGCTGTCAGCGCTTCGATTTCAAGATGATTCCGGTGCGAACCATCTACGAGCGACTCAAGTTCGTAGCTGAGCAGGAAGGCGTCGGCGTCCCCGACTCCAGCCTCAAGGTCATCGCCCGCGAAGGTGGCGGCTCCATGCGCGATGCGCAGTCCCTGCTCGACCAGGTCCTGTCCTTCTCCGGCGAGTCCGTTAGCGAGCAGGAAGTTGCCGAGATCCTCGGCTTCATCGACCGCTCCATCCTGTACGGAATCCTCGAGAGCACTCTGACTCAAGATCCGGGTGCAGCCCTGACGACCCTGAGCAAGGTCGCCCTGTATGGCTACGACGTGCGGACCTTCGCCAACCAACTGCTCGAATCGGTACGCAATGTCGCGCTGACCTTGCAGGTGCCCGATGCCGAAGAGCTCCTCGACCTGCCCGACGAGGAGATTCAACGCCTCAAGACCCTGGCCCAGGACCGGGACTCAGCACTCCTCTCGCAGCAGTTCGACATCCTGGCCCAGGCTGTCGATGGCATCGCTCGCTCGGAGCAGCCGATGCTGCTGCTCGAGATGGCAGCGGTAAAGATGGCGTCGGTAAGACCCCTGGTGCCCATCGCAAAGATGCTCGGACGGCTGGAGGCCCTGGAGCGACGGCTGCGGCGCGGGGGCGCAGGCGGTGGAGGAGGCGCACCAGAACCCTCCCGAAGTAGCGACGACCGGAGCTACGGTGCGGCTGCTACCGGCGCGCAACACAGCAGTGCGAGTGCGCCCGAACCTCCGCCGCACGCCCCCGCCGCTCCGGAACCCGCGCAAGCGCCACAGCAGCTCGATGAGCCGGAACCAGAGTCCCCGGACGACGCTCCTGTCAGCGAGACTCGTGCCGCTCCACTACCGCCAGGCGACGTCCTCGACAGCCTGATCAACTACAAGCGAGGATCGATAAACAAGTCCTCCGACAGCACCCCGCAAGCCGAAACTACAGCTAAGCCCAAGGCCACCGGCAGCGAAGACGCCATTGCGGCTGCAGGACCACAAGCGGCCGATACCGTCCAGACCGAGCCGGAGCAAAGCGCAGGCCCGGCCCCCTCCGAGGAGCCCACGGCGGCGGTCAGCGCAGAGCCCACGGCGGCGGTCAGCGCAGAGCCCACGGCGGCGGTCAGCGCAGAGCCCACGGCGACCGAAGGGGACCCGGGTGACGAGCTTCGCGAGGGTGCCCAGTGGCGCAAATTCGTGCATGCGCTCGGAAGCTACGAAGAAATCGCGCCACTCCAGGCCCTGCTGATAACAAGCGGCTTTCTCGCCCGGGAGGGCCAGCAGATCCGCATCGGTTTCGGCTCGGAGTTGACCCTGCGCCAGGCACAGCGGCTCGGCGAACACCCGAGGCTCGCCACCAGCATCCAGGAGCACTTTGGCGAAGGCGTAACGTTGTGCTTCGAGTTGGACGCAGAGGGCCGCGGCGAAGGCACTCTCGGCGAAGAACTCGAGAGAATTCGCAGCGAACACCACGATCGCCTCGAGTCTGCCGCGCGAAATCACCCTGCCGTCGAGCGGGCGCTCGACACCTTCCCTGGCGCCTCCGTCGAGGGAGTTCACGTACCTCCGCTGCGGGAGATTCATGATGTCCGATGACAGCGAGAAGCCCGACCTGGGCGCAATCCTGGGCCAGGTCATGGACCAGGCACGAACTGTCCAGGGACGAATGAGCGAGATGCAGGAACGAGTTCGCGAGAAGACCGTCGAGGGAAGTTCTGGCGGCGGCATCGTCACTGTGATGGCCACCGGCGCAGGCCGAATCAAGTCAGTGCGCATTGATCCCGTTGCCGTCGACAGGCGCGATGTAGAGATGCTCGAAGACCTGATCGTCGCTGGCGTCAACGACTCCCTGCGACGCGCCCAGGAGATGGTCGAAGGAGAACTCGGTGGCCTTACCGGCGGCCTCGACCTGGGCAATCTTGCCGGACTCTTCGGCGGCAAGTCCTGAAAGCTGGCGGACCATGGCGGACTCGGTCCACGACCCCCTCGAACGGCTGATCCACCACCTCAGCCGACTGCCCGGTATCGGCACAAGGTCGGCAACCCGCCTCGCCTACCACGTAGTGCGGGAAGAGAGCCTCGCCCAGGACCTTGCCGCTGCGCTCATCGCCGTCGATGAACAGGTCGGCCGATGTGCGAGTTGCTGCAATGTCAGCGCCTCAGATCCCTGTGACATCTGCAGCGACCCACGACGCGACCACAAGACTATCTGCGTCGTCGAGCGCACCCAGGACCTGCAGGCCGTCGAACGAATCGCCGAGTTCCATGGCCTCTACCATGTGCTCGAAGGCAGCCTGTCCCCTCTGGACGGCATCGGACCCGAAGAGCTACGAATCGCCGAGTTGCTGCGCCGGGTGGAGAACGGAGTGCAAGAGGTCATCCTCGCCACCAATGCGACCGTCGGCGGTGATGCGACTGCGCTCTACCTGAGTCGACTAATCAAGCCGCTCGGCCTTCGAGTCTCGCGGATATCGAGAGGGGTAAGCGTCGGCGCCGAGCTCGAGTACACCGACAGTTCAACCCTGCTGCGCGCCCTCGAGGAACGCAGAGAACTCTAGCGCACAAAGAGGGTCAGCGAGGCCCAGCCGAGTGGGTCCCGACGCACCTGGCGGGCACGCCGTTGCGCCTGCTCGAAGGAACTCAGGATGGAGTTCCCTGACTGCAACTCCTGCGTGAACCTGCGCACGAAGCGGTCCTCTGCAAGGACCGGCCGCGACGACACGAGTCGAGCGCCCCCGGCGAGCTCGCGCAAACCGACTCTCTGTCGCTCCGCGACACGAGCCGACAAGAGCAGCAACCGGGTACCGGTGGCAGCGACACGAGAACTCCCGGTCCCGGACAGGACCGAGTTGCCGCGACGCAGTCCACGCAACTGCGACGCCAGCGTCTCCAGGTCGGGGACGGCGACGGCCGTACGCTCGGCAACACCATCGACGATGGACAGCGCCACCGCCGCGCCTGCTGGCTTCGCCGTCGGGTCCGCGAGATCGCCGTGCAGAGAGTCGACTCCCAGAACAGTCGAGCGCTCTCCGAGAATCCCATTGGCAAGAGGAAGGGCAGCAATTGGCAGCGTCCTCAGCGCCTTGTCCGGCGCCCACAAGATGGTACTTGCGGACTCCAACTCCGCGGCTCCTGGAGCCAGCAGTCTCTTTGCCCAGACCGCGAGTCGTCCTCGGAGCTTGTGGCGAAGGCGAAGACTGACCCGGCGCCCACCAAACTCCTGCCAGAGTTGATCGAGTTTTGAGCGCTGTTGCGCTGGGGTTCCTTCGACCTGCCAGGCCGTCACCTTCGAAGGCCCGACAGCGAACATGGCAATGCGACCGACGAGGTCGTAGCTTGCAAGGAGTACGGTCCCAGCGGCGAGTTCGCCACGCAGTTCCGTTCCGCTGACCGGCACGACAGAGACTTCGGCGAGAAACCGCGGATCCGAGGCACCGAGCCTGTGCAGCACCTCGCGCTCGTCCTTGCGAGCCTCCGACAACTGCTGCAGCAGATCTGCGCTGTGCGCCGTGGGGTCTTCAAGACTCGGCCGCGCCGCCGCGTCACGCAGTTGTCTGCGCAACTGGTCAATACGGCTGCGAACAGCCGCCAGGAGCGCAAGGTCACTGCCTTCTTCCGCCGTCGCTGTCAGGCCCCGGTGGCCTTTGAGCAGGTTCAATCGGCGCACCTGGCCGGCTCGATGGACCGTCTGCAGCGCCTCCTCTGTACGACCCGCGTCGAGGTGCCTCCTGACCAGGGCCCGGTACACGTCCTCCCAGTCCCAATCCAGTAACGGAGCGGCCTGCTCACCGGGGATCTCCGCGGAGAAACCGAGAGCACTCTGCTGGCCAGCTAGCCACTCGATGCGGGCGGAGGCCTCGTCGAGAAGCTCGATTGCTCGCTTTCCGTCGCCCTGTGCCGCTGCCAGGCGACTCAAGCCAAACAGCGCCTGCCAGGACTCGGCGCCAAGGCCCAGTTGCGCCTCGAGGCTCTGTCCGTTGCGATACGCTTCGCCAGCAGCGTCGAGGTTGCCGGCGCGCAACTCCAGGTCGCCGAAGCGACTTCCCAACGCTGCCAGGTCCTCGAGCCGGCCCAGGTCGAACAGCAGCTTGCCGGCCGACGACAGTGCACTGCGGGAAATCTCCAATTCGCCGCGCAGTTCACTGAGCCGGGCGTTGGCGAGATGCAGCCGCACCTGCTCATCGGCTGCCATGACAGAGCCCTGGCTGAGTCCTCCGACCACGCCGGCGAGTACCACTGCCGCATCCTCAATCCGCCCGTCTGCGAGCATCAACTCCGCGACTCGCACTTCCTCGGCCAGAGCAGCGCCCCCCTCACCTGCCTCGCGGTAGGCAGCGGCTGACTTCCTATACAGGGCCAGGGCCTCGCCCTCTCGACCATGGGAAGCCTCGACGATCCGGGCCAACCGGGCACGCAGAGCAAGGCTGCGAGCTGCCGATTGTTCCTCCGCAGAACGCCGCAAAGCTGCCTGGCAACTCGCCTCGGCAGCTGCGTACTCTCCGGCCTCAGCCTGCAGAGCCGACCAGTTCGCCAGCAGATCAGCAGGTCTCTTGCCCTGCACGAGTGCTTCACTCCAACGCAGGCTCCAGTGCGCAAAGGCCAGATCCCGCTGTTGCAGCGCCACCCAACTCAGGTCACTCAGGTCGGAGGTCAGACGCCAGTGGGCACCGCGGGCAAGGTCCAGTAGCGTGATCAGTTCAAACAAATCCCGCGCTGCATCGAACTCCGATTGGCTGGCAAGAGCTCGCGCAATCTGTTCGAGCATGCTGATCAGCGGTTCCGGCGGTGGCTGAGTCGCGAGGCGATACTCGTCGAGCTCGAGCAGCAGTAGGCTGACGGCATCGAGGAGTGCAGTGAGACCTTCGGGGCTGGCGTCTCGCACTGCACCCAGCTGCAAGACCATCCGCACCGCGGGACCGGCAAGCTGTAGTTCGCCTAGCCGGACGGCTGCCTCGAGGGCATCCCATGCCGCAGCCTCCGAGTCCGTTGCGGAGCCGAAGCGGACCAGCATCTCGGCCAACTGAAGTCGAACGCCGACGCCGAGATCGGGAGCATGTAATGCGACGTTGGCTGCAAGGACATCCGCGTGCGGAATTGCCGCGGCAAACTCCGCCATCGACTCCAGCAAGCGGCCCGCCTGGGCGAGCGCATGAGCCCGGTTCACTCGCACGGCCAGCAGTAACTGCCGATCCTCGCTGCCAGCAAGCATTCCCAGTGCCCGGTCGAGCAATTCGACGGCTTGGTCGACCTCGCCAGCAAGCAAGGCCTGGTGTCCCTCGAGGAGAAGTTCTCCCGCGGCTTCGGACGAAGCAACCGGGGCCCCCTCGCCGGCAAAGAGATCGGCGGGCCAACTGAGCAGTACAAAGCCAAGCAGGAGCGAAGTGGCCAGGCCGAATAGGGCAACGCGGAGTACGCTGGCCGGTCGCAAAATGAAATGGTGGAATCTTGGGATCATCTGCAGTGGCCTTACAAGCCATTCGAGGGCGGCGCCATGGCCCATTGACTGGGCTCGAACGGCTCTGTTAGCGTCCTCTTCTAATCTTAGTACTTTCGCGCTATTGGGCGCGCTGTGCGGTGACTTTACCGGCTTGTGACCCGTTCGCAGGCCATTCCAAAACGCTAGAGGGGCTGGACATGGCCGAAGCGCAAGCGGCTCAGAGCGATACGCGACTGACCGAAATCAACGACGAACTCTCGAAGATTCTCGCCGAAAAAATGGAGTTCCTCACCAAGACGCTCAACGAGACGCAGCGTACCAGCCACAAGATCGCCCAGATCGAGTTGGAGATTCAGCGTCATACAGCCCAGTACGCAGGCTACGAGGACCAGGGCAAGTCTCTCGACAAGGAACTCCAAACCCTGACCGAGCGCCTCAAGATCAGCACCGAAGAGCGCGACAGTAAGCAGCAGGACAAATATGACAAGGAAAAGGAGCTGCAGCGCCTGGACTGGGAGATCTCCGACAAGGCCAAGTCCAACGACGAGGCCGGCGAGCGGATTCGAACTCTCGAAAAGGACCTCGAGAAGCACGAGAGCGACAACAAGAAGCTGTTAAGCCGGGTCGCTGTCCTGGAAGAGGGCGTCGAGCGAATGCGCAAGGTCCGCGAGGAATACATGGCGAAGATTGCTGGCCTCGACAAAGAAATGAAGGGCTTGGCTGGCTCGGAAGAGTAGCCTGACGATGCTCTTCAGAAAGCGTGATGGCGGGACAGAACATGGCGCCGGTAGCGACCCTGCGACGGGGACGCCCGGTGTGAGCCATAGCGGTAACTTCGACGCGGCCGCTTCAGACCGCACGCTCGCTGCCTGCGCCAACATCGTGGCGTGGTGCGGGACTGCCATTGACGAGACCAGCGCTGCTGCAGCGCCGTTCCTGACTGTCCAACAGCGCGCCTGGATGCGAGGCCAGGCAACCAACTTCGAAGTAACGGGCTACCAGGGCGGGGCGATCGTCCAGCAGCAGCCAGCTCCGACACCTGTGATCCAGGAGCAGCCTGCGGCACCGAGTGGCGACCTGCTATCACGAGAAGAGGTCGACTCCATTGCCTCGCACCGGGTCGACATCACCCTCCAGGAGACCCTCGCGCAGTTGGGTTTCGCACCCGGCGCAACCATCAAGCACGAGGTAGAGCGCCAGGTCGAGGTGCAGTTGGCCACCCAGGAGCATCGACTCCTCGAGTACGTCAAGCGACACCTCACCGACTCCCTCAAGACCCTGGAGGCAAGCCTCAGCGAGCGGCTCGGAGAAGTCCTCGAGGGCAAGACGGAACTGGCTGCAGCGAAGGCAGAAGTGGACGCCCAGGTCGAGGGTGCGCGCGAGGCCCTTCTGCGACAGATTGAAGAGGTTCGGACCGTAGACGTCGGTTTCAACATCGACAGCTACGCGGCAGATCTTGCAGGCATCGCTAACGTCGAGGTTGACGAGGACGACTCGGTTCTCGAACTCGCCGATGTCGAACTCGAGCTCGCTATCGGCGGTGAAGAAGAAGAGATTGCCATCGGCTCAGCAGCCGACGAGCAAACCGCAGAGGATGAGTTGGCCGCACAGAGCCGGCTCCGGGAAGAGGCACTGGCGGCAAAGAAGAAGGCCGAGGACGACAAGGTCGCGGCAAAGAAGAAGGCCGAGGACGACAAGGCCGCGGCAAAGAAGAAGGCTGCAGACGACAAGGCTGCGGCAAAGAAGAAGGCTGCAG
>CAZBDA010000084.1:0-23263 GCA_964490445.1 uncultured Rickettsiales bacterium | reverse complement strand
CACGGCCGGCGACGACGACACGGCCGGCGACGACGACACGGCCGGCGACGACGACACGGCCGGCGACGACGACTCCAGTCCGCCCGCGCCCTGCACATGGCTGGTGGAACCCGCCGAGTTCACTTCGGTCACGCAACACGAGTGCGGCATGACACCGGGCGGGGGGCTCTCTTACTGCTACTGGAGCCTGCAGTTCGCAGGTGGCAACTACGAGTGGGCGCACTCGGATGTTATCGAAGTCGGTCCCTACAGTTGCACTGGCATCACGGTTGAGGGCTACCCCGCGCCTCCGACCACGTACGGCGGTACCTGGAACGCTGCCACCGGTGTCCTTACCTGGGAGGGTGTCGATTACGTTGCCGTCGTGGCTAACCAGCAGGCGGATTTCAGCCTCATCGATCAGAATCCCACTTCGGCGACCACCGGCCAGCCCGTGTCGCCACGCGACTACCTGCAGAAGGTAAGCGGCTGGTACTTCGGTCACGCCACCTGAGGCTACTGTCGTGCCCAGTATGGGCATCTCAATACCCTGCAGAACGACCTCAAGCTCAACTACCCGAACCTCGCCATCGATCTGATTGGGATCAACGAGACCGATCTTCCGGGGTCCTGTCCCGCGGGGCCGACCAGCTACAGTGCCGGGAATTCGACCATCAGCGCGCTGGGTGACATTGCATGGCTGCAGGATGTCGATGGCAACGGCAACTGCAGGTCGGATGTGTGGAGCGACCTTTGGAACGTCGCCTATCGCGACGTCATCATCCTCGATGGCGACAACGTCCAGGTGGGGGTCTACAACCTGACCACTTATGACCTCGGCAATGCAGGCAATTACAACGCCCTGCGCCAGATGCTGATCAACGCAGCTCAGACTCCGTAGCCTCTGGCTGCCTCAGCGCCCGTACCCGCTTCGAGACCTCGTCTTTGCTGAGTGTCTCGTCCTGTGCGATGCGCTGGTAGCGGCAGTTGACGGGCAGTTCCCCGTCCAGCACGCGCTCGACGTAGGCGGCGGTGGCGTAGGGCTCGTCTTCGTGGCTTGGCCTGAGCAGATCCAGCAACTCCAGCGCAACCCCGTCCTCGTCCCGAGACGGTGATAGCAGCATCTTGCACCAGTGATTGTCGTTGGGCACCCGGGTGCACAGGTAGTAGTGCACGGAGCGTGGACCACGGCGCGAGCCGGCGAACCAACGAACCTCTTCGTGGTAGTCGCCCGGTTGCCATTGCCAGGCCCCATCCTTGTCTTGGAGGCTGCGGCTGTCGATGCTCTGGTCGGCGCGGACCCACAGAACTTCGTAGCGGACCCCCTTGTGGCCGGGGTCTTCCGTACGTGCCCAGGGTGGGCAGACCCAGGTTCCTACCGGTTCGATGGCTTCGGCTGGCCAGGTCTTCAGAGGGGCGGGGGTGCTGTCCGAGAGGGGCTCATCGAGAGGGGTTGACCCTGGCTGCTTTGGACCCTGCTTGCATCCGAGCCCACAAAGGGACAGGGCCACGGCAGCCATCGCGGCCAGCAAGAGTCGCCCCGGTGGCGACCACCGATGGGTCGCCCTTTGCTGCTGGCCCTCAGTCATCGTTGCTGGAACCGGTCTCGTCCTGGTTGTCTTGCTGTGGCCTCGCCTGCATGCCGATCTGCTCCATGAGGAAGGCGTAGTGGCGGCTGTACTGGTCGGCACTCTGGTCGATGGTTACCGCGCCGCCGTGTCCCGAGTCGCCCTGGATGTGCAGGAGGATCGGTTGCTCGGAGCCGTGGTCTTCGTCCGCAAAGCGCACGGCAGCAGCGAACTTGCGTGCGTGAGCGGGATCAGTGCGTGCGTCATTCTCGCTGCCTGTGACCAGGATGGCCGGGTAATCGGCGGGCCGGGTGTTGTGGTAGGGCGAGTAGGCGTGGATGTGGGGGAACATGGCCGGGTCGTCGGGGCTGCCGTATTCCTCGGTCCAGATGTTGGCCAGGCCGAGCTTGTGGAAACGCACCATGTCGGTGAGCGGTACCTGGCAGAGTACGGCAGCAAAGAGCTCGGGCCGCTGCGTGACGGCGGCACTCACCAGCAGACCTCCGTTACTCCCCCCCAGGATCGCGAGCCGGTCGCGCTTGGTCCAGCCCTGTTGCTCGAGCCATTCCGCTGCGGCGATGAAGTCGTCAAAGACGTTCTGCTTGTGCTCGCGCATGCCCGCTTCGTGCCAGGACTTGCCGTACTCGCCGCCGCCGCGAAGGTTGGGAATGGCGATGCCGCCGCCGTTCTGGATCCACACCGCCCGGACCGTAGAGAAGCGCGGCATCATCGAGATGTTGAAGCCACCGTAGCCGTTCAGCAGGAAGGGTACGCTGCCGTCTCGTGGGGCATCCTCGTGGTGGATCACGAACATGCTGATCTCGGTGCCGTCCCGGCTCGGGTACCAGTGCTGTTCGACGACGATGCCGCTCGGATCGATGTCGATGGGCGATTCCTTGTAGAGGCTCAACTCGTTGCTCTCGAGGTCGTAGGTGTAGACGGTCCTCGGGTGCGCGAACGAGGAGAACGAGAGCCAGACACGTGGCTTGTCCCAGTAGCCCCAGACAGAGGCGCTGCCGACGGTTGGCAGGGGCAGAGTGCCCAGCTTCTCGCCGCTGCGCGTGTAGATGTCGATGCGAGTCGTGGCGTTGTGCAGGTAGCGCAGGTACAGCTTGCCGCCGATGCCCCCGGCCCCTTGCAGCCGGTCTTTGCTTTCGGCGATGAACTCGCGCCACTGTTCGCGTTCGGGCTGCTCCACCGAGGTCGCCATGATCCGGTAGTTGGGTGCGTCCCAGTCGGTCTTTATGTAGACCGTGTCATCGATGACCCAGGAGCTGTACTGGTTGTCCATGCCCAGCGCCAGGGGCCGGCGCTCCTCGGAGCCGACCTCCTGCAGCCACAGCTCATTCTTGTTGAACAGTGAACGGTAGATGGTCAACCATCGGCCGTTTTCGCTGACATAGACTCCGTTCCAGGTTTCCTTGTTCTGTTCATCGTGGGCGACCAGTACGTCTTCGGACGCCGCGGTGCCGAGCGTGTGAAACCAGCCGCGATGCCAGTAATAGTGCTCGCCCGCCGCGACCTCGCCTTCCAGGGGCTTGGAGCTGTAGTAGAAGCCAGAGTTGTCGTGCAGCCAGCTGACCCCACCCTGGCGCCAGCCGCGCAGGCTGTCGGGCAGCACCTCTAAGGTGTCCAGGTCCATGACTCGGATGACGGGGTTCTCATCGCCACCCCGCGCCTTGCCGAAGGCCGCGTACCGGCAATCAGGCGAAACCGTGAAGCCCGACAGGGTCTCGGTCTGCTCCCAGGTGTTGGGGTCGATCAGCACCTTCTCTTCGCCCCCTTCGTGTTGTCGCATGTGGACGACCCACTTGTCCTGGTCGGCTTTTTTGGTGTGGAAGATGATGCGTTCGGACAGTTGGCAGACCTGCGGTGTGGACTCGTCGTCGTAACGCCAAAGGTGCTGAAACCGGTCGTACAGTGGTTGCCGCTGGCTCAGGCTGTCGGTGTAGTTCTGAAAGGCAGCGTTTCGTTGATTTGTCCACTCCTGGACGGCGGCGCTGCTGCTCTCTTCGAGCCACTGGTAGGGGTCGTCGACCTCGACGCCGTGCAACTCGTAGCTGGTCGACTGGCGAGCGGCCAGGTCGCTGGTTGTTGCGGCTGTAGCTGGTGGGCCCTGCTTGCCCGCACAGCCGGAAAGCAGGGTGAGTGCGAGGACGATAGGAGTGGCAAGGGAGGTGCGCATGGGCTCCAGCGGGCTGTGGGTGAACACGGTTCAGCGAGCGAGGGTAGGAAGCATTGACGCCACCGCGCAGCACGTCAAGATGATCGCCCTGCGAGCGACGCCGGGCCTGGAGGGCTGTTCAGTGTGTGAGTTGAGCGACAGCCAGTCTGCCGAGCTGCATGTCGACCTGGAGCAGCTGCTGGCTGATCTGGATGCTGGTCTCGAGCAGAGCGCTGAGGGTAGCAAGCCCGTCGATCTAGACCAGCCCATCGGACGCCTGTCCCGCATGGACGCGATCCAGCAACAGAAGATGGTGCAGGCTCAGCGGCAACGCCTGACTCTGCGTCGCCAACAGGTCCTCGCGGCTTTGGCTGCCTTCGAGCGAGATGAGTACGGTGAGTGCCGCAGTTGTGGCGCAGAGATCCCCTTCAAGCGCCTCAAGGTTCGTCCCGAGGCACCCTTTTGTATCGAGTGTCGCGAGCGCATGGAGCGCCGCTCCTGAGACGTCTGTTCAAGGCAGCTCTGCCGGTGCCCCGCCGGACGATTGCAACTGGGAGCACAAGTTCGAACCCGGTGGCGTCCACAGAGCCAACTCACGCGGGCCATCCAGCAGGACCAGGCTGGGGTCGAGGCCAGCAGTACGATCAATTCGCGCCCGCAGGGTCCACAGTGGAGTGTCCTGGAGCTCGTCAGGCAGGGGCAGTTCGTCCCAGGACAGGCCGTCCTGGTAGCGGGTGATCGCAACCACCTCATCGGCATCCATCGCGCGTTGGATGCCCGTAGGTTCTCCCGAGAGCAGCACGGCCTCCCGGCCCTGGAAAGCCACGATCGAGCGCGGTGCCTGCTGGCCCTCGAGGTGTGCACGGACCTTGCGGAATTCCCACCAGTAGCCCTCGCCAAACCCGTCCAGGGTCAGTTCCTCCTGGGCCAGGACGACCTGGGCACCGCAGGCCAGGAGCTCGTCCCAGAGCCGTTCGCGCAACTGGAAGTAGGCGGGCCGCAGGGCGTCTGCACGCATCCAGCCCCACTGTCGGTCAGTGGATGACTGGAGGCCGATACCCTGTCGGTCGGTGGCGATCTCGGCCCACACGCGTCCCAGAGTCCCGGTAGGTTCCGGCTCTGCGAAGCCCTCGCTGACACGGGGCTCGGGTTCACTGTGGTGGAAGTCCCAGGCCACCCACAGTGAGGTCAGGACGAACACACCGGCGAACAGCCTGCGAGGTAGAGCAGGCAGGGCCCACCAGCCGAGCAGGGGGGGCAGCAGCAGAGCTGGGCCCAGGGTCAGTAGGAAGCGCTCGTCGAGGCTGGTGAAGACTGTGTAGATGAGAAACAGGTGGCCCAGTAGCGCCCACAGCAGCAGCGGAACCTCGCGGCTGCGGTTTCGCAGCCAGGGCAGGGAGGCCAGCAACAGCAGCACGGTGACCGGTACCGACAGGAAACAGAACAGGAAGTGCAGGGGATACCAGTACAGCGCCTCCAGTGTCATGTGTCGGCCCATGGAGATGGCTTCGGGCACCGCGCCCAGGGTGCTGGTGAGGGTGTGCCACCAGCCCACCGGTTCGAAGCCGGTGCGTGGGTCCAGCTCGCTGCCGAAGCTCATGGACAGCATGCGGTTCCACGAGCGAGGGCTTATCCGCCAGCAGCACAGCACGAGCCAGGAACTGCTCAGGACCAGGGGCAGGGCAGCCCGGGCTCGTAGTAGCAGCAGATCGCGGTCCCAGGACCGCTCCGGCGGGCGGATCGACAGCACGCCGAGCAGCAGGGGGGCGGCGACGGGCAGCGCCGTCCACTTGGCGAGACAGGACAGGAACAGCAGCAGTCCGGCGAGCAGTCCGGCGAGTATGGGCCTGCGGTCCTGGCCCACCACCAGTACCGCCAGTGCCGACCACAGCAATGCCGCCATAGGCAGGTCGAAGTAAAAGCTCAACGCTGCCGCGTGGTGCGCAGGCAGCAGCAGTGCGGCAACGCTCCCGGCCATTGCCAGCTTGCGGTTGCGCGAAAGGCCGTACACCAGCAGCCCCGTTGCCATCGCCAGGAGCACTGCCCAGACAAAGCCGAAGCGATGAATAGAGGCCTCGTCGTGGCCCACCAGGAAGCCTGCGAGCGCGGCAAGTGCGGGCACC
Source organism: uncultured Rickettsiales bacterium (assembly GCA_964490445.1). Taxonomy (GTDB): domain Bacteria; phylum Myxococcota_A; class UBA796; order UBA9615; family UBA9615; genus UBA6601. Next base: position 17,429 of record CAZBDA010000084.1, on the reverse strand, counting down.
AGGGGAGGGTAGTCGCGGTCGGCGCTCGCCAGCCACTCGACCTGCTTCACCGGATTCCAGCCCGGCAGTTCTTCGGCCAACTGGACCCGTAGGGTGTGGTGGGTCCACTCGACGCCATTGCGCGCGGAGTGAAACTGGGCGTCGTCGTAGCCGCGGGTCAGCACGATCGCCGCCAGCACGGCAGCGACTGTGATGGTTACAGCCAGCCAGGTTCGCAGGGATTGCTCGGGTCGGTGGCCGCCCGCAGCGGCCGCCTTATCGGTCACCGAGATGTCGCTCCTTGGCTGTTCGCTTGCTCTTGCCTCGCGATCTTGCCCAGCGTCCGTAGGAGGGGCCGGGGGGGACCAGCGCGCTGTGATGGCGGCCGATGAGATCACTGTGGCCCCAGGCGTTCAGTGCCTCGCGAACATGGGGCCATTGCTCCTGTTTCCAGAAGAAGAGTAGGGCTCGTTGGCGGGAGCGCTCTTTGTCGCCGCGTGCCACGTAGACTTTCTCATGGGTCAGCGGGTCGCGCCCGCTCAGGTAGGCGGCTGTGGCCAGTGTCGCGGGGGTGGGTAGGAACATCTGCACCTGGCGCGGCCGCAGGCCAGTACGCTTCATGTACTGGGCCAGGTCAATGCATTCCTTCGGCCCGACGCCCGGGTGAGCACACTGAAAGTAGGGCACCACGTACTGCTTCTTGCCAAGGCGCACATTGGCCTTCTTAAAGCGTTCCATGAAGCGTTCGAAGTACTGGATTCCGGGCTTGCGCATCTGCCGCAGCACGTCGTCAGAGGTGTGCTCGGGGGCAACGCTGAGTTGGCCTGGCACGTGGTGCTCGACCAACTCTTCGACGAACTCGTCGTCGAGAGCGGCGAGGTCATAGCGAATCCCGGAGTTCACGTAGACCTTGCGTACGCCGGGGAGCTTGCGCGCCTTGCGTAGCAGAGACAGGTAGGGCTTGTGGTCGGTGCCGTAGTGCTTGCAGCGCACCGGGTGCAGGCAGCTGACGCGGCGGCAGACCTTTTCGGCCTCGGGGCTGGTGCAGCGCATGTGGAACATGTTTGCCGTGGGGCCGCCGAGGTCACTGACAATGCCCTTCCAGCCCTTGCGTTTGCTCATCCCCTGGATCTCGCGCAGAACGCTGTCCTCGGAGCGACTGGTGACGTCCTTACCCTGGTGAATGGTTAAGGCACAGAAGGAACAGCCGCCCGAGCAGCCGCGGTTGACGGCGATGGAGCCGTTCATGGTGGTGAGTGCGGGGATCGGCGCTCGGTACAGCGGGTGGGGTTGGTGCGTGTAGGGCAGTTCGTGCAGGCGGTCGAGCTCAGCGGTGCTCAGCGGGTGGGCGGCAGCGTTCTGCACCAGCAGGCGGCTGCCGTGCTGCTGGACAAGGGTCTTGCCGCAGTGTGGGTTGGACTCTCGGTACAGCAGAGCTGTCGCCCGATTGAACGCGATTGGGTCGTTGCGGCAGGTGTCGATGTCGGGCATCTCCACCCGCACCGAGCCAGCGGGCAGTTCCTCGCTGGCGCCCAGCGCGTAGCAGACTCCGGCGATGTCCCGGCAGTCGCTGATCGGTCGGTCTTGCTGCAGGCGCCGGGCGATCTCTACGACGGTGTGCTCCGCCATGCCGTACAGCAACAGGTCGGCCTTCGAGTCCAGCAGGATGGAGCCGCGGATCTTGTCCTGCCAGAAGTCGTAGTGGGCGAAGCGCCGCAAGGAAGCCTCGATGCCACCGATGATGACGGGCGTGCCCTTGTACAGTTGGCGCAGGCGAGTCGTATACGGGATGGTCGCCCGGTCGGGTCGCAGTCCTGCCTGGCCGGCTGGACTGTAGGCGTCGTTGCGTCGCGGGCGACGGGCCGAGGTGTAGTGATTGACCATCGAGTCCATGTTGCCGGCGGTGACACCGAAGAACAGGTTGGGCCTGCCCAGCACCTCGAAGGTACGGGGGTCTTCCCAGTCCGGCTGAGCGATGATGCCGACCGTGAAACCGTGCTCTTCCAGCCAGCGGCCGATGGCAGCCACGCCCCAAGCGGGGTGGTCGACATAGGCGTCGCCGGTGACCAGGATGATGTCGCGGGGCTTGCCACCGCACTCGTCCAGGGTCATGGGAAGGGGCTGTGTCATGGGGCTGAATACCTGAGCAGAGGTCGGGGGGAAAGGGGAAAACGGCAGCGCTTAGTACCGCTCGGTGCCCGTAGTGATGGGGTGCTCGCCACCGAGCCAGGCGTAATAGCCTTCGTTCAGCACGGCGACATTCGTGTAGCCGGCAGCCTGTAGGCCATCCACTGCCTGGCCGGACAGCGCGTGAGGGCAGCCGCAGTAGGTGACGATCCAGCGGTCTTGTGGGAGCAGCCCGATGGCCTCGTCCAGGCGATAGAAAGGCACGCTCACCGCACCGCTGATGTGGCCGGCAAGGTAGTCCGAGCCGGGCCGTGCATCGAGCAGCACGAACTCCTGGCCGTCGTCATAAGCCGCCCAGACATGCTCGAGGCCGACGAAACGTTCGTCTTGCAGGTTCACGAGGAAGTCCGCTGGGGTTCCTCCTGGGTGGAGGAGGTGGTCGCTGAGGTCAGGAGTGAAGGGAGGTACCTTCGTGTCCTCGACCGGCGTGGCCCAGGACCGCAGCAGGGCTACCAGGTTGTGGCGGTGACTTTCGGGCAGCACCGGAGCCCAACCCGCCATCAAGGTGCCGGGGCGGCCCTCGTCGATTGCGTGCAGCAGGAAGCCGTCACTGGCCAGCTCGAGAAACCATGGATTGGCAATGCTCACTGCGGTGCCGCCCTCCCCCTGGACTCCGTGACAGTTCGCGCAATACTGTTGGTACAGGGGCAGGGCGGCGCTGGGATCGCCGCTGACCACGGTGCTGTGGATCTGGGGCAGGGTGTGCTCCTGCCAGGTGCGCAGGAACGCGACCAGGTCGTCGATGTCCTGCGGGCTGTGCGGGCCTCCGTAATCCATGCCCCAGGCCGACATCGGCGTCCCGGGACGGCCGTGTCGGATGGAGCCGCGCAGGAAGTCGTCGGTGGCGGCCGCCAGGAAGGACTCGTTGCTCAGCGCGTTTGCTTCGTCTGCCTGGTATCCCTCGCCGTCGCTGCCGTGACAAAGGGCGCAGTACTCGCTGTACAGGGCTGCGCCGCGCTGCTGCTGCGGGCTCCACGAAGCGCTGTCGTCATCGTCGCCTGTGCTGTCATCATCGCCTGTGCTGTCATCATCGCCTGCGCTGTCATCATCGCCTGCGCTGTCATCGTCGCCTGCGTTGTCGTCATCGTCGCCAACTGCGCTGTCGTCATCGTCTGGCGGAGGTGGCAGCGGGTCCGATCCACAGCCCAATAGCTGCACTGCGAACAGCCCGATTGCGATCCAGCGGAATTCACCCATGTTTCTGACCGTAGACGAGGATCCACGCTGCTGCCAACTGGTCGAGCAAGCTCTAGACGTCGGGCGCCCGCGCGCGGGGCGATGCTGATCGGGTTGAGATCGACCATGGACGTGCTGCGAAAGTTCAGGAACACTAGGTCGGTCCTCGGGTCGGGGTGGAGGAGCCCTTCCGTTCCGTCCGATTTGCAACTACAGCCTCTCCAGGGGTCCTTGATGAGTCACCGCTTTCTGCTTTCTTCCGTCTCTGCCATCTGTTTTTTGTTGTGCACGGTCTCTTCGGCCCACGCGCAAACGGGCGGTCCGGATGCCTTCGGCTACAACTACGCGCCGACAAGCTATGACTTCGTCGACCTGAGCAGCGGCGGCACCAATCTTCTGCTTAGCGATGACGGTGAGGCCAATGTGCCTCTGCCCTGGCCCTTCTCCTTTTACGGCGTCTCCTATTCCGACATCGTGGTGGCCTCCAACGGTGGCATCCGGTTCGTGGCCGCGCCTGTCCCGGCTCTGCCAGCCCAGGTCAGTTTCGTCAACGGCTGCCTGCCGGGGGTGGGTATCAGCGACGTCGACCTGGCGCCATTTTGGGACGATCTGAATCCCACCAATGGCGGTGGTGTCTATTGGCAGCATGACACCACCGGTGGCGCCAACCGCTTTGTCGTCTCCTGGCAGGGAGTTCCCCACTATCCGAGCATCGGTGCGGCCAGCTTCCAGGTGCACTTGTATCCCGGCGGCGAGATCCAGTTCCACTGGGAGGACACGGACTTCGGTGATCCAGCCAGCAACTTCGGCGCCAGCGCCACGATCGGGATTCAGGACCTCATCGGTGGCACGCGTGCTGCGGGCAATGCACTGCAGTACACCTGCAATGCTGCTCAGACTCTGGATGGTACCGCGTTGTCGTTTGCCTCCTGCGTCGACGCCGACAACGATGGTGTCCCCTCGACTGCCTGCGGCGGTACGGATTGCGACGACGGCAACGCCAGCGTGTACCCAGGCAATATCGAGACGTGCGACGGCATCGATAATGATTGTGACCCCAGTACCGACGAGGCCGTCGATGGCGATTCCGACCTGGAAACGGTCTGCGCCGGCGACTGTGACGACGCCGACCCGGCCATCAACACCGGCGCCGTGGAGTTGTGCGACGGCATCGACAACGACTGCAACGGCTTGTCCGACTTCGACGCCCTCGGCGAGGTCGACGCCGACGCCGACGGCAGCCTGTCGTGCGCTGATTGTGACGACACCCAGGCAGCGTCCTTCCCCGGCAATCCCGAGGTCTGTGACGGCGGTATCGACAACGACTGTGATCCGGCCACTACCGAGACGGTGGACTTCGATGGCGACGGCTTCACCCTGTGCGGCGTCGACGGCATTGCCGGCACCGCAGACGACGACTGTGACGACAACAATCCGAACGCCTTCCCGAGCAGCACCAACGTCGAGGTCTGTGATGGCAGCGACAACGACTGTGATGGTACGACCCTGGGCGGCGGTTCCGGCATTCCCGCTTCACTCACCACGACCTTTGCCTCGGGCAACGGCTCCAGCGGCAACATCTTTGACGTGGTCGTCCTGAACGACATCCAGATCACCAGCTTCGATGCCCACGTTTCAGGCTCGGGTGCGGGCACAATGGATGTCTATTGGAAGGTGGGTACGGGCTACAACTCCACCAGCAGCAACGCCGATTGGACCTTCCACGAAACGGTTTCCATCACGGGCAACAGCACGACAGGTTCGCCGACCGCGGTGCCCCTGACCACGCCGATTCCTTTCAGCGCGGGCCAGACCTACAGCATCTACATGCTCAGCAGCATCGGCATCCGCTACACCAACGGCACCGGTACAGGGGCTGGTCTCACCTTCGCGCAGGACGCCAATATCGAGATCACCGAGGGCTACGGCTGTGGCTCGGCTTTCTCGTGCAGTTTTGTGCCGAGAGTCTGGAACGGCACGGTTCACTACATCGAAGCAGGCAGCCTCGAGGCTGATGACGACGGCGACGGTTATGTCGAGTGTGTCTGGGTAGGCAACAACCCGGCCATTGCCGGGGGTAGTGACTGTGATGATGCCGACCCCACCGTCTCGCCCGGCAGCGCTGAGATCTGTGATGGCCTCGACAACGACTGTGACGGGCTGGTCAACTTCGATGCAGCCGGCGAGGTCGACGCAGATGCCGACGGCTCGCTGAGCTGTGCTGACTGCGACGAGACCAATCCCCTCATGTTCCCGGGCAACCTCGAGGTCTGCGACGGTTTCGATAATGACTGTGACACGGTGATTCCTCCCATCGAGTATGTCGATCTTGATGGTGACACCTCGCCCGACTGTTATGACTGCGACGTCGCCAACCCCCTGGTGTTTCCCGGCGCACCTGAGCTGTGTGACGGCCTCGACAACGACTGTGACGGCGGGCTGCTCGGTGGCGGTTCCGGTGCGCCGGGCGCGCTCACCACGACCTTTGCAACCAACAACGGCAGCAGCGGCAACATCTTCGATGTGGTTGCTCTCAACGACATCGACATCACCAGCTTCGATGCCCACGTCACCAATGCTGGCCCCGGCAGTGTCGAGGTGTGGTGGAAAGCAGGGACTGGTTACAGTTCGACCAGCAGCAGCGCCGATTGGACCTTCCACGAGACTGTGTCGGTCAGTGGTTCCGGCACCAGCGGCACTCCGACTCCCGTGCCGCTGACCAACCCCCTCACCTTGACCGGTGGTCAGACCTACAGCATCTACATGCTCAGCAGCATCGGCATTCGCTATACCACCGGCACCGCTCTGGGCGATATTGCTGCGCAGGACGACAACCTGGAGATCACCGAGGGCTACGGCTGCGGTGCGGGTTCCTTCTCGTGCACCCTGCAACCGCGTGTCTGGAACGGCACCATCTACTACGTCTCTGCGGGCAGCATCGAGCAGGATGATGACGGTGACGGCTTCGTGTCGTGCACCTACGTCGGCAGTGACCCCAACATCGGCAGTGACGACTGCGACGATGACACCGCGACCGTCTACCCGGGCGCCAACGAGATCTGTGACTTCCTCGACAACGACTGCAATGGCAGCGTCGACGAGGGCCACGACAGTGACGCGGATGGCCAGACAACTTGCGGGGGCGACTGCGACGACAGCGATCCTGCCAACTTCCTGGGCAACGCCGAGTCCTGCGACGGTGCGGACAATGACTGTGACGGCGTCGCTGATGACGAGGATGCAGTGAGTGACGGTACTGGGGTTGGCGCGCTGATTCCGGCCACTACCGGTGGCCCGGTATTCGTCGATGCCATCGTCACCGTGGATGCGGTGATCGACGATCTGGACATCACCGTGAACATCACTCACAGCTCGCTCCAGGAGTTGTCGATTGCGTTGATCTCACCGGCCGGCACCGAGGTGGACCTCAGTTCCAACAACGGTGGGTCTGGGGCCAACTACACGGCAACCACCTTCGACGACCAGGCACTGGACTCGATCGTTAGCGCCACCGCGCCGATGACCGGCAGCTTCTATCCCGAGGGCTTCCTGTCGGACTTCAACGGGGAGAGCTCGCTGGGAACCTGGCAGCTTCGTTTGAGTGATTCACTGCCCGGTACCGACGACGGCGTACTCGGCAGTTGGTCCATCCTGATTACCACCTCAGCCGACAATGATGGTGACGGCTACACGTTCTGCAACGCGCTGCAACCGACCTTGCAGGACTGTGACGACCTCGACGCCTCGGTGTTCCCCGGTGCTCCGGAGCAATGCAATGGTGAGGATGACGACTGCGATGGCTCGCTGCCTGCCGACGAGGTCGACGCCGATGGTGATGCAGTCATTGCTTGCGCTGACTGCGATGACGCCGATGCCACGGTCTTCCCCGGCAACGTGGAAATTTGCGACGGCAGCGGTGTGGACAACGACTGTGATCCGAGCACCGATGAGAATATCGATTCCGATGGCGACGGCGTCAGTGCCTGTTCGGGCGACTGTGATGACAGCGACGGGGCGATCTTCCCTGGCGCGACCGAGGCCTGCAACGGTGAGGACGATGACTGCAACGGCAGCGCAGATGCCGATGCGGCGGGCGAGGTCGATGGCGACCTGGATGGCTCCCTGTCCTGCGTGGATTGCGACGATTCCGATGTTGCTAATTTCCCGGGCAATCTTGAGATCTGCGACGGTCAGGACAACGACTGTGACCCCGCGACCGACGAGGCTTTGGATAGCGATTTTGACGGGTACTCGGCCTGTACCGGCGGAGACTGCAATGGCGCAGACGCCACCGTGTATCCCGGCGCACCCGAGCTGTGCGACGGCCAGGACAACGACTGTGATGGCAGCCCGGGCGGCGATGAGGGAGATGCCGATGGTGACGGCTCCATCCAGTGCGCCGACTGCGACGACGACGACCCGGCGAACTTCCCCGGCAATTCCGAACTGTGCGATGGCGGTAACGACAACGACTGCGACCCGGCGACAGATGAACTGTTCGACATTGACGGCGACCTGGTCTCTGCCTGTGGTGGCGACTGCGACGAGACCGATGACACCGTCTATCCCGGCGCACCCGAACTGTGCGACGGCATCGATAACGATTGCAACCCCGCGACTGACGAGGCCGGTGATGTAGACGGTGACACCATCAGCTCCTGCGACGGAGACTGCGATGACAGCGACCCCCTGATCTTCCCTGGAGCCACCGAGACTTGCGATGGTGAAGACAGCGACTGTGACGGTTCGGCCGGCCCGGACGAGGTCGACGTCGACGGTGATGGCGTGTTGCTGTGCGGTGGCGACTGTGACGACGAGGATGACACCTCCGCGCCTGGTCTGCCGGAGCTGTGCGATGGCATCGACAACGACTGCGACAACAGCATCGGTGACGAAGAAGCGGACAGTGACGATGATGGCCTGACGCCCTGCGATGGTGACTGCGACGACACCAACGCAGACTCCCTGCCCGGCGCAGCCGAGCTGTGCGACGGCTTCGACAACGACTGCGACACCGTCGTCCCCGACAACGAGGCCGATGCCGACGGCGACGGCTACCTGCTGTGTGCGGACGACTGCGACGACAACGAGGCGGCAGCGAATCCCGGGGCCACTGAGGACACCGAAGAGCTCTGTCTCGACGGGATCGACAACGACTGCGATGGCGACATAGATGATGCCGATGCCGACTGCGGAGAGGTCGGTGACGACGACGACTCTGCCGGCGACGACGACGATACGTCTGGCGACGACGATGACAGCGACGAGGTCATCGGCGGCTGCCAGTGCGAGAGTTCGCTAGCTGGCGGTGCCAGTGGCGGCAGTGGCGCCTTGCTGCTGTTGCTGGTCGGCCTGGTGCCGTGGCGTCGCCGCCGCTGAGGGTTCAGTCTTTCGGCAAGAGTCGAGCAGGCGCCTACAGGTAGCTCTCTGGTTCGAGGCAGTGGAACGACACCTCTGCCGTCTCGCCACTGGTGTCGATGGACCAACTGTCGATTCGGTGCGGTATGCCCTTGCTCCCGTCGACCAGCCAGTCGCGCAGAATCACCGTGGTGCCGCGGGGCACGCGTAGGCTTACCTTCGGTTGCTCGTCTCGCGGTGGTAGCGCCGCCATCGCAGTGCTTCTACCGCGGCCCTGGGGGTCGCCGTGCACGGCGTAGCTGATGACGTTGACCTGCTGGAACTCGAGGTCGTCCTTGCCAAGGCTGATCCAGGCGTTGAGATCCAGGTACAACTCTCCGAGGGCTGTCAGTTCCTGCTGATTGGTGAGAACGGTGACCGGTAGGGGTTGCTCCTGCCAACTGACTCGGACTTCCTTGTGGTAGGCCGCGAGCGTCACGCCGAACTCGGCCAGGCGCCTCGAGGTCTCAGCCTCAGAGTGCAGATCTGCGAAGGCCTTGCCGCCCTGTTCGGTAATCCGAACGGCGTTCTCCGAATCCGTGACCAGCTTCTCGAAATCGATTTCCAGGTTCACCCAGCTCCCGGGTTGGGGCCACAAAGGCGGTGGGCTGAGCTCGTCCAGGGGCAGCGCCTCCTGCACCCAGGGGTTTGCGCGTAGGGCAGGGGAGCCATGTTGGCCGAACAGGCGATTGGCGAGGAACTGGTCAGCTCGGTCCTTGCGAGCGAGGTCAGCCTTGTGGAACAGGCGGCTGAGGTCAGGCAGTGAGCCTACTGCGCTGAAGGCCGGTCGATAGAAGTCCTGCCAGGTTGGACTATCGCGTTGGTAGAGGGGATGCCGGTCGTAGCTGCCCTCATCGACGTTGCGTGCCAGGTTGCCGCTGATACTCGCGAAGCCCTGCAGTAGGAGCATCCCGGCGAGCAGGAGGGTGAAGTCGGCGAGCAGCCGGCGGTGACGCAGCAGGCTCTGCAGCGCGAAGCTGAGGTAGGCCGCGACGGGCAACATGCTCATGACCAGGATGCGTGCCTTGTCAGCCTGCAGCCAGTCGCGTTGGCAGGCCAGGACTCCCCAGGGGAGCACGAAGGCCAAAGCGAGGATCACACACAGTCTGCGCCCCTGTTGCCAACAGCGTAGTGCGCCGAGCAGGACCAGCGCGCCGCACAGGCTGCCAAGGTAGGCCAGCATGTGCACCGGGTAGTACAGCAGGTTGGGTAGTGGCAAGAACGGGCTGCGCTCGAAGCGAGTTAGCAGCAACCCGGCCAGCTGCGGCATGGAGACGGTCTCTCCCAGGCTGTGAAAGCCGTGGTACGAGAGGTGTGGCAGGTTGACGGCAAAGGCCAGCGTAAATGCCGCCGCAAAGAGTAGCCAGTGTAGCCAGCGCACGCGCCGCAGTGCGTACATCAACAGCACCGGCACCAGGAAGCACAGCGGTAGGAAGCGCAAGCCTGCTGCTGCGGTGAGCCCGAACAACAGGCCGTGCACAAACACGCGGTCGCGGTGGAAGAACAGTGCGTGAAACGAAGCGGCCGACAGAGCCAGTGCAATGAAGTTGCGGTCCAGCACCTCGAGCGACAGTACGTATGGGTTCAGGCAGACGAAGGTGGCGCCCAGAAGTGCCGCGAGCCTGTTGTCGGTCCATTGTTCGAGGAGCAGGTAGGTGAACACGAACAGCAGCAGCGCGAACAAGACGTACAGCACCTGGAACGAGCGCAGTCCGAAGACCGCCATGGCGGTCGTGGTGAACAGCGTGTTCCCCGGGGTACTGATGATGTTGTAGGCCTCGGAGACCTGCGGTCCGTTGAAGTCGGGATTGAGACCGGGAACGAAGCTGAAGGTCTGCATGTAGAAGCACTCGGCCTCGCCACGCAGCAGGTACGAGACCAGTGACAGCAGGAACTCGGCGTTGCTGTAGTACTGCCAGTAGAACAGCGCCACCATCGAGCCCATGGCCGCGGCGGCGAGCTCGCCGCGGCTCCAGCCCGTGGCGCCCTGGTTGTCCCCGCCTGGGCCCGTCTCGGCGGTGTCTCCTCGCTTACGCAGCCGTCTCCAGCCCAGTGGAGCAAGCAGCACCACCAGAGCCAGAGCTGCCAGGCACACCACCTTGCCGCTGATGAAGATTCCCAGGCCGTAGCCGAGGTTTGCGACCACCAGCGGGGTCGCGCACAGCGCGAACAGCAGGCAATAGCCCAGGCGTTCGAGACGAGTGCAGCGTGGCAGCAGCCAGGTGGACAGCAGGTAGCCGACCAGCAGGAGGAGCAGCGCGGTCACGGGACTCAACTCTAGTTAAAGCTGAACAACTCCACGTCGAACACCAGAGTTCCCGCGGGTGCTCCGGGACGCGCGGGAGTGTCGCCGTAGGCCAGGTTGCCGGGGATCCAGAAACGGGCCTTCTCGCCGGTGACCATCAACTGCAGGCCTTCGGTCCAGCCCTTGATGACACGATTGAGGGGGAAGCTGATGGTCTCCCCGCGGGACACGGAGCTATCGAACATCTTTCCGTCCGTGGTCCAGCCCGTGTAGTGGACCGTCACGCTACTGGTAGCGCTCGGGTGGTCGCTGCCGCTGCCGGCAGCAAGAACCTTGTATGCCAGACCGGAGTCGGTGACGGTTGCATCTTTGGGTGCCGCAGCGACATCGGAGGGGGCGGGAATTGCTGTCATGGGACTTGCCTTTCGAGGGGGGGGAGCGGCTTCGAAGCTGAACAACTCTACATCGAAGACGAGGGTTCCGGAGGGTGCTCCCGGACGTCTCGGGGTATCACCGTAGGCAAGCTTGCCGGGGATCCAGAAGCGGGTCTTTTCGCCGGTGACCATCAACTGCAACCCTTCTGTCCAGCCCTTGATCACTCGGTTCAGGGGGAAGCTGGTCGGCTTGCCGCGGACCACGGAACTGTCGAACATTTTTCCGTCAGCAGTCCAGCCCGTGTAGTGCACCTTCACCATGCTGGTCGCCTGGGGGTGCTCGGTGCCGGTGCCGGCGGTGAGGACCTTGTAGGCCAGTCCCGAGGCGGTGACTTTGGCATCGTCCGGTGCTGCGGCGACATCTTCGGGGGCGGGCAGGGGGGCGGCCGCAGCGGGCTTCGCTGCTGTCTTGGTGGCTGCCAGATTGGCTTGGTCTTTGGCCGCAGGCGGGGCCTCTGTTTTGGCGTCGCCGATGTCAGCGGCAGGCGCGGCAGTGTCTGCGTTGTCGTCGGCACAGGCACACAGGCCGACGACGAGGAAGGTGCACAGGAGGCGGAGCATGGTCATCAGAACGCTCGGGAAAATGGGAAAACGAAGGCGCTGTCTGGGCGCCGGGACGGCGCACTCATAGCAGAGGCGGGGGCAACTAGGGAAGAGTTCGGGCGTCCCCAGGGTTGAGAGTGCAGCGGTATGCTGTGATTGGGTTCGCCGCCACTTATCAGCGAGCTGCCCGAGTGCACCCGGAGGTCGAGATGAAAGAGATTGCAATTGCCGCCGTGGCGCTGCTGTTGGGCATTGTGCTGGGCGGCATCGGGCCGCGCTCCGAGTTGAAGGTCTTCGAGGACAGGTTGGAGGGGCGGGTCGAAACTGCCCAGAAGTGCAACTCCGGGGTGGGTCGGGACCTGGCGGCCTTTATGGGCTCCGGAATCGGCAAGTCAGAACCCCCTGCAAAAGCCCCCCTGCCGGCGCCAGAAACACTCGCGCAGGAGGACCGGGTGGCTGACCTGGGCGAGGCTGGCGAACTCGACGCGATGCCCGAGGGCGAACTCCCGCTCGAGGACCATGATCACGCTTTGGGGGAGCATGACGAGCTCCTCAGCCAGGGCCCCGCCGAGTCCGAGATCGAAGCAGCCCGGACTGCCCTGGAGCTGCGCCGCACGCAGGCACGGGCAGCGCTGGTCGAGCACACCGACCCCGATACCCTGCAGTTGGCGAGTTTCGACCGCGCAATCAATGACATGAACGCGGTCCTTCTGGGGATGACCGACGAACTCGGCGAGATGTTCGGATCCGGCGCCCAGCCGAACCGGCGCGATGCCATGGAGTTTGCAGCCGACGCCCTCGACACCCTGCTCGCTTCCGAGGACGCAATGAGGTCCTCCTTCGATGCAGACCAACTCGAAGGCCTGCCCGACAGTGCCGTGGATCCGTTCTCGTACGTCGATCCAGCGATTGTCGATGTGCTGGCGCAGTTGGAGCAGGTCGAGTGACCTTCTTCAGCTCGCTACGGGACACCTTCGTAGTGGGCCGGTTCCACCTCGTGCGCTCGCTGCGCACTCGCAGCGCTGTGCTGCTCTGTCTCGCCCTGACGACCATGGCAATGGGTGGTGCGTGGATCTTCACAATGGTGCTCGGCGAGTTCGAGAATGCCGCAGCCCAGGCGCTGGGTGTGCCGCCCACCCGCAAGCCGGGTGCCATGTACGCGGTGCTGCAGGAGCGCGAGGCCTTCATCAGTTTTATGACCGAGATGGTCAACTCCCCGGACCGGGTGGAGTGGGCATTTTCCCTGCCCTTCCTGAGCGTGACCCACTTCTACCTGCTGCTGGGAACGCTGCCGTTCCTGGCGGCTGCCGCGGGCGCTGAAGTGCTGGCTGGCGATGTCAGGGACCGGTCCTTGCGTTACGAGGTCCTACGCACCGGTCGCATTGAGTTGGTGATGGGGCGCTTTTTTGGCCAACTGCTGCTGGTGTTTGTGGCGGTGATGGTGGCGAGCACCGGCACCTGGGTGATCGCCATGACCTGCATGGTTGAGCAGGACCCGATCCTGCAGATGTCGACGCTGCTTGCGCTGGCCCCCCGGCTGTGTGCCTGGAGCGTGCCCTTCCTCGGCATGGGCGTGGCGTTTTCGCAGTTGGCGGGCACCCTCAATGGCGCTCGGGCGATGGCCATAGGCATGACGATTCTCAGCTTCCTCGGTTGGGGCACACTGCACTCGCCGCTGGTGCTCAAATACGATTTGGGTGTGCTTCGGCACGTGCTCGAGACGCTGCTTCCCCAGGAGTACATGCTCGACCTGTGGGGTTCGTCCTGGCTGGCACCGGCGGGACTGTTGCTGTTGCTGGGCATCGCGGCTGTGGTCGCGGCGCTTCCTTACTTCACTGGTAGGAAGTTGTGATGAGTTCAGAGCCAGCTCTTGTTCTCGAGGACTTGAGTCTTCGCTATGGACGCCGTGCGCCGTGGGCCTTGGACCGTCTCACCTGCAGCTTCCCGCGCGGCGCCATCTGCGGCCTGGTGGGGCCCAACGGCGCCGGAAAGACGAGCTTGTTCTCCGTCATCAGCGGTCTGCTGCCCCAGGACAGGGGCTCGGTAGACATCCTCGGCGAGGGGGAGTTCAATCCCCAGCGCTTCAAGGGCCGCCTCGGCGTGCTGCCCCAGGACGCCGCCCTCGACGGTCGCCTGACCAGCACCGAGTTCCTGCGCTACATGGGCAACCTGCAGGGCATGACTTCAGCCAGGGCCCTGGAAGACGCCCAGAAGACGCTGGAGTCACTGAACCTGGGGGACCGGGCTCGAGACCGAATCAGCTCCCTGTCGCACGGCATGACCCGGCGCCTGGCCGTTGCGTCTGCGCTGCTGGGCCAGCCCGAACTGGTGCTGCTGGATGAACCCATGTCTGGCCTCGATCCGGCGCAGGCGCTGTCGCTGCGGACGCTACTCCAGCGGTTGCGGGGCAAGTCGACCCTGGTGGTTTCGTCCCACAACCTCGCTGAGCTGGAGCGTATCTGTGACCACGTGGTGTTGCTGGATTCCGGCCGTTGCGTGGTGGAAGGCAGCGTTGCCCAGGTCTGTGCACGCGAGCAACTCGAGCACTGGCAGCTCGGTGACGGCGAGGTGCCGATCGCTGCTCTGCAGTTGGCCTTGCCCGGCCATTCTTTCGTCGTGGAAGGGCGCATCCTGGTTCACAGTGCGGCGACCGATGCCGAGCTGGATGCCGCTTCGGTGGTCATAGCGGGGGTGCTCGCCGAGGCTGGGCTGCCGATCCGCGGACTGTCGCGCGGTCGCAGCCTGGAACAGAGCTTTTTTGAGGACCGCGAGGATGGGGTTCGCTCAGTTCGCTCCACTACGTGACAGGCAGCGATTGCGCAGGTCCGGGCTCTTGATCCGATAGCAGGCGGCCTTGCCCTCGAAGGCTGCCAGGCAGAAGTTGCGCAGGTCCGGGTCCTTGACCCGGTAGCAGGCGGGCTTGCCCTCGAAGGAACTGAGGCAGCGATTGCGCAGGTCCGGGTCTTTGATCCGGTAGCAGGCGGGCTTGCCCTCTTTGGCCGACAGGCACAGGTTGCGGCGGTCGGGGTCCTTGATCCGGTAGCAGGCGGACTTGCCCTCTTGCTTTGCAAGGCAGCGATTGCGCAGGTCCGGGTCCTTGATTCGGTAGCAGGCAGGCTTGCCCTCGTACTCGGCGAGGCAGAAGTTGCGTGCATCGGGCTCTTTGACCCGGTAGCAGGCGCTCTTGTCAGCCTGTGCTGGCGCCCACAGCAGGCTCGCTGCCAGCAGGGCGGTGGTAGCGACGATTAGGGCCCTCGGTCTCATTACTGTCCGCTCCCCTGTGATCCGTCACACTGCGCCCGATCCCAGTAATTGTAGGGCTTGCAGTCCGAGGGGCCCACGAATTCACCAGTTTGAACTGTAGACGATGGCTATAGTGGCCGATAGGAAGCTCCGATGCGTCTTTGTCGCCATCGCACCGCCCTCGTCGCGGCCTGGTTGCTGTGCCTGTCTGCTCTTGCGGTGGGCTGCGACGATCTCGGTGCGCCTCTGCTGTTTGCCGACGAGGCGCCCATGGACTTCGGTGTCGTAGTTCTCGGCGAGCCCGTGACCCGCACTCTGACGCTCAGCAACTTCGGCGACGGTCGAACCCATGTCGCCGAGCCCGTGGCTTCTGGCGAGGACCTCGCGTTCTTCACAATCACCAACGACATCACCTGGCCCAGGGCCCTGGGACCGGGTGAGGGCATCGAGTTGCAGGTGACCTATCGCGCCGAGACCGTGGGGGACCACGAGGCCAACATCAGCTTTGAGTCCACCCGTCCGGTGCTGATTTCTGGCGGCGGTGGTGGCGGTGGCGGCGAGTACGTCGAGATCGGCGAGGTCTTGCCTGTGTTGGTTGACCTGCTGGGTGTCACGATTCCCTCGCCTCGTATCGACGAGGACGGCGATGGCTTCTTCGCACTCAGCGACGGAGGAGACGACTGCGACGACCAGGACCCCCTGGTCAATCCTGGCGCCCTGGAAATCTGCGACGACGGCATCGACAACGACTGTGACGGCGGCATCGACAATGGCGTCGATAGCGACGACGACGGGGTAGGTGTCTGCTTCGATTGTGACGATAGCTCGGACACCACCTGGCCCGCTGCGCCCGAGCTGTGCAACGGCGTCGACGACGATTGCGACGGCAACATCGATGAGGGGCTGGTGTTTAACGACTGGCTGCCCGATGCGGACGGTGACGGCTTTGGCGACCAGAGTGCGGCTGCAGTAGTCAGCTGTACGCCCGTTGCGGGTCTGATCCCCCAGGGCGGTGATTGCAACGACGCAGATGCTGCCATCAACCCGGCAGCCGATGAGCTCTGCAACCTCGTCGACGATGACTGCAACGGTCTTGTCGATGATGGCCTGGTGTTCGAAGACTTCTTCGCCGACTTCGACGGCGACGGCTTCGGCGACTCGTTGGCGACGCCAGTGCCCAACTGCGAGCCCTTCCCCGGTTGGGTGGCCAACGGCCTGGACTGCGACGACAGCAATCCGCTGGCTCACCCAAATACGCTGGAGATCTGCGACGGTTTCGACACAGATTGCGACTCCACCACCACGGTCCTCGGCGGTGAGGACGACGCAGATGGAGATGGCTCGCCGAGCTGCCAGGACTGTGATGACAACGAGCCCCTGAATTTCCCGGGCAATGCCGAGGTCTGCGATGGCCGCGACAATGACTGCAACACGTCTACGGTCGCGCCGGGGGGCGAGGTCGACACCGATGCAGACGGCTCTTTGGATTGCGAGGACTGCGCGGACAGCAACGCGTCCAACTTCCCGGGCAACGCCGAGATCTGTGATGGTCTCGACAATGATTGCGATCCCACGACGTCTGCACCCGGGGGTGAAATCGACGCCGATGTCGACGGCTTCCTGGGCTGCGAGGAGTGCGACGACGCGGAGCCAGCCTCGTTCCCCGCCAACCCGGAGATCTGCGACGGCATCGACAACGACTGTGACGGCGCCGTGCCGGGCAATGAGACCGACGACGACGGCGACGGCTTTGTCGAGTGTGCCAACTTCATCGGCTCCGATCCGGCGGTGCTCGGGGGAGGGGATTGCGATGACAGCTCGGTGCTGGCCCTGCCCGGGGGCACGGAGGTCTGTGACGGCCTAGACAACGACTGTGACGGCATCCTGCTGCCGGACGAGGCGGACTCGGACGGTGACGGCGTCGATGTCTGTACTGGCGGTGACTGCGACGACAACGATGCGACCATCGGCCCCGGCTTCGTGGAGGCTTGCGACGGCCTGGACAACGACTGTGACGGGAACATCCCCGTCGACGAGACCGATGACGACGGGGACGGCTTTGTCGAGTGCGTCTATACCGGCAGTGATCCGCTGATCCTTACCGGCCTGGACTGCAACGACAGCGATATCCTCATCGCCCCAAACCAGCCCGAGTCCTGCGACGGCATCGACAACGACTGTGACGGGCTCGTCCCCGACAACGAGTCTGAAGGCGATGGCGACGG
>CAZBDA010000083.1:15479-23269 GCA_964490445.1 uncultured Rickettsiales bacterium | reverse complement strand
ACGACACCAGCGGTGACGACGACACCAGCGGTGACGACGACACCAGCGGTGACGATGACAGCGAAGTTACCGGTGACGACGACAGCGTGGCTGATGGTTTCGATGATGAAGACGATAGCCGAGCGCGAGCGCGCAGCGGCTGCGCCTGCTCGGCAGGCAGCGGCGGCGACATCGTAGCTGCACGGTTGGCGCTGCTGCTCCTGCCACTGCTCGCGCTGAGTAGTCGGCGACGACGACCTCGGGTCTGAGGCCCGCTAGACGTTCCTCAGGCCGGCGAACAGCCCGCGCATCTCGTCGAGACCGGGCTCGAAGACCTCTCGGTACAAGCGGTCGTAGTAAGAGACCCGGTCAGGATCGGGCTGCACCAACGGACTGTCAGGAACCATCGCCTCGACCGCTGCATCCACCGAGGGATGCAGCCCACTCCCTGCTGCAGCAACGATGGCCGCACCCCGGGCGGACAGTTCCACGGACTGTGGCCGACGCACAGGAAGCCCGAGGACATCCGCGAGGATCTGCACTGCCAGGTCGGACTGCGAGCCGCCGCCACCAACTCGTAGCTCGTGGAGCTGATTGCCGCTGACCCGCTGCAGCAACTCGGCGCCACGGCGCAGGTCGAAGGCAATTCCCTCCAGCAGCGAGCGGTACACGTGGCCTCGCGTATGGATCTCGCGAAGCCCGACGACAGCCCCCGTCTCGGCGGGGTGCTGCAGACTCGGTGACCAGCGCGGCCAGACCACCAGGCCATCCCCGCCCGGGGGCGTCGCGGCAGCCTCCTGCTCGAGAAGGGCCTCGACCGCCACCCCTTCCTGCTCGGCGCGTGCGGCGAGATCTCCCGCCAACTCACGGGCAAACCACCGCACCGTCCAGAACCCGCGAAACAACATGTACTCCAGCTGCCAGGATTGCTCCTCGACGGCGGCGATGGTCAACCACTGGTAGTTTCTGCTGACCTTCGGGCTGCGCGAAGCGACAGCGATGCTCGAGGCTGTGCCGAGGCTGACCACCGCCACGTCCGGGCAATTGGGCCGAACCCCGACCCCCAGCGCTTCGGCCTGCTTGTCGCCGCCACAACTGATCAGCGGTAGGCCCTCGGGCAAGCCGGTCGCAGCGGCAGCCGCAGCGCTCAGCACGCCTATCTTCTCCCCTGCCTCGACGACCTCCGGAAGCCATCGGCGCTCGAAGCCGAGCAACCGATACAGCAAGGAGCCAGAAGCCCAACGCCGCTTCTTGACGTCCACGGGCAGGACACCGGCCAGGCCACCCGGCGCGACGGCCATACGACCGCAGAGTTGGAAGTGTAGCCAGGCTTCCAACGGGACCAGCCAACGCAACTCCTGGAGTAACTGAGGATCCCGATCGCGCAATTGGCGAGCCATCGAGCTCGCCATCAGACGCGGCACCAGGGCGTCTTTCCCCAGCAACCGAAGTAACAACCTAAGGAATACCGACGGCTCGGAAGCCAATGAAGCTGTCCGCCGATCCAACCAGGACACCGCGTCGCGCAGCGGAGCCCCCTGGGCATCCACTGCGAGGTAGGTAGCGCGCTGGGTGGTCAGTGCGGCGCCAGCAATTCGCGAGCAGTCGCCGCCCCAATCCGCCACGCAGCGAGCGACTGCCCCAAACAGGCAGGAGCGGATGTCGGCGGGGTCCTGCTCGACTGCTCCCTCACTCGGATAACGCATCGGTTGATGCTGTGCAGCGGCCTGCGAGAGGATGTTGCCCGATCCGTCGAACAGCAAGGCCCGGGAACTCTGGGAGCCCGAGTCCAACGCGAGGATCAGGTCGGCGGTAGTTGCTGCTGTAGATTCGACAGTCACGGGAGACAGACGATACCAGCCCCCAGCCCGACCGACCCGTGCAGCGCCTGGCATCTCGGTTGCGGGGCCGCGTATCGCCACTCCGCCCGCGCCCGCTTGCGTCCAGGTCTCGCATCAATAAGATGGCGAGCCATGACACGCCTCCCCCTGCTCCTGGTCCTGTACACCGCCACAATTGCGGGCTGTGCGCCCTGCACTGAGAGTTGTAACGCAGAAGCAAAGATCTTCGAACGTTGTCTGGGCGAGTGGGGCCTGGAATGGGCAGACTTCGGCGCCAACGAGGAAGAGGACTTTCGGGACCGCTGCAGCAGCAGTACGCAGACCTACCTGAACTCCCTCGATACCGAGGAGGCGCTCGTCACAGAGCAGCGCTGCTCCGAGCTTGCCGGAGCGCTGCGTAACGAGACCGACTGCGAGGCTGCCTGGGAAACGCTGGTCAACTACGGCGTCGAGCCCTGATCAGCCCGAACATTCCCAGCAGAGCCACCAGCCAGCCGCCATCGCCAGGTGACGTACTGCCGCTTGCGTTACAAGAGCCACCCTGGTTGTCGGTGGTCACCACCGGCGCGTACTCGGTGCTGACGTCCTGGCTGAGGAGAACGTTGCCGAAGCCCGTTGCCGACTGGCCCTGACTGTCGGTGACCGTCACCATCAACGACGGGAAGCGCTGCAGGTAGGCGTTCCGATTCGCGTCCGTATCGGGCGGCGCATGCCAGAACACCGACGAACCCGTCGCCGGCTCGGCGTACCAGGCGCCCATATCGGTAACCCACTCGTAGGTGAGGTTGTCGTCTGAACTGATCACCAGCACTTCGGCACGCAGACGGGAGCCGAGCTCGACCTGGAAGCGTTCGGTAATGACACCGCCGATGATTCGTGGCGGCGCAGTCTGGTCGATGCAGTCATTGTCGATGACGCCGTCGCAGTCATTGTCGAGCTCATCACACCACTCGGTCGCACCGGTGAACACGCTCTCACTGCTGTCATCGCAATCGCCCACGGCCTCGGTCTGTCCGTCGCCGTCATCATCGAAGAAGGTCGTGCCCTCGTCGGTGATGCCATTGCAGTTGTCATCAATGAAGTTCAGGCCTTCGGTGGCGCTGGGAAAGATCGTGCTTCCGTCGGCAAAGCCGTCGCCGTCAAGATCGACGGCGTTGTCGTTGCAGTCATTGAAGGGCTCTGGGGCAAGGCCGCTGCAGACACCGTCCCCCACAGACGGTCCCTGGCCGAGACAGATGCTGCCGTGTTCGCAGTAGCCGTCGCAGTCGTCATCCCAGGAGTCGGTGGCCTCGTCGATGACGCCGTTGCAGTTGTTGTCGTAGCCATCGAGCTCCTCGATCGCCTGCGGGAAGATCTCGGCATTGTTCTCGTCGCAGTCACCCTGGTTGGAGTCGAAGCCGTCGCCGTCCACATCCTGCGCGGACAGCGGAAAATCGACCGCGGCAACGAAACTGTCGAAGCCCCAAAGCTGGCAGCCGTCCGTCACCCGCAGCGTAAAGGGCTGCAGACCGGTGGGGATCGAAGGAGTGTGGTCGTCAATATCGATGGAAAACGTGAAAAAGCCATTTTCGTCGGGGAACTCGTCCTCGATGAGCAGACCACCCAGGAACATCTCGACGTACAGCGAGTCGGGCGGCTGCTCCTGGTCGAACACCCGAGCCGTGACCTCGAGGGTCTGCCACTGGTGATAGAAGGTGGCCTCGACGGGACTGACCACCTCGATGGATGGCGGGGTGCAATTGAGCGCGCTCTGGCCGTTGCCGAGCAGGAAGATCGTGAACTGGGGGCGCACCGGATCATCGGTCGAAACGTTGAGTTGCGCCGAAACCGCCTGCAGGTTGCGAGGTATGAAGACCAACTCCAGCAGGGCGGCGGAGCCGGGAACGATCGGCGAAGACAGCACCGTGGGCTGGAGTTCAGATTCCCAGTTGCAGTCTTCCAGAGGCTGGCCCGGGCAGGAGATTGAGAAGGCCGGCTGACTGTCGGACTGAATCAACTCGATGCCAGTAATCCTCAGGTCGGCGTCGCCCTGGTTGCGAATCTCGAGGACCTTGCGAGTCTCGACATCGAGGAACTGGAAGCCCCAGTCGAGGATGTTGGCCGAGACACGGGCATCTTGCCCACCGCTGGCCTGCCTTCCGATCAGCGCCACCGTCTTCTCAGCCTCGTCGGGATCGTCCGAAAAGATCTCCATGGCAGCGAACGTGTCGTGGCTGTCTGAAGCGACGTACAGCACCTCGATGACGGCATGTTGGTGCGGCTCGATGATGTTGGGGATGCTCTCGGGCAGCACGCTCCAGTTGGAGTCACTCTGGTAGTTGAGCGACACTTCCTCGACGAACAGAGGCCGGTCACCGGCATTGTGGACAAAAATCTCGGAAATCACCTCAGTACCGGCTGGAACCACGTCGATCTCGACCACGCGGTCGGGAACATAGATGTCCTGAAACTCGATATGAGTGCTCGAGGTGTAGGTCGTGCCGTCGCCGTCCGAAGCCACGGGAGTGCAAGCACCCAGGTAGAAGGCCAGGAACAGAACGGACGATAGGGCGAAGCTGCGCATGAATAAGACCCCTGTTCTGATTCAGGCGCTCAATCTAACAACGCCTCTTGCCATCGTCCACCGGCCGTTTGTGCCCGACCATCGCGAGCCCGCCAGAGGATCAGCGTACCGGCAGGGGGTGGCTTCATGGATTTCTGAAGTCCAGAACCAACGTGTAGCCCGTCGGAAGTTGGTGGTGGCAGGCCACCGCAATCACGGGAGGATTGTCGGGATCCACCAGGACGCGTCGTTGCGACTGCTCCGGGTAACTCAGCGAAAAGCCATCGTCGTTGACGATTGTGCCCAGAGCCAGCGACCCGACGTCGAACAGCACGAAGTCCAGGTCCGACTCGCCGTGCCAGGCAGCGTCTTGATCGTCGGGTAGGTACGGGGCGTTGCTCTCCCCGGGAGGCATGTTGTCCCACTCCAGGCTCGCCGAAACCCAGCCCCGTCCACCGGCGCCCAACGAGTAGAGGTCGACGTCGCCGGTATACCAACCGCTGGTCTGAACGGTCTGGGGACCGTCCGGACCGATCACCTGGTGAACAGGCCACTGGTACTCATCGGACTGGTCATCAAAGCCACAGGAAAGCGTGGCACCGCGAATACTCACAACCGAGGGATACGGAACGGGTGCCATCTCCTGGACCTGGCCAGGCTGCAAGGTCGGGTCCTCGAGCAGGTCGATGGCCACGGAGACACGCACGGGCGGGCGGTCCGGTGGGAGATTCTCGTACAGGGGCCAGTTGTCACAAGCAGCAAGTGACTGCGCGAGGCAGAGCGAGAGAGCGACAGCAGAGCCGAATCGCAGGAAGACCCGCATCAAGCCGGAGTATAGCAGTGCAGCCGAGGGGCCCGCCTGGGCTGCCAGGAAAGCCGACCTCAGGCCTATCGCATCGAAGCCGGAGGCCCTACTCCGCCACCTTGGAGTAAACTGGGAAGCGCTGATCAACCCGCCCGCGCCCAGGGACCGAAATTCGATGAGTGGCTTCAAGGACTCCGTAAAACAGATCTTTGCGCAGGTGTTCGGTCGCGCGGACTTCGAGGACGTCCTCGACGCCCACTCGGAGTACGCCGAGAACGTCGAGGGAGAGATCATCGTCGGCAACGACGAGTCCAAGGACGTGCGGCCCGGGCGACAGCAACAGGACAAGCTGGTCACACCGACCCAGCCCATGGGCCCCTCGCCCGACGACCTGAAGCCTCCCGCCGAGTCTCTACCGACCGCGGAGTATCCAACCGCCGAAACCATACCTCTGAACGAAACCGGAGAAGCGGAACGGGAATCCGAGGCCGAGGCCGCGGTAACCTTCGAAGAGGGGCCCGACACCGTCGAGAGCCTGCCGGCCGTCGAGAGCTTGCCGGCCATCAATAGCCTGCCCGCCGTCGAGGGCGAAGTCGATGGCGCCCTCAACACCAACAACCTGATCGCACAGATCGCCTTTGACGGCCCAATGAGTACCTATCCCGGCCCCGATGAGGGAGTCAGCGTCCTCTCGGGGCAGGTAGATGTCGTGGCGGCAGAGCCCCAACTGGCCGAAATCATCGCTGGCTTGGAGACGACCGCAGCACTCAACCACCAGCCCCCGACAGCCCCGCCCGAGGACGCCGCACCGTCACCTCTGCTGCTGGTGAAGAAAAAGCCACCAGGGGCTGCACCGCTGGTGCTGAAGCAGGCCAACGACGTGGAAGACAGCATCCGGCTCACCACCCGCAGCGGCAGGGCCCTCGCGACCGCCGAATCAGACGACACCCAGCCCATCGTGCGGAGCGCTCGTACCAGCTCGCCATCCATCATCGAAGAGGCGCAGGAGGAGCACGCTCCACTCACTTCCTACGATTACGGAGTCAAGGCACCGCCCGCGCCCTCCGACCTCCAACTGCTGCTTCATGACCTTTTGCTGGAAAACCTACAGTACGACCTCGACAGGGTCGGCTCCCACAGCGAAGAAGTGATCCTCGAGTTGCTCCTCGAGGCCCTGGAGAACCCGACCATCGATCTGCCGCCCTTCCCGGCCGCTGCGAGGCGCCTGCTGGGCTCCAGCGGCGCGGAGCAGCCCAACGACGACGACATCCTCGACATCGTCAAGTCGGATCCGGGCCTGGCCGGCAGCGTCATCAAGGCTGCCAACTCGCCGTTCTACATGGCGGCAGCGCCGGTCGCCTCCCTGGGCTCAGCCGTGGTGCGGATTGGCCTCAAAGAGGTCCGTCGAGTCGCTCTGGCAGCCGCGATGGCATCGACCTTCGACGTGGAGGGATTCGAACCGCTGATCGAAACCTCCCACGTTCATAGCCTTACCACCGGAACCAGCGCGGAAGCATTCTCCAGGACCTTCACAACCGAACCCGGAGTAGCCTTTCTCGCCGGTCTGCTGCACGACGCCGGAGAACTGCTCGTCTACCGACTGCTGCGCCGAGCCTACGGCGAGGCCCCTGTGCATCGGGCCCCATGGAACGGCAAGCTGCACTTTGTCCGCGAGGTGGCGCAGAAGTACCACTGCTACCTCGGCGCAATGTTTGTACAGCCCTGGGATCTGCCCACGGAACTGAGAGCATCTCTGGTCTATCACCACCACCCCTACCTCGCGGGTGAGGCCAGCGAGGAACTGGCCAGCCTGATCCACGTCGCCAACGCAACCGCTGAAATCGCGCTTCGTCACTCCCGAAGCAAACTCTGGCAGGACTACCTGGCTCGACTCAAGGAGCGTCGAGCGCAGAGCAACACCACCGCCCTCGCGGGTGTCGCCGGAATTGACGGCATCGAGCAACTGCCGGTCGCCGAGATCCTGGAGATGCTGCCACCAGGCTTTCCGAAGGAGCGGATCCGCAAGATCATCCGCGAGGTCCTGCTGCGGGTGGCGGCAACCTCCCTGGGCAGCCACCACGATGATGCAACCACGCTTACCCAACACTGACTGCGTCCGTTGGCGCCCCGGCGGCGGTGGGCACGTCGAGTCCTTCTTCCTCAAGGCGAACAACCCGCAGCGGCCCGACCAGGCGTTCTGGATCAAGTTCACGATCCTCGACCCCGGAAGCGCCGACGCTGTCGCCGAGGTCTGGGCGATCCGGTTCTCTGGCACAGGCGGACCGCACCGGGCGGCGAAGGGCACCTACCGCGCCGACGATTGCCAGTTTTCGAACGACCTGTTGAAGATCGAGGCAGGCGACTCCAGCCTGCAAGCTGGCCGCACCAGCGGCTCCCTCGGAGCGGGCGAAGACTGCATCCGCTGGGACCTCGAGTTCGACTACGAGGGCCAACAGGTCATGTACGGACTGCCCTACCGGTGGATGTACGGCGCAAGTCTGCCACGCAACAAGGTCTACACGTCGTGCCCGACGACCCGCTTCCGCGGCACGGTCTCCTGCGGCGAAGAAGTCTGGCAGGTGGGCAACTGGCCGGGAATGCTCGGACACAACTGGGGCGCATC
>CAZBDA010000083.1:0-15469 GCA_964490445.1 uncultured Rickettsiales bacterium | reverse complement strand
CACTGGGCTCAGTGCAACCTGTTCGATGATGGCGACTGCATCTTCGAGGGCTTCTCGGCCCGCATCCGCCTGGGCACCGGTCTGAGCCCCTGGCTGACCGCCGCAGTGGTGCGTTTCGAGGGCCAGGAGTTGCCATTCAACGGCATCACCGGTGTCTTGAATCGGTCGGTCAAAGCCGACCTGTTCTCGTGGTCTTTCCTGGCACAGCAGGGTGGCTGGCGGCTGCAATGGCAGGTGGAAGCGCCACAGGACGACTTTGCAGGGCTGACCTATACGAACCCCGATGGCAGCGACAACTTCTGTCTCAACTCGAAGATCGCCAACTGCAGACTGCAACTGGCCCGGCGCGAGGCCGGCAACTGGCGGGAAGTGGCCGACCTGCGAGGGAAGCACAGCTGCGCCTACGAGATCCTGGTCCAGGACCCCGACCATGGAGTCGCGATTCTCGCCTGAGAATCAACGCCCGGGAAGTTCCTCGAGCACCTGGTAGGGCAAGCCACAGCAAAACGACGGCCCCATGTGCGGCCAGTTGCGCGGCTCCTGCTCGCTGGGCTCCACGACCGCTTCACGCCCATGCTCCGCTGCAACCAGCCGCGCCTTGGCAACCACCTCGTCCACCTCGAACGAGGCCTTTCGCCATTGGCTGCTCTCCCACACTGCAAAGGCTGCGAACAGCAACAACAAGGCAAGCCAGAGCCGGCGGCGCGGCAAACCCTGCTCCGCCAGCCCCCCCCAGGCCAACACGGCTCCCAGCGACGGCAGCAGCAGGTACCATTGGCCGCCGTCGTTGGGCAGCACGTGGAATACCGGCAGAAGCGCGAGGGCCACCAGCACCAGGCCTAACTGCCAGGAACGGCTGCCCTCCGAGCGCTGACCGAGGTAACAGAACAAGCCGACCACCGGCAGGGCCAAGAACAGGCCGAGGAGGTCACGAAGACCTGCACCCACACCAATCGGCCGGAAGAACGGAGCCAGCAACTCGACGAAATAAAGGGGCAACAGTGCCAGGCTGCCGGCGCTCAGAGTGCTGCTTGCAGGCCAGTACGACGAATCCACCCTCGCCAGGCTCACCGACAGGGCGAACAGGGGCAGCACCGTGCCCGCCAGCAACGCGAGCCGGCGGGTAGCCAGACGCCGCCCATCGGCATCGGCCATCGCCACCGCCAGTAGCATCGGCAGGACCACGACACCCGTCTCCTTGCACAGCACCGCCACGCCGGCGCACAGCATGCAGAGCAGCAACTGGGACCGCTCCCAGGCGAGCAGCGCAGCAACGACAAACAGCGTCATCAGGAGATCTGCGCGGCCCGCCACCCAGCCAGCGTTGGCCACGTGCGCTGGGTGGCAGGCGAATAGCGCTGCTGCAACGAACGCAGCATCCGGCTCTAGCCGGCAGCGCAGCCACAACCATGCAAGAACGACGAGGACACCGTGCAGCGCAAGATTCAGCCCGTGGTTGAGCCAGGCCGGAGACACCGCGTCACACCAGTACAGGTAGGTGAGCAGGGGCCGCCAGGTACCGCTGCCTCCAAGCGGTAGCTGCCAGGGCGCCAGTGGGTCCAGGGCGATGAACTTGCGCGCCTCGTAGAACAACACCCGCTCATCGAGCAACAGGGGGGCATCCAGCAGAACAAGGCCGGGGAGAACCGAGAGCAGCAGCAGGACTGTCAGAGCGCTGAAGTGGGGTCGCCGCAGAAGCACAGAGAAATTCAGAATCCAGGGGAAGCAAACCGGATTTCGACAGGTACAATACTCCGCCAGATCCGACAGGCGCCTCTGTCCACCACAGATTCTGGAGTTCCCATGGCCACCGTGCCCCGCGTTTGTGACACCCTCCGAATCGAGCGTATCTCGAAAGCACCAGCAGAGTACCGGGTGAGCGACCGCGCGGGCGTCGAACTCGGCAAGGTCACTGAAGAGGGCTACTTCCTGCTACTGAAAATGGATGGCCTGACCGATCTGGCCGACGTACAGAGCCTCCTCAATCAACGTTTTGGCAAGAGTTCGTCTACCGATGAGTTGCAGGCCTGGTTCTCCGAACTGCAAGACGCCGGCGTACTCAACACCAACGACCGCGCCATCCGCATACTCACCTACCTCAAGCAACAGGGCGTCAACTACCGTGGCAGTAGCGCTGACCGTCGGGGACCTGGTGACGACCAGGACGAAAACCGACGAGAAGAGTCACGACGTGACGAGGTCGCCGCATCTTCTGGCTGGTTCGACTACGGCATCTTCCTCCTCAACGACGGCATGCTTGATGAGGGCCTGGCCGTCTTCGAGCAAATGATGGAAAGCCAGCCCGGTGACGTTCGACTGCACGAGTTGACCGGCCATCTGCGCTTCCTCTCCAAGACTGTCGACCTCCCCGAGCCGACCGCCGACCGACGTGATATCTCCTGGGATGCCTTCGACTCGGCCCTGCGCGAGATGCTCGACGATGGCGCTTGCCCCAAGTGTGACCTGCCCCTGGAAGTCCAGTTGGGCCACACCAACCGATGCCGCTACTGCGGGGCGTCCTTCAGCACCTACGTCCTCGGCAGGGCGGGCGACGACCGGCGCCGCCAATCCAGCCCCAGTGACTGAGCTTCGGGCTGAACTGAGCCCGCAGGAGCGGGAGGCGCTGGAAGACCTCCACTTTTCCTACGACGTGTTCGGGGCACTCCAGGCAGCGCTGTGCAGCGGATCGTTGCCCGACAACGCCGTCACAGGCAGGGTCGACGTACCGGCGGACGGCGCAATCGTCGAGCTTCCCGGTGGCGCTGCAGGCGAATCCCTCGAACAACAGGGCCGAAAGTTGCTCAGCACCGGCAGCGCGGCGCTGGTTCTGCTGAACGGCGGAATGGCGACCCGCTTTGGTAGCCGGGTCAAGGGGGTGGTCGATGCGCTGCCGGGGCACTCCTTCCTGGCGCTACAACTGCAGCGACTGGGAACCCTCGCAGCCGGCGGGCAAGCCTGCCCGCTCCTGGTCATGAACTCCAAAACGACCGCACCTATCACCCGCGCCCACCTCGAAGGGAACGAGTGGTTCGGGCTGTCTGCTGACGACGTGTTCACCTTTGAACAGAGCGCGGCTCCCCGCCTCACCACCGATGGCCGGCTGTACCGCGATGCGAATGGCAAGCTATCGATCTACGGTCCCGGACACGGCGACCTGCTGCCCTCGCTGCGGCGCAGCGGGGCCCTGACCTGGGCACGCAAACGGGGTGTTTGTTACCTGCTGGTCGCCAACGTCGACAACCTGGCAGCCAGCCTCGATCCGCGGCTGCTCGGCCAGTTTGCGAGCAGTGGCAAGGAGATGATGGTCGAGGTCTGCACGAAAAACCCAGAGGACATCGGTGGCTGCCCGGCTTCGGTGGACGGGCGCCTGCAGATTGTCGAAGGCTTTGCCTTCCCAGCGGAGTTCGACCAGCAGCGACTCCCGGTGTTCAACACCAACACGCTCTGGTTTCGTACCGATGCACTCGAGCGGGACTTGCCGCTGAACTGGTACCAGGTATGCAAGGAAGTCGATGGAACCCAGGTCGTGCAATTCGAGCGCTTGGTGGGCCAGGCCAGCTGGTTCCTCGACAGCCTGTTTACGCGAGTACCACGGCAACGCTTCCTGCCGATCAAGAGTCCCGAGGACCTGCAGCAGGCCCAGGTGCAACTGCGCCGGATGTTTCCGGGCCTGTAATTCAGCCCGAGCCGAGGCGCCGAGACTAGCGGCTCAACGAGCCCAGGCTCAGGTAGAGCACGGCCGCCGCACGCACCGCAACGTGCGGGTCGTCGTCGGTCAACAGCGCCGTCAGCAGGGGGCGCTGGTCGTCGCTGCAGCCAGCAACACTGGCATCCACCGCCCGCTCCCGTAGCAACGGATTGTCGGCCTTGAGTCCGGCAGCAGCCAGCGAGTCCCAACCCGCCGCACCTGTCTCCACGACCGCAGCCAGGGCGGCTGTCATCACCCGCTCGTCGCCGGCCTGTGCGAGGGCTTCCAATTCGGGCTTAAGCGACGCGGCACCGCGCACGATGACAGCATGGGCAGCTGCCGCTCGGGCCGATGATGCACGTGCGCCCAGGGCTGCGCGCAGGGCGGTGTCGATGGGCTCGTCAGCTCCCCAGCCGGTCAGGGCGAGCGCATCGGCCGAAGCCTGCACCACCAGCGAGTCGCTGTCGCCCAGGGCCAGCCCGGCCCATAGGCCCCGATCCTGCGCCGCCGAACGAACCAGCGCGGGACCCCAGGTGCGGCGGTCTTCGACGTGAAGGCCGGCCCACACTTCTGCCGGCCGGGCTCCCGGGACGGTGGCAGCTGCAAGCATGCGCGGCGCGTTCTGCGACTCGGCAGCCTCACGCAGGATGCGGCCTCTCTTCACGTTGGCATCACGCTGCTGCAACGCAGCCAGGGCAAAGGTGGCCAGAGGCTCCAACGCTGTGGCAGCCCACAGGTCCAGGTGTTCCCTCGACCAGCCATCCGGACCGCTCCGGCCCGGACCGAGCAGAAACAACGACACCGACCGGACAGGATCGTCGGCAGCAACCAGGGAACTCACCAGTCCCGCGGTACGATCCGCTCGACCTGGCCCTGCGGGCAACTGCAACGCCACGTGCAGGGCTGCCTCGCGAAGTCGCGGGTCAGCTTCCCCAGCCGCCTCGCTGACCCACTGCAGGGCGACAGACACGGCCTCGTCACTCAGGGCTCCTGAAACCAGGTGCCGGCCGGCAGCAAGCACCAGCCGCGAGCGAATCCCCGCGGAATGGCTGCTGCTGCGTTCCTCGAGCAGCGGCCAGGTCTGCGACGGGTCCAGGGCACCCGGTAGCGCGTCCACGACGGCAGCGATCTCATCGTCGCTGACCGCGACCTTCGACATCGAACCGGAACCGAGAAGTTGCGCTGTGAGCAGCTGTTCGAAGAAGGCTGCGTCCACCAACTCGGGCGCCGCACAGCGGGCAAGCATCGCGTAGTCGGAAAGCAGCCAACGTCCACCGGCGCCGAGCACCACCTCGCGCAGCACGTCGGGCTCGTGGCGACCGAGACTGTCGCTGAGAGCGGAGTACTCGGCGGCAGCCACCGGACGTTGCTCCTGGTCGAGGCGGATGAGGACGCGGTAGCGCCAGGCTGCCAGGC
Source organism: uncultured Rickettsiales bacterium (assembly GCA_964490445.1). Taxonomy (GTDB): domain Bacteria; phylum Myxococcota_A; class UBA796; order UBA9615; family UBA9615; genus UBA6601. The sequence continues at coordinate 10,365 of CAZBDA010000083.1, read as the reverse complement.
TCTTGCCATAGCGCCCGAGGTAGCGCTCCAGGTACGTCAACGCCGCGTCGTACCTGCCCTGCTCCATCAGGTTCTCGACCTTGAGCACCATCTTCTGCTCGGCAGACATGCAACCGGCCCCAAGCCCGCTGACCACAAGCACCAGGGCGAGGCTGAGGATGGACAGGAAGCGATAGACTGCTGCAGTCGGAGGCATAATCGGCACCTATACTTGGAGGGTCACAACAGCTAGAGAATCTAGCAACTTGTGCATCGCTGGAGTTCATCAGTGCTGGAAAGGCTGTCTCGTAATTGCCCTATTCTGCTCCTGCTGGCCCTGCTCGGCTCGTGGGCTGCACTGCCCATGGGATGCGGCAGCGAGCCAGCCGACGACGACGACGACGACTCGACCGTAGCTGATGATGACGACGACTCGACCCCGCCCGTCGAGCCCCTGGCGGACATCATCGGGGTCTTCAACCTGACCAACGTGGTGCAGAGCGAGAGCAGCTCGTACATCGACTTCTCGGGAGCCTTCGGTTCCTTCGCAGGAATCGAAACGGAGACCCTGAGCCCGGCGGCCTACCTGGGCACCTTCAACTACTCGGCCGATGCTCCCTACTGGCGCCACGACCTCGGCGGGTTTCCGATCCCGGCCGAAGGCGAGTCGGTCATCGTCAACCTGTTCGAGTACTTCCCATGGGCACCCGCAGAACAACAGTGGTGGGACGGCGGGCCGCGAATCGGTCTCGGCAATTTCCTCACCAGCAGACTCGACCTGGAGGACGTCTCCGCCTACCAGGTGGATGACCCCCTCAGCCCCGGAGCAGCGGCCTGGTACTCCGGCGGTACCCTCGACTGGCAGAATCCCGGCGGTGCGGACGTGGTCGCAGCGATCTTCGAGCATGGTGTCGCCCTGCCCTTTGCAGCCAACCTCCTACAGCCAAGTCCGGGAGCAACCGGCACGCACCCCGCGGCGCATGACCTGCAGGTGACCTGGGCACCCGCGCTGGACGGAGCCTCAGTCAGCGTGGCCCTGCTTCGCAACAACGAGTTGGCCTACATCGCATCGGTGACCGACAGCGGCAGCCACACAATCCCGGGCGCCGTCCTGCACGACGAGTTCGGGCCCGGGCCGGTAGAAATCATTCTCAGCCGCACGCTGGGCAACCAACTCGAGCACCCGCAGGGACAGGTGCTGGTCAGGGCACGGGAAGAGCGACGCGCGACCCTCGACCTGCTGCCCGATGTCGTCCTCGCGCCTGCCTGGGGCGAGCCGGGACAGACCGTCAATGCAGTGCTGCACTGGTACACGGGCGGCCTGGATGCGAGTACTACGGTCGAAATCGGTCAGATCAACTCCGAGGGCGGCATCGACCCGGATGGTGTGACCGTCGCGGCCCTGGTCCCCGACCCCAACGATTCTTCGCGCGCGGACCTGCAGATCCAGGTGGGCTTCGGCACCACGACCGGTCCTCGGGACATCAGGATCTCGACGGACGGCTCCAGCACCACTCTGCCCGCCGGATTCGCGGTGCTCGACCTGATGCCCTCGGACGACTGTGGCTCGGCCACCGCGATGACTGCACTGCTGCCGGGCAGCTACACCTCGAGTACAGCGGGCCTTCAAAACTCGTTGGCAGCCGGTTTCTCGTGCCTACCCTGGTCGCTCAACGGCTCGGACGCCGTCTACCGGATCCACCTCGAAGCCGGAGACACCCTGGTCGCCAGCATGCTGCAGCCCGAACCTGCCGATGGGGCCCTGGTTCTGCTGTCGGCCTGCGCCGACCCCGCCAGCGCCGTAGCCTGCGCGGACGGCACGTTCAGCGGCGAGGAGGAAGTGCTCAGCCACACAGCGGCCAGCAGCGGTGAGTACTTCCTGGTGGTAGACAGCTACGTGTCGTCGGTGAACGGTGCCTCGTCGAGTCCCTTCACCCTGGAGCTGGTCATCACCAGCCACCCGCTTCAGCCGGGCTGGATCGTGCCGGGCGAGAGCCGCAGCTTCACCCTGACCGGCGAGAGTCCATGGAGTAGCTCGCTGGCCGCCTCCGACATCGACCTGGGCAGTGGCATCACGAGCCAGTCGGTCGCCCCGGGAAGCAGCCCCGAGACCGTGACCATACAGGCCACCGCCGCAGCAGGCGCGGCTCTGGGCTCCCGTGACATTTCCGTGAACAACGGCGGAGCAACCAGTCTCGAGTTCCCCGAGGCACTTTGGGTGACGGGCTGGCCGGTCTACGACAACTGCGCCGCCGCTTCCGCAGCAGCGCCGGTCGCGCCCGGGCTGAGTACCGGCTATGCCGTCCAGACCAGCAGCAGCATCAACGCGGTGTCCTGCCTCCCCTGGGCCTCCCCCGGCCCCGAAGTGCTGTTGCCGCTGGACCTTTCGGCCGGCAGCCCCATCGACATCACAGTGACCAGCGCCGAGGACACGCAGCTCTACATCCTGAGCGACTGCAACCTGCCCGAAAGCTGCATAGCTGAGGCCGCCGTCGACGACGGCATCGAAGGGGACGTCGAGTTCATCTCGGGATGGACGCCCGAAACCAGCGGCCGCTACTACCTGGTCATCGACCTGTATGCGAACCCCGCCGACCCCCTGTCCGCGTGGGCCTACGACCTCGAGCTGTCGGTGCAGTAACGATCCACTCAGGTGGATGGGCGATTACAGACCCGATCCTCGGCGATGCTGTCGCGTTGGATCTGCGGAACCTGCAGGGGATACCGGCCGTCGAAACACGCGGCGCAGCGGCTGCTGGGAAAGGCAGCATCCATGCCTTCGACGCTCAGGAACGTCAGCGAGTCAACGCCGAGATCTCGAGCCCAGGCCTGCTCCATCGCACGCTGAGTTTCAAGGTCCAGGCCCCCCTGCGGAGGAGAGCCTTCCAGGTAGCCCGGCGCGGCCAGTTCGTCCGAAGTGGACATGTCGATGCCGTAGTAGCAGGGGTTTAGAACCGGCGGACTGTGAATGGCGAAGTGCACCGACTTCGGGCCCTGTGCCCAGATCAGGTCGAGGAGCCGCCGCACGGTGTTGCCGCGAACAATCGAGTCGTCGATGATGACGACGCGCTGGCCCTCGAACTCGGCGCGAATCAGGTTCAGCTTGAGGCGCAGGGCACTCTGTCGGCTCTGCTGACTGCCCATGATGAAGGTGCGACCCGAGTAGCGATTCTTGATAAAGCCCTCTCGACAGGGCAGGCCCATCTCCTCGCCAAAGGCGATGGCGGCGGGCCGCGAGGTATCGGGCACCGGGATCACCCGATCGGCTTCGAAGCCCTTGCTCTTCCACTCGCGCGCCAGGGCACGCCCCAGATCCAGGCGCCGCTGGTAGACGGTGACGCCACCCTCGACCGAATCGGGACGGCTGAAGTAGATGGACTCGAACACACACGGCGAAGACCCACGGCGGTCGATCGACCGCCGCACGGGCTCTTCGCCGGCCTGGAAAAACATCGCCTCGCCGGGCGGCACATCGCCCCCCAACTCGAAGCCCATGGCATCGAGGGCGACCGATTCGGAGGCGACCATCCAAGCGTTGCCGCGACGGCCCCAGATCCCCGGTCGGATGCCGTGGGGATCGCGAAAGCAGACCAGCGTCGGCCGGCCGTCGACCTCGAGAGCCATGACCACGGTAAAGGCGCCCTCGACGACCTCGAAGGTATCGCGAAGAGCAGCGACCACGTCGTCCATGGTGTGGCTGCGACGGCGACGGGCCATCAAGGCGTCACCGAAGATGCACAGCACCGGTTCCACGTCGCAGGTGGACAGCAGGTACACCGAGCGCTCCGAGAGGCGCTGCCGCAGCCGGTGATAGTTGGTCATGTTGCCGTTGTGGGCCATGATCACGCCGGGACGCCGCTCGAAGAAGGGCTGCGCATCGGCAAGAACTCCCTTGCCGATGGTGGGGTAGCGCACATGTCCGATGCCGACGTTGCCAGTCAGTCGCTGCAACTGCTCCGCGTCAAAAACGTCCTTGACGAGGCCGAGGCCGCGATGACCGGGGAAGTGATCACCGGCGAAAGTAAAGATCCCACAGGAGTCCTGTCCGCGGTGCTGCACGGTCTGCAGCGCGGTGCTCAACTGCGCCGCGACGGGCTCGTCGTCAACAATTCCAGTGAAGCCGCACATCGCAAGGGGTTATAACCCTTGCCCACACCAATGTCCCAGCCCGATCAAGATCGAGATCCCCTTCGTTACCCCCAGGCGCTGGTGGTGATGGTACGGCTGCCCATCCCAGGCCTTTGCAAGACCCGGCTGTGCCCGAGCCTGACGGAACAACAAGCGGCAGACCTGTACCGGGCCTTCCTCACCGACATCGGCCGCGAACTGCAGGATTGGAACGCACCTGTCGACACCTGGCTGGCCTGGCACGGCGAGGACGGAGACCCAGGCGAGTTGGCGAAGCTGTTTCCCAACCACACCTACCTGCTGCAGCAGCACGGCGACTCGCTCACCGAGCGCATGACGGCGGTCTTCGAGCAGCTGTTCGAGCGGGGCTACCGGCGCATCGTGATGCGCAACTCCGACTCTCCGCACCTGCCCCTGCCCTTCCTCGACCAGGCCTTCGCGGCGCTGCAACAGGAAGCGGGCAGCGTCGTGCTCGGCCCCGACCTCGACGGCGGCTACTACCTGGTTGGCCTGGACCGTCCCCCCGCGGGCTTGTTCCCGACCCAGATGAGTACCGGATCGGTGTTCCGACAGACCGTGGAGGCAGCCCAGGGCCAGCAGCGCGAGGTGGTGGAGTTGCCCGCCTTCCTGGACGTCGATGATGCCGACGACCTGTGCACGTTCTGGCTGGAGTTCGGCGGCCGAGCCGACGTCCGACACTGGGCCACCTGGCAGTTCATCGAGGAACACGGACTCATCGAGCAACTCACCGGCTAGCAGGGTGGGGCGCGCGCACAACTCGGGCATAATGCGCTCCATGCATCCGTCACGCCGCCTTCTGTGCTCTCTGCCGGCTGTCCTGCTGATCGCCCTGTGGGTCACAGCCGCCGGCTGCCTTCCCTTCGGATTGGGCGGCACGATCGACGACCAGGACCTGCAATTCGAAGACGCCGTGTACTTCGAGTTGCGCGGCACCGACCCGGGCACGGGCACCCCGTTTCACCGCATCGATCTCTGGCTTACGCCGCTGGAAGATCCCTGTGAACGCCTGCCGGACCTGCTGGATGAGTTGAGCTCGCTGCGCAGCCAGATCGACGGCAACGCGCTGGCTCCGGAGCCCTACTGCGAAGCCTGGGAAGCAGTCATGGAACAGTACCTGGGGCTGGAACCGTTCTGGCACGCACAGGTGCGGATGAAGGCGCTGCCACGTCTCGAAGAGGAAACTCCAGAGACGCTGTACGCCTACCACGACGAGACCTCCCTAGAGCTTGCCGACAGCCCCAATTTCGACGCCGATATTCTCTACTACCCGACCCCGGACTTCGACGCCTGCGCCGAGGAGTTTTCCGGCAACGAGCTGTACGGGCCCACCGAGTACCCGGCGCTGGGCGGCGATGCCGAGATCAAGAGCTACAACCAGGACAGCGACATCGATACGAGCCTGGCAATGAACCTGGGCGAGGCGGACTCAGACTTGTTCGCAGGTCGCTCCACAGCGCAGTTCTGCATTCCAGCACGGGACTGGCCGCTGCAGTTCGGGCTGGGGCTCTGAAGCGGAAACCATCCCGCCACCCAGGAGGTCCGAAAGTCATGCCTTCGGGCGCTTCCCACACGCTGCGACCAGCCACCGTCGCTGATGCCGCCGCAGTGGCCGAGGTGCACGTCCGCAGCTGGCAGAAGGCCTATCGAGGCATGCTGCTCGACTCGGTCCTCGACGGCCTGTCGGTAGACGAATGGACCCACAAGCGCCGCATGTTTCTGGAGCGTGCATCTCCGGGGCAGCGCTTCTGGGTTCTCGAGCAGCAGGGACATATCGCCGGCTTTTCCGACTCTGGTCCCAGCCGCGACGAGGACCAGCCCGCCAGCGAGAGCATCGCCGAAATCTATGCCATGTACCTGCATCCCGACCGCTGGGGCGAAGGCCTCGGGCGCGGCATGATGGCGCACTGCCTGGACGACCTGCGCTCGCAAAGTTGGCGACGCGTCAACCTGTGGGTGCTGGACAACAACACCCGAGCGCGACGTTTTTACGAGGCTGCGGGCTTCGTGGCCGACGGAACGGAACGCGACGACAGCTTCCGCGGCTGTCACTTTGTCGACCTTCGCTACGGGCTGGTACTCGCTTGAGTAAGGGAGCAAGCAGCCCGGTTTCCTTGCAGCGCGGCTCCCGCTATTCTGCAAGGCCTGCGCTGGGGAGCCCGTTCCATTGGCAACGGCCCCATTTCTCTACTCCATGAGGGGGCGGCATCGATGGCAGTCTTCAAGGTCCTGCAAGGACGCGAACTACTAGCCAGCTACAGCTTCGACGAAGGCAGCGTGCGCATCGGCCGCAGCCCGGAGTCCGAGATCCAGTTGAACGACGGGGCGGTGTCACGCAACCACGCCGAGGTCTCCTGCAAGGGCAGCTCCTGGGTTCTGCAGATCCGCGAAGCTCGCAACGGCATCTTCGTCAACGGCAACCTGGTCAGCTTCCGCCTGCTCCGCAGTGGGGATCGCATCGAGATCGCGCACTTCGTGATCCAGTTCGAGGATGAAGGCGATGCCAATGTGGACGCGGGCAGCCCTCACCTGAAGGGAGCGGAGAAAGAGCTGGGCAAGGAGGTCGGTGAGAACACGACCATCACCATCAGCCTCTCCGATGCCCTGGCTATCCACAAGCTCAACGAGAGCGTGATGGAAGCCCATCTCGCCTGGTACGGAGACACCGAGAAGCAGAAGATCTGCACGCTCAGCAACGAGCGCACCCTGATCGGAAGCGGGGAGTCGTGCGGCGTGCAGTTGCCAGCAGGCCCTGGAAGTGAGGGCGACTGCGCCGTGGTCACCAGGGGCGAGGACAGCTTCGAGCTCCAACCGCTGTCCCCCTCCATCACCGTCAAGGTCAACGCCTCTGCGGTCACGGGGCCGGTCCACCTGGAAGACGAGGACCGGATTCAGATCGGAAACTACATCGTGCAATTCCGGGAACCGCTGGCCTGACTCGAATGGCGCACGCGGCGCCGGGACGAGTCAGCCGGTCGGGCCAACTCTCCTTCTGCTTGCCCTCTGAACTCCGCGACGCAGACCAGCGAGGCGGGGGGAGGCCCGGCGAGGCATCCGCCGGGGATCTATACTTTCGATATGTACCCCCATGAAGGCGCAGTCGGTGTGATGCTCGAGAGCGACACGGAAGGTCCGTTCCAGTTGCTGTCTGTGTCCCCTGCTGCACCACTTAGCGACATCGACACTGCAGCCGGCCTGTTCGAGGGACTGGCGAGTCGTTCCGCCGACCTGGGGCTGATGCCGGTCATGGAGCGCATCTACGCCGACCAGGGCGCGCTGCCGGGCCTGCGCGCTGCAAGAGACCAGGCCTACGACCGCCACAACCTGCGCAGATCGGGGGAGCCCACCTGGGTCTGCAATCCCCTCACCGGCGGCGGCATCCTCGACAGCATCCAGGTGCTCGGCGTCAGCCTCGAGGCCGACTGGACCTGGCAGGACCTGGACATCGACGGCAACTGCAGCGGCACGATGGTGTGCAGCCCTCAGTTCCGCCTGATGGGCGTATCGGACCTGTGCGGGGGAGTCGGACAGACCGCCCACCGGGCCATCGAATCCATGCTCGAAGCTGGCGTAGCGGCACTCGCCCACTACGACTTCCAGGTCCAGGATGTAAGCCGCACCTGGCTGTACGTCGCCGACCTGCTCGACTGGTATCCGGATCTCAACCGGGTCCGCAACAGCCTGTTCGAACGACACGGAATTGGCGACAAAGCGGACGGGGTCGCGCCACCCGCGAGCACTGGCATCCAGGGGTTCCACCCCGCGGGCGCTCCCTGCTTCATGGAGTTGTTGGCTGTCGAAGGCAAGAACGGCGAGCGTCCCTTCCGAGCCCTGCGACCGAAACGGCAGTGCGAAGCGTGGAAGTACGGTACTGCTGTCTCGCGCGGGATGAGCATCGACCTCGGCAATCAACACCTGGTCACGGTGTCCGGCACCGCGAGCATCGACAAGCAGGGCAACAGCATCCACAAAGACGACGCCGAGAAGCAGATCCTGACAACCGTGGAGAACGTCGAGGACCTGCTATCCCACGAGCAGTTGAGCCTGGATTCCACGGTCTGGCAGACCCTCTACTTCAAGGACCACGAGACCTGGCAGTGCTGGTGCGATCTCGAGCGACGCGGCAAGGTGCCCGAGTTGCACGGCCCGCGCGTAGTGGCAGACCTCTTCCGCGACGAGTTGCTGTTCGAGATGGAAGCGACGGTCCTGTACTGAGCCTGTCCGACGCGGGACGGCGGACTCCGCGACCAGACCCATCGCTCCACGGCTGCCGTACAATGGGCAGCATGAGCATCACTCTCCGGCGACTCCTTGTCCTGTTGTGCCTGGCGCTCCTGCTCGGAACCGTGGCTTGCGACGACATCCCCCTGACCGACGATGACGACAACCCCATTCCCGACGATGACGACTCTGCAGGCGACGACGACTCCGCAGGCGACGACGACACCGCAGGCGACGACGACTCCGCCGAGCCGGCCCCGGTCGACGCAGACGGCGACGGCTTCGACGAGGAGGAAGACTGCGACGATCAAGACGCGCTGGTTCACCCCGAGGCCGAAGAAGTGTGCGACCACGTCGACAACAACTGCGACGGAACCATCGACGAGGACGAGGCCAGCGATGCGCGCACCTGGTACAGCGACGAGGACGGCGACGGTTTCGGCGAGGATGGCTCCGCGCACAGCGCCTGCAACGGCCCTGCCGGCGAGACCATCCTGGGCGGCGACTGCGACGACAACGACCCTGACTATCATCCCGGCGCGGCCGAGAGCGACTGCACCGATCCGCAGGACTACAACTGCGACGGCAGCACCGCCTACCAGGACAGCGACGGCGACGGCGCGCCGGCCTGCGAGGACTGCGACGACAGCAACGCGGCGGTGAACTCGACCCAGGTCGAGCAGTGCGACGGCATCGACAATGACTGCGACGGCACCATCGACGAGGCCGGAGCCAGCGGCGAGAACAGCTGGTACCTGGACGGCGACGGCGACGGCTACGGTCGCAGTTCGACCGTGGTGGTGGCCTGCACGGCGCCGCCCAGCTACGTGGCCGGGGACCTGGACTGCGACGACCTGGATCCAGCCAGCTACCCCGGAGCCATCGAGGTCTGCGACGAGGCCGACAACAACTGCGACGGAAGCATCGACGAAGGCGTCACCAACACCTTCTTCACCGACCTCGACGGCGACGGCTACGGCGATCTCGCCGCGCCGCTGCCGGCCTGCCAGCAGCCGGTCGGCAGCAGCAGCAACTCGCTGGACTGCGACGACAACGACCCGCTTTCCTTTCCCGGCGCCCTCGAGCTGTGTGACGGCGTAGACAACAACTGCGACGGCACCATCGACAATGGTCCGGTCAACGCCGACCTCTGGTACAGCGACATAGATGCCGACGGCTACGGCGATCCATTGACCGGCGTGCTCGCGTGTACGGGTCCGGCCGGCACGGTCAACAACAGCGGCGACTGCGACGACAACGAGCCGGCCAGCTTCCCCGGCAACCCCGAGCTGTGCGACGGCCTCGACAACGACTGCGACAGCCTCGTCGACAACGGCCTCGACAGCGACGGCGACGGCATCAACCCCTGCGGTGCCGACGGCATCGCCGGCAGCGCCGACGACGACTGCGACGACAACGATGCAACGATCTATCCCTTTGCCGGCGACAGCTACGGAGACGGAGTCGACGGCGACTGCGACGGGCTGGACTGCACCGGCGACTGGTATGACCTGGTCAGCTACTTCGCCATCTGCCCACAGGACTCCACCTGGCCGGACGCCCGCGCCCTGTGCATCCAGGTGGGCTACGACGATCTGGCCAGCGTGCGCAGCGCCGACGAGCAGAACTGGCTCAAGGCGCTGGCGGCGGCGGCGAGCTTCCCCAACAACGAGGCCCCCTGGATCGGCTACAACGACCGCGCCGTCGAGGGCAACTGGCAGTGGTCTGACGGCTGGACCGGCAGCTACACGGCCTGGAACTCGGGCGAGCCCAACAACTCGGGCGACGAAGACTGCACCCAGCTGTACTGGAGCCCCGGCGACACGACCCGCAACTGGAACGACCACCGCTGCGAGTTCACCGACAACTGGACCAGCTTCGTCTGCCAGGCGCGCAACTGAGCGCGCCGCTGCGTTGCCCATCCCAGCAGTAGGCACCTTGCCCGCGCTGTGGCACTCTCCCCCCGGGGGCCCATAGCTCAGTTGGTTAGAGCAACCGGCTCATAACCGGACGGTCGCA
>CAZBDA010000082.1:18590-23501 GCA_964490445.1 uncultured Rickettsiales bacterium | reverse complement strand
GGCACTTTGCGGATAGCCCGGGTGCGAACTGCACATCGTCACATCGGACAGGTCGAACAACGAGGCCGGCAACAGGTCGACCAGAGCTTCGTGATTGCCCATGGCCCGGCGTACCGCCTCGAAGTCGTTGTACGCAGGCGCCCGCAAGCCACCAGCGATGGCGTGATCGAGCCGCTGGCGCAGCTGCTGCGTGTAGTGGTCGACCAGTGCATCGAGCTCGCTCTTGTAGCCGGCAACCCCCGGCCGAGGCAGACGCGCCGGCAAGCGCGGGTTGGGCCCCAGCTGCAGTGCTAGCGGCTGGGCCGAAGCTGGGTGCAGCCCCAGTGCCGTGGCCGCGGCGCCGTTGTTGGAGCGATCAAAGGAACTCATGTAGATGGTGTAGGCAGAGGGCGCGCTGCGCTGTCCGCCATCCTGACCGGAAAAGAAGCGCTGCAGGTGCGTTCCCAGGCCGGCCATCCGCGGGTTGCTGACGCCGTGACCGGCGACCGCAAAGGGAATGGCGACAGCATGCGGCTCGACGTCGTGGCTGACCACCCAGACGCGCATCCGCGAGAGAATATCGGGCCGATCCCGCAGCGGGTAAATGAAGGGTCCCAGGTTGACCGTCACACCCGCCGCGTCGGCAGCGAAAGGCTCGTAGAGCGACCGCGAGCCACCATCACACTCGGCGAACCAGCCCTCTACGGAGCGACCGCCCCCCTGGAACATCCACCACTGCTGACCGGAGTACTCGCCTCCGATCGACGGGTCACAGAAGCCCGGGACCGTGTAGAAGGTCTCCCAGGGCGACATTCCGCCGAGCAGGAAGATTTCGAGCATGGCCTCGGGCCGGCTCTCGACGGGAAGCAGCGAATGCTCACTGCCGGCGGGCGGGATCCCCCAGGGCTCGCTGGAGACCGGCAGCGGTCCCGGCAGGCTCGGGCTTGGACCGACCGGTGGCAGCCCAATGCCTGTGCCACTGCTGCCCCCCTGCTCACAGGCCAGCCCGGCGCTGCCGAGCAGGCTGGCGGAACACAGCTTGAGGAAGTTTCTTCTGTCCATCGCCCTGATTCTAGCTCTCCTTCGCCTTCACCGCGTGTCCTTGTTGGGGGCGCGAGAGTGCACGACTCGTACCTGGCGGCGGCCGGTGAAGCGATCCCAGATGCTCACCTCGCCATCGGGCCAGCGCACCTGCAGGCGCCCGATCAGTTCATCGCTACCCAGGCCGAAGTGAACCCGGGGCGGACCCTGGCTGGTCGCCCGCAGGCTCATCATCTCCCGCACCTTCACACCACCGCTCCAGGTCAGTTCGAGCCGTGCACCGAAGCCCTCGCGGTTTTCTGGCGGACCCTCGAGCAGGACCTCGATCCAGTTGTTGCTACCGCAGCGATTGCTGTACATCCGAGGCACAGACCCCCTGCCGGCGGTGACGATGTCGAGGAAGCCATCGCCCTCGAAATCAGCGGTTACCAGGCCCAGGTGATCAGTGAGGTCATCAAAACCAACCGCCTGGCTCACATCCTCGAAGCTGCCGTCGGGCAGGCCACGCCACATCAGGTCGATGAACTCCATCATCCCCACCTCCACGGCGGTCGAGTCCGGCGAGCTGGCCTGGACACAGTCGAGCCAGCCGTCGTTGTCGAGATCGTTGAAGTCCAATGACCAGCCAACGGTGCTCAGAGCCTGGTTGGGATTCGGAGGATCATCGTCATCGTCGCCCGCGCCGATGGGAACAGAGCCGGGATACAGGCCCAGGGCCGCGCCGCCCTCGTAGTAGCTGCCGTCCGCGCCACTGACCAGGCACAGCGGCCTGCCGACGTCGGTGATGCAGTAATCAAGGATGCCGTCGCCGTTGAGATCCGTGGTGTCCAGGCCCATAGCAGCCATCTCCAGGGCAGCGCCACTGCCCATCGCATCGTCTACCAGCACAGGCAAGCCCGCCGAATCGAGGCCGTCGTTCCGCCAGAAAGCCGAGGGCCCCCCTTCCATGGGCCAGTCGTTGGGCACCAGCAGGTCCTGGTCACCGTCGCCGTCGCGGTCGGTAAACAAGGCCGTCTGGGCGCTGGGATGCCCACCCCAGTCCATCAGTAGGTCGAACCAGAACGAATAGGTGCCATCGACATTCTCGTAGACCGGTGCGGGAGGGAAGACCAGAGCACCCTCGTCGTCGTAGTAGGCGCCCGTCAGGTAGGCAAGATCCAGGTCGCCATCGCCATCGACATCCCCCAGTGCCAGCGATGCATTGATGGCAGCAACAGCAGCGGCGGGCACCTCGAGGGTCTGGCCGTCGGCAAAGCTGCCGCCGCCCTCGTTCATCCACCACTGGCGGGTAAAGCCCTGCTCTGATTCCCAGTCACCGATGAGATCGGGCAGCCCATCACCGTTCAGATCGTGGGATCCCATGTAGGTGAAGTTGCCCGGGGTGTCCTGCGGAATGGCCCCAGGGACCCGCGTGAAATACCCGGCCCCATCATTGAGATAGAGCGTTTTCGGGCCCTGCATCAGGTCGATATCGCCATCGCCGTCGATGTCGGTTGCCAACAGCGCTCCGCCCCGGCCCGTCAGCTCGGCGTCAGAGAGGTTCTCTCCATTCCCCGCCGGGTCAAAGACTGCCAGGTCGATGCCGCGCTCGAGGCTCACCTCCTCGAAGCGCGCGATTCCCTCGATGGGATCGGCACACAGGATCTCTTCCCCGAACTCGAAGGTGCCCTGGTAGACAGGATCGGGCAGCTCGCCGCCCCCGCACTCCGGGGCGGAGGCGCAGCCATCATCAAGACAGTCATAGGTGCCATCAGCGTCGTTGTCGGCGCCGTCGCTGCAGTCGCCGGGTTGCCCGCCTTCGTAGCGGGCGCTGGTGCAGCCACCCAGACAGAGAAACACGCCGAGCGCGGAGCCGAGCAGGCCTTGCCAGGGCAGCGAGCGGATCATCGCAACGCGAGACAACACGGCGCTACTTCCTCGCGATCTTCCAGGGAATGCTGTGCGGGTGCAGAGCCGTCACCAGGGTGCGCGGCATGGCCGAGTCCGTGGTCGTGCTGTAGCCGTCGGGCCAGTGCACGGTGATCGAATCAATCTGCTCCGCCTCACCCAGGCCAAAGTGCAGCCGCGCCGCCGATTGGCCCTGAGCGCGCAGATTGTAGAGTTCGCGCACCCTGGTGATGCCGCCCGCGCTCACCTCGACCCGGGAGCCAAAGCCCTCGCTGTTGCCTGCCGTTCCCACCAGCTGCACCTCGATCCACGAGCGGCTGCGGCAGGTGTTCATGTAAACGCGGGGTCGATCTCCGGGGCCTGAAGTCACCAGGTCCAGCGAGCCATCGCCATCGAGATCGACGGCGGCCAGCCCGTAGTGGGGGTGCCGATTCGCAAACCCAAGGGACTCGGAGCGGTCCTGGTAGCTGCCATCGGCCTGCCCCTGCCAGATGAGATCGGGGAACTCCATGTTTCCGTCCATCGCCGCCCCGGTGTCGGGGCCACTCGCCTGCACCAGGTCGAGGATGCCGTCGTTCTCGAGGTCCACCAGTTCCAAAGACCAGCCCACCGTACCCTCGACACCCACCCACTCGTCCGGCGTGATGCCGAGCGCAAGGGAACTCTCGACAAACGAGCCGAAGCTGTCCGACAACAGACAGCGCGGCGGACCGATGTCGCTGATGCAGTAGTCGAGCAGGCCGTCGCCGTTGATGTCGGCCGAGTCGATGCCCATGGCCGCCATCTCCAGCGCCGCGCCTCGAGCCGCGGCCTCATCGACCAACTGGAGTTGCCCGTCGGCACCTGGCCCATCGTTTCGGTACAGGCTCGACGGCGGCCCCCTATCGGCGGCAACCAGCAGGTCCTGGTCGCCGTCGTTGTCGTGGTCGGTAAAGAGCACGCACTGGGTACGCGAGCCTTCGTCGCCGGCCACCAGGACCGGTCCGGCCACAAAGTCCTCGCCATCACGCAAGAGGATCCGGTCGGGGCCACCGACATCGAGGCCCTCGGAAGGCCCCGCCATGAGAGGCCCGGTGCCCGGCATGAGCAGATCCAGGTCGCCGTCACCGTCCACATCACCCAGGGCCGAACTCATGTACACCTGCGCGACCTCGTCCTGCTCGCTGTAGGCATAAACCGCCTTGCCGAACTGCAGGTCTCCCAGGTTTGGGTAAAAGGCCATGAAGCCCCCCCCGGCGATGATCAGCTCCGGCAGGCGGTCACCGTCCAGGTCGGCGGCGATGCTGACGGAGATGTTGTAGGCAAAGTCCGGCATCTCCAGCCCCGCGGCTACCTCCTCGAACTGGCCGCTGCCATCGTTGGCAAAGACATGCGCCTCGCGGTCCCTCCGCGCGCACAACAGATCGATGTCCTCGTCTCCGTCCAGGTCGCGGGCAATGAGCGAACCGCCGACTCCTTCCACGAAGAAGCCGAACAACTCCGTGCTGTCGGGCAGGACAAAGTCGATGCCGCGGGCGACGCCCTCCTCGCTCAGCGGCACGTCGCCGTCCTGCGGGTTCTCGCAGCTACGGGCTTCGCTGTGCAGGAAGGTGCCGGGCTCGGCGAGGTTGGGACCCGGCTCAGGATCAGGAACCGGACCGGGGCCCGGACCCGGAGCAGGGCTCCCACCACAAGCAGCCAGGCCAGACCAGAGCAGTGCCAGCGAGAACAGGCGAGCGCATCGTTTTGGGGGCGCCATATCGAGACTCACCGTAGCCAGCCGCCCACAACCCGGCAAGGGCACCATCGATGTGTGATCTGCCGCGCCCTGACCAGGTGGTTGTGCCGCATGTCCTTCTCCGAGCGAAGAGTACCGCGCGCGGCGCAGCGAGGGGCCGGAGTCCGTTGTCGGAGTAGACGCCCCACACTGCGTTGCGTGAACCCAGCCCTGGTAACCTTCCCTGCGGTCTTTTCCGAGGGGAAGCAATGAATCGAAGTCTCCTGGTGCTCTTTCTGGCCCTGGGC